>VXZK01000230.1 GCA_009845545.1 Candidatus Poribacteria bacterium
CAGGGTTCGGTGCGGTTAGAAACCGCACCTACCAGGGGAGTGCGTAAGTCCTATATAAGACAGAATCTAATAAACAGACAGATGCTCAACCAACCGGCATCTCAACGCCGCCTGATAAAATTCCCACTCCTCAAACCGAGCGTTCTATCTCATCTCAGCAGGTGCGGCTCTTTTCGGAGATCGGTGTATGGGCTGTAAACCCCGCAAACGGACACGCGTACATAGATGGGCAATGGCATGCTGTCGGTCCTGGAGACCTGTTCTGGCGGACGGTAAAGTTGGCGATCCTTGAGAAGGAGCCGCTACGAACCGGCGAAACCACAGAAGATAAGTGAATCTATTATCTCAAGATACAAGATTTCCGCAGTAGGCACAGGCGTGTAACTTAACAGTCGCATCAAACGTTTCACACTCAGGCGTTAGATAGGTCTCGTGGTTGGTGACACAATTTGTGTTTTCACAAAGTTTTTCAGTCGCAGCGATGTCTCGTTTCGGGGGTTGTGTTAAGATGAGTTGTTCTAACCCCATGAGACTGGCGATCAGTGCCATCCGAACCGGGACAGCGTTAGCGGATTGCTCAAAATAAGCGGCACGTGGGTCATCGTCTAACTCATAAGCGAGTTCGTTAACGCGGGGGAGCGGATGCATAATCATCGCGTCGGGTTTGGCGTGTTTCATAACAGCGGCATTCAACAGATAACTTCCACGAACCGTAGCAGCATCCATATCCGGCGGGAGTCGTTCTTCTTGCAGTCGATTGACATAGATAACATCCAACCTGTCAATCACCTCTGTGATACTTTCTACCTCAAGGGGTACCTCCCCATAGCAGTGTTCAAGTTTCGCGAGCACCCAAGGCGGCATTTGTAAGGATTTCGGCGCGATGTGAATTAAATTTCCACCGAATCGCGCGACTGCAAGGGAAAAGGAGTGTGCCGCCCGTCCAAACTGAAGATCTCCGCAAATACCGACGGTTAACCCCTGTATCTCAGATTTCCGTCGCATAATCGTATAGAGGTCTGCAAGTGCTTGTGTCGGATGCGTGTGGCTGCCGTCACCACCGTTGATGACCGGGACATGTGCGTGGTGTGCGATAACACGCGCCGCACCCGCCCAGTTGTGCCGGACGACGATGAGGTCGGCGTAATTCGTTACCATCCGTGCGGTGTCTGCGAGGGTTTCACCTTTAGCAGTAGAGGTTGCACGCGGATCAGAGAAGCCGAGGGTTCTCCCGTTGAGTCGTTCCATAGCACTCTCAAAAGAGAGTCGGGTGCGTGTGCTCGGTTCATAGAAGAGCGTTGCAAGCAATTTCCCTCGGCAGATCCCTGCCCATGTCTCTTGTTGCGACTGCATACCCGTTGCGAGCCGAAAAATCTGTTCAATTTCAAAATTCGACAAATCGTCGAGTGTTACCAGATGCCGCATTTTCCTCCCCTGGAACATTTTGTAAGTATACCCGTTAATTGCTTAGATTTCTACCTATTGAGAGATTGCATGAACGCTTCGAGACTGTCAGATTCCGGAACTGTAAGTAGCACTTGTTTGAGGTCCTGCATATCGTCTATAGATTCAAGAGCCGGCTTTAAAGCATGAACGGCATCAGTCTTGAATTGTACCCCAAGCAATGTGATGATGCTTTCGATCATGCCTCTTCTCTCACCTTGTTCAAGACCTTCCTGTTTCGCGGCTTCTCTTGCTTCTTCGATATATTGTTGGAAAAAAGGAGATTTTTGCATGATGCCCTCCGGTAAAAGTTGTTTAATGAATTGCGGTAATTATGAACCGACTTGCAAACTTCCAATCAGTTCTTTCATTGATCTCATATTTGCGTTTTTGAGATAGGCATGTATGCCTTTTACGACTTCCATTGATGCTTGTGGATTGACGAAGTTTGCTGTCCCGACCGCCACAGCGGATGCTCCGGCGATAAAAAATTCGATAGCATCTGTTGCAGTCATAATGCCGCCCATCCCGACGATTGGAATGGAGACGCTTTTGTAAACCTCCCAGACCAATCGCAATGCTACAGGCTTTATTGCAGGACCAGAGAGACCGCCTGTGATGTTTGCGAGTTCTGGTTTCCGCGTTTCTGCATTAATCGCCATACCGAGAAGGGTATTGATGGCAGAGAGTGCATCTGCCCCGGCATCCTCAACGGCACATGCGATTACAGTAATATCTGTGACGTTTGGGGATAGTTTCACCAGTAACGGTAAACGCGTTTCTGAACGGACTTCTTTGACAAGTTGATGCGCCAACGTTGCATCAACACCGAAACTCATACCGCCGCACTCCAGATTTGGGCAGGAGATATTGAGTTCTACACCAGCGACACCATCTGCTGTATTTAGTTTCTCAACGACCGTCAAGTATTCTTCAACGGTTTTGCCGCAGACGTTAACGATCACCGGTACATCAAAATCGCGCAGGTAGGGTAGCTTCTGTGATATAAAGCTGTCTACACCGACATTTTGCAACCCAATCGCATTGAGCATACCAGAAGGCGTTTCCATGATGCGCTGCATCGGATTGCCGGACCACGGCACACTCGTAACGCCTTTAACGACCACCGCGCCGAGCCGGTTCAGATCCACGAAATCTGCATATTCAGAGCCGTAGCCGAATGTGCCAGATGCTGTCATGACAGGGTTCCGCATCCGGATCCCGCCGATATTCACACTGAGTGACAAGTCTGTTGTGTCCATTTTATGTAAATGACGGTGGTTTTGACATTACTAACGAGGATAATTAAGAAAAAGTCACGCAAGCACTGCAATGCAAACTAAAACAATAGGTATCCGCGATGGCAATACCGGTTGGGACCATCTCGGAGGTAATTTGTCGTTAAAAAAAGTTGAAACTGCTACAATAGAGAATAGGGTGAAGTCGATAAGTGCATCAATGATATTTTCCGAAAGGGCACTGCGTACTGTGAAACCTATCCTACATATCCCAGCGATAATACCAACAATATGATGTCGTTTCATAGTATATGCGCCTATAGATAATATGTTTTTGAAGCATGTTTTAAAATTAACACTTCGGTTCTGCACGAAAAGTTTAGCACCAATACATCTTGGATGTCAAACAATTTTTCGCGTTTCCTTGGAAATAGATTTACCAACTCAAATAGACCACGCGAAAATCAAAAATCAGTCCCAAAATACTGATTATGGATGCGACGATCACATCACCGATAACCAAACCGATGAAAAACGGGATTGAACGCCTATATAACCGAACACCGCCGGTCGAGAGCAGAATCCGTTTGACCGTCCAGCTGATTAAGAGTGGAAACCATAACCCGGTAAATGTCCACCAACTTGAGACGACATACCCGACAGGATGTAGGGGCCACTGAATGAACCGCCATCGCAAGAGCAGGAGACTCACAGCAAAACCAAATCCACCCGCAGTATAGAGCATACCGCTGATGCTCGTTTCGCTGGGGTTATAGAGCCACCCCGCAAGTCTGTTGAAAGCGGCGCGGGCATACCACGAACGCGCTTGCTCTAAGCCGACTTGGTAGGAGAGATGTAAGTGCCCCCACGCAGCGGAGAGCGCACCTACGAAGATAGCGATCGCCAATACCCAGAGCAATTGGGACGGATTGAAACGGGTTTGATGCGCGAGTTTCAACCCCTCCAACTGATGCGGCATCGGGTGTGCGCGGTAAGAGAGATGGTTTAGCCAAAAGAAGAGCGACATTACCGAGAGGTTCCGGTTGCCGATGCGGCGCGTGCCGAGCGCATCTGTTAAGAGTAAATCAGGACCGGCGTTGTAAAGATCGTGTGCAGGCGGACCGAGTTCGGCACGGATACGCGTGATCGTCACCGACATCGCGAAATAGAGCGCGAAGAATAGGAACGCAAACCAGAGGGACATCCCTGCCTTGATACAGAACGCCAGAATGAAAATAAATCCGATGATCGCTCCAATCGCGGCTGTCCGATAATGCAGCGCTTCACCTTCATCGTTAGCGGTGGAGGCGTGCCTACCGAAAACGGTTTGCAGTACTACCTTGATGTGTGCGCGCCCCATCCATAGTGTCCAGAGAAACAGTGCCATCCATACACCGCGAATTTGTGCCATCTCTTTCGGAAATCCGATAGCACCTCGCCACCCGAAACTCTCGCCAATAATCCTCTGAAAGTGCCAAAACAGATGAAAAAACCAGCAAGAGAACCCTAAATCGAGCGGTATTAGGAAACCGACTCCGATAGCAAACGGGAAGAAACTGATACGGAAGCCTGGGTTATTCATCGCGCTCCACGGTTTGTCGGGAAGCCGAAACCCGCGATAGAGCGGAATTGTTGGAAAAACAGGATCAATCTGGTGTAAACTATAGAGCAGGTTTAGGATAGCAGCGATGCTTAAACCGACAACCATCATCCGTCGATTAAAAAACAGATGCGGCGTGGTTCGGAGATTGCCTACATTCAATGCTGCGCGCGTAATTTCATACGGGAGTTGCGCAATTGGATAGGTCAATCGTTCGTGCTCCTGCCACTGTTTGCGTAAAAGCACATTCAGGCAGAGCATTGTTACGCCGATGACGAGGCAGAAACCGACCCAGATCAGCGTCGGCAGCAGCCATGCTTGGACGTGTGTCTGAAGATAGAACGTGGATTCACCTTCATAGAAACCGCGTAACACCTCTTGCTTTCCAACGACAAGCCATTCGGGGAGATGCTGATGAAAGAGTTGCGTCCATTCGTTTTCGGTTGTCGCGTACCAAAAACCGTTGCCCATCAATGGCACTAAGACTTGTAACATATCGCGTCCAGCGAAAACGGAGGCTTGGCACAGCATCGCATAGATGGTTAGCAATTCGCTCTGCGTGAACGCCAATGTGGGACGCAAACGCCTGAGGATCGCACCGATTCCAATAAGTACAAGCAACGTAAACAACACATTGAACAGCAACGCCAAACTCGTGGGACGGTTGGAATCCCAGATATAACTGAGGTGTAGCACCCAGTAACTATTAAAGGGTATGAGGATGATACCGATCAGTGTTGCGCGTAGGGTGATGGGACTTTTTGAAGGGTGTCTCATATTAGCGAGGGTTGCAAGTTAGGCTCTTGGAAGGAGATAACAAGAAATGCTGACAATGGCGGTATTCGGTCTCGTCGTTATAATTATGATATGCGGCGGCATGCTACTTGCACGTCTGGCAACGATTGCTAAATCCAAAGGTTCATGGATATGGGGATTTTTCATCCTCATTGTACTTATCTGTGTTCCACTTTTTCTATTAGGTCTTGGCGTGTGGTTTCTCCACTTTAGTGGGATATCGTCGGCAAACTTTAGTCCATTTGGTTGATACGGAATTCCTGAGCAGACGTGAGCGTTCAACCGTTAGGGGGATAGCGCACAATTAGAGATCTGCTTCGGTAGCGGTTGGTTCAGCGACTGTGATGGGTTTGCCTGCGAGGTAGAGGAACCATAACGTGAGACCGATTGCGATAAGAATCCAGAGTATGCCCCAGAACTCCGTTGGAAAGCCTGTCACTTCTGAGAGCATCCGTGCATCTGAACGCAGATGCGATCTGTCAAGTACATCACTCTTGATGTCAAGGATTGCGTAGAGGCAACTTGTTACGCCGATGACGCGTAGGATCCAATCGTTGACGCCCTCTGGCAGAAAAAACCCGACAGCGAGCAGCACGACCCCAAAGCCTATGCCGAATAGATAGGTAAATGTGCTTTCACCGAAACCGATAGAGATCGCGACCATGCCCAAACCGATAAGAATGCTAATCGCCTTATCAAGATGCGTCCTCGCTGCCAGCAGCAGGATAAGCCCACCCCAGAGTAGGCTGCCGAGATAGCCTGCTGTCAACGTCCAAAACCGAGAACCGCCTTGTGTCAGTGCATGCCCACCCTGCTGTGGATTAATCTGAATTTCGACGATCCTACCGCCGGTCACAATTGCAGCAAGCCCGTGACTCACCTCATGCATGAACACCACGAAGATTTTGAGCGGATACACAAACAGTGTATCCCACAAGAACACAATCCCTATAAAAATCAGAATTAGGGCAATATAGCGTTTAAAAAATGATACCATAAGTCCTCTTGTCCTCTTCTTTTAAATAGCAAGTTTTCGCTTTGCAAGCGGCGCCCAGGGGCATTTAATTTTAAATAAATTGTCAGATTGTCGCAATTTTTGAGTCTTCTTTTTCAAGTCCGGTGCCCCTTCCCAGTAACGGGTGGGGACCCCGGTTAGGAATGCAGATCGCATTTGGGCGTGTACGCCGCAAAACCGTACCTACCGGGCCTGGGGCGCAAAATTGGACGAAAAAACCGAAAACTAAATAACCCTGAAGCGGTACCGAAAATTGCTTGCATTTTAGGACAGCATCTGCTATAGTATATCACAAGATGTCTAAAATATACAATCCTAAAAGTAAAAGGCGCGCTTCCAAAGTGCCTATGTAATTAAAAATGAATACGTTCGGTCATCTTTTTCGGATTACGACTTGGGGTGAGTCACACGGTGGTGCTGTCGGCGTTGTCGTTGATGGCTGTCCACCGCAAATCGACGTAGATATATCCGCGATACAATTTGAACTTGACCGGCGGAAGCCGGGGCAAAGCCGTCTCACGACCCAGCGTCAAGAAGGTGATGAAGTCGAAATACTTTCTGGGGTCTTTGAAGGCAAGACGCTCGGAACGCCTATCTCCATGCTGGTATGGAATAAAGATGCGCGTCCTTCAGCCTACGACCATCTGAAAGACCTTTATCGTCCGTCACACGCCGATTTCACGTATCAACAGAAGTACGGTATCCGAAACTGGCAAGGGGGTGGTAGAGCGAGTGCGCGGGAGACCATCGGTCGCGTTGCTGCGGGGGCGATTGCGAAGCAAATTTTACGCGAGAATGTTGGCACTGAGACGCTCGCTTATGTCAAACAGATTCATACACTATCAGCGGAAGTGGATACAGACACAGTGACACTCGAACAGATAGAAGATAGCCCTGTGCGGTGTCCTGACCCGATTGTGAGTCCAAAAATGGCGGAACGCATTGATCAGGCGCGGCGGGACCGAGATTCTCTCGGTGGTATCATCGAATCTGTTGCGCGTAACGTCCCCGTTGGACTCGGCGAGCCAGTGTTTGATAAACTCAAAGCGGATTTGGCAAAAGCAATGATGTCCCTGCCCGCGACAATGGGTTTCCAAATCGGATCGGGGTTTGACGGCATTACGATGACGGGTTCCGAGCACAACGATGCCTTTTATGTAGAAAAAAGCGACGCGGCGGGGCGCATTCGGACCCGCACGAACAATTCCGGTGGCACACAAGGCGGTATCTCAAACGGCGAAGATATCGTCTTCCAAATCGCCTTCAAACCGACAGCAACGATCGGCAAGCCGCAACAGACGGTTGATATAGACGGAAACGAGGTGACGTTAGAGGCAAGCGGACGACACGATCCGTGTGTATTAGTGCGTGCGCCTGCAATTGTGGAGGCGATGACGGCACTTGTCCTCACAGATCATCTGCTCCGCCAACGTGCGAAATCTTAATGCAGGGTCAAACAATTATCGCCACACACGATGTCGATGAACTGTTTATTTCTACGATTGTTCGGTTGATCCAACGGCGCTTTCCCGAACCTCCGAAATATCATCGCCAAAACACATTCAGCGGACATCTTTTAGTGGATCAGCGGAAGCATAGGACAATGGAAACCACAGCACCGAAAACCGAGAATATCTCACCCGATGAAGCGTTGGAAGTTTGCGCGCGGCAGATCATCGTTAACTATTTTCATCAAATGATGTCCTCTAAAGAAGGGGCTAAGGACGGTAGCGATATTGAATTTGTCCATGAGATGCGCGTCACTTCGCGTCGCTTGCGTGCCGCAATGGATAATTTCGTTGACTGTTTTCCTGAGAAGGCGTTTAATAAACACTACAAAAAAGTAAAATCGATAACCCGAACATTGGGAGCCGTACGTGATTTGGATGTCCTGATCGCCCGATTTGAAAAAGAATTAGCCGCTTTACCTGAATCCGAACAAGCAGATATCCGTGGGTTAATAGAACATCTACAGCAGGAACACAAAGATGCCCGAAAACCGATGCTAAGGCTTTTCGCGAAACTTGAAGCGACCGGTTTTGAGATCGAGTTTTTGGAATTCTTTGTAGGCGGGGTTTGTAACCCCGATGAAGGACGTTAGCATTGCTCTGTTTAGGAAATTAAAAATGGCAAAAGCGCATAAAATCACCGGCGTTAAACCGCTGCGCAGCTATCGCGAAAACGCACGTATTATTCTTCCACAGAAGGTTGAAGAGGTTTACACGTGGGAGCCGTTCATTCGGGACGCAGCGCGGCGTGAAGAACTTCATAATATGCGAATTTCGATTAAACGTCTCCGGTATACGATGGAACTTTTTCGTCTCGCTTACGGGTCTCCAAAAACGCATTCCAGAGAAGTTCCTGTGGTGGCCAACAAACGTTTTGCTGAATTCTTGGGAGTAATTGTCGATTTGCAAGAGATTCTCGGCGATATCCATGACGCTGATGTCGTCTTGGAAGTCTTAACCGATTATATACACCCATCAGAGCGGGGTGCCGCGGCACCGGGTATCACTCAGCTCATTGCTCAGATGAAAGAAACCCGAGACGCAGATTATGAAAAATTTCTGGAAACGTGGGAACAACTATCCGCTGCAGATTTTAAACGGAAACTGCTATCATTTTTGGTAGCAGAACCAATTCAATCGTAAAAGGACACGTGGAAAACGTGTATACGGGAGACTATTTGAAATGAGCACCAACGTTGTCGGCGTAGATATGGGTGGCACTAAGATACTGTCCGCTGTCATAGACGCGGAAGGCAATATCTTGGGTACAGCCAAAGTTCCAACGAAGGCGGACGCAAGCACATCTGTTGTCATTGATCGGATCGCCGACTCTATTCAACAGGCTATTGGCAAATCAGGTGTTAATGCAGCCTCAATTGAAGCCGTCGGGATCGGCGCGCCGGGACCGCTAGATCCAGAGACAGGCGTTGTTATTTTTGCGCCGAACCTCGGTTGGCGGGATGTCCCATTGAAGGCTGAACTTGAAGCACGCGCCGGCATTCCGACTTTCGTTGACAACGATGTGAACGTTGGGACGCTCGGCGAGCATGCGTTCGGCGCGGGAAAAGGTGTCCAAAACGTCGTCGGGATTTTCGTAGGCACTGGTATTGGTGGCGGCATTATCCTGCACGGTGAGTTGTTCCACGGTGCAAGTAAAACGGCTGGCGAAATCGGGCATATCATCGTCAAAGCCGATGGACCGAAATGCGGATGCGGCACACGTGGCTGTTTGGAGGCACTCGCAAGCCGCACAGCGATGACAAAGCAGCTCCAGAAGGCTATTAAGAAAAAAGGAAAAAAGAGTGTGATTTCCAAACTCACCGATGGCGATCTGAGTGCTATTCGGAGTGGTGTCTTGGCGAAGGCGGTTCGCTCAAACGATAAACTCACCTTGAAAGTTTTCAAAAAAGCGACAAAATACCTCGGTGTCGGCATTGGTTCTATCGTGAATTTCTTAAATCCTGAGATGATTATATTAGGCGGCGGTGTCGTTGAAGCCCTTGACGATACGTTTTTGGATAATATCCGTGCAGCGGCAGAAAAATATGCACTCCCAAATACATTAGATGGAGTCCAGATTGTGCGGGCGAAACTCGGCGACAATTCCGGTATCCTTGGCGCAGCAGCACTGGCACGACAACGTTTTTTGAACTATTAAAATCTGGTCCGTGTTCCACTTCGTTTCACACGGGTTTTCGGCAAATTCCGCAGCGTTTCAGCAGTGGTGAGTCCTGAGAAGGCTTGAGAGAGTCGTCCCCGTGGAGACGCATCAGGAACCCTCGTGGCACCGAGTCGAGCGAGGCCGAGACGCTGATCGTTTAAAAAACTGATGACGATTAAAGGAGGGAGCATCCATGTTAGTTGATGATAACAGAGAAGAACATCGGATGATGATTTTCAGCAACGATAGCCATCTTGTCCAAGAGCGGTTAATCGTGGAAAATGACGCAAAACACGACGGCATCCTTGCACAGAAGGTGCACGAGGATTCCTATACCGTCACGTTGTATGTGTTGCTGAAAGATTACGGCCTCACGCCGGTCTTTCGCATCAAGCCGCGCATCCGCTTCCATCGCTCTAACTACGATAATCTCTCTTCAAGTGCACCGCTCCAGTACAACCTCGACGATATTATCCATTTCGCTGAACTGAAACGTGGTGTCGATTTAACGGAAAAGATTGACGATGCCAAGCTCGCGGAGATCCTCGGTGACGCGCCTGCGCTCAAGGATATAGCAGACGATGCGGCGTTGCAACTGGTCTCACAACGCGGTGTCTCTCTCCGGAATCCGCCTTTCAAAACCAAAACCAAGGTCTTTGGAAAAAGTGAAGACGAAGGCGTGGAAGAAGGTGGTATCCCGATTGGAACGTTCCTTGATGCCCTCAACCAACCACAACGCACGGAGCAAATTTTCAAACGGTTCGCACGGGGCAGCGAGTTCGCACGCGATTTGCGAGAGGCGTTATCGCCCTACGAAGATTTTGAGTTTCAATTTGGGCTCTATTCGCGATATGAACGGCGAGATTGCGTCTTGGCGAATGGGGATGCGGAAACCAGTGGCAATTACCGCGCGACCTTTGATCCATGGACAGCCCTCGGTTATATCCGAACTGCTGGCAATACGCAGCAATTCCAAATTTTAATGCATGAGCGCGGGACGCGATGGGAACACAAAATTATGTTGGAACAGATGGATGTGCCGACGCGTGAACGCCTCGCTACAGAAATTCCTATGCTTCGCCGCGAGTACCTCATTGGGCGCGTCTTATCCAAAAGTCAGACGGCTTTGACCCGATTAGCTGAACTTCGCCAATCCCAGTTGAACCTCACCACCGATTTACAAACCGGATATACACTTCGGTTAGAGATACCGGTCCCTAACAAGCGGTTCTCTGTGATAGAACACCGTCGAAAATTACGGGAGACCTTTAACAGGACAGGTGGCTATCGCCTGCATTCACTGAATGGCGAATTTGTTGAGAGACATCATAACATGGCGAAGGGCATCCGAGATGGTGTTGTCTGGACCTTGGATTCTGTTGATCTACTCACAGCGCAACCCGAATTAGCGGCGCAAGATGAAGGCTTCCTTATTATCAAAACACCGCATCCGAATAGATTTGTGGTGCGTTCTGCCGAAGAACTCCGTGAACGTTTGCCGAAAAACGGATTTGAAAAGTGTTGGAACGAAACTGTTGACGCGGGTGGCTATACTGTGCTCAGTCATACAAGCGGCAGAGTTTATAACGTGAGTTACGGACGCAGAAATACAGGCAGCATTTATGAAGGGAACATCACGCAAGAAGAGGTTGCGCATTATCTTTCAATTGAATACTTAGGGATAGAACCGTCGCGTGTTAGTGTTTCGCACTCTGGCATACCAGCAGATGCGCAGCGAAGTTTCTTTGACAGACTTTTTAATCGGCAACCTACGCCGCCGCTTTTTAATCATCTGATTAAAACTGAGGCACAAGTTATTTCGGAGATGAAGATACTTGCGCAGCATTGTAAAGAAAAACTGGAGATTCCATGATAAAATCTGCAATAGGAGTTTGTTTAGAATATACCATAATCATTTAGATTTGCATTAAGTTTTGTATAAAATGACAGCATTTGGAACTGGAGGAAGGAGATGAAGCATGATACGAAGTCTTGAAGTTAAAAGACTTAATAATCGGTTCAGTGATAAGTTTAAATTCCATGAGGATTTGAATAACTTTACTGGTCCAAACGGCTCGTGTAAAACGACCCTGCTGAAGTTAATATGGTACTTCATAAGCGGCAACCTACAGCAAATTGTGCTTGAAATTCCGTTTCATACTATTTCAATTCAAACGGATATGTTCAATTTCAGTATGGAACGCGTTAAACCTAATCGGGTTACGATTGATTACAGCTTTGGTAAGGAAGAAGGAGAGTCTGAATCTATCGTCATCGCTGCAGAGACCGGAAAGATTGACCAGAAGGATGTGGATTGGGTAAGTGCCCTTGAAAAGCGGATCGCGCGAACGACCAAGCAGAGTCTATTCTTCCCAACCTTTAGGAGAATTGAAGGGGGTTTTTCGAGAGTTCCCACAGACACCGATAATTCAGCGATGAGGCTTTTCATTTCTACACCAGAAATGCTTCAATCCTCAATGTTGAGATTCTCTGATGAGGTGTCAATCAATGGGCACAAATTCATCGCTTCAATCTCAACAGAGGATCTCCGTGAACTACTCACGAACAAATACGCTGGTATCTATGAAGAAATCACCACCCGTCAGGCACAAGTATTAGAAGAGATTTCAAAAGAGATGCAAAACAATCCAGATAAGGAAAATGTTTCTGAGATTCCTCAAGATCCTTCGGTTGTTCTGAACGCCATTCAGAAAGTTAACGAGGAACGAGAACAGTTAAGTAAACCCTTTTCTGTGTTATCTGAGTTGTCTCGGAAGATTCTACGGTATGACGCGATACGTGTTACTGGGCCGGTTGTTCGCGGGGAAACTACCGACGGAATTACTTTAGGAGAAGGAAAAGATGGAATTACTGTTGGAGAAGCGAAAGATGCTATTTCCTCTGACAAACTCTCTGCCGGCGAGAAGCAGATGCTCAGTTTTTTGTGCTATAATGCTTTTAGTGACAACACAGCCATTTTTATTGATGAACCAGAACTAAGTTTGCACCAAGATTGGCAAGACATCCTACTACCGCTTCTGCTTAAACAAAAAACGGGGAATCAGTTTTTTGTTGCAACACATTCAGAGTTTATCTACGATCAGTTTCCTGATAAGGAACATATATTAAACTTGGAAGGAAACTAATGCATCAGTCGAAATCCGAAAGGCTCCGTAATCAACTTGGTTTACCAGCACTATCACCCCACACAAGAACACGGCTAAACCGGCTTTTAAATCGGATACGCCGCTCAGCACAAAAACGCATGGTTATTGTTGAAGGGAAGACTGATAAACGTATCTATTGGTGGGTGCGTGACCGTTTTGGTACTGGCAACGCGCGTGTATTTGATGCACGTGGGATAGATGAATTGCTAAATATTTACAATCAAAAAACCACATTATTCGACGCTCGCGGTGTAGCAGTCGCTTTTATGGCTGACAGAGATCTTGAGCGTTTGTTTTGCACAAACCCTCAGCCTGGAGATATTGTCTGGACAGAAGGTTACTGTATTGAGAATGATTTATACGAGGGATATGTAAAAGATCGAGGGTTTTCGCTTTAATAATGATTTCGCCCCATTTCCAAAACGCGAGTCCGTGACGGCCTAAGTTCTAAATCCTAAAATGGTATATATCATTACTTAGCCGAAAACTCTCAAAAGATCATCTCGAAAATTTACTTGAATTGCCCGAAGCTAATAGACTTCAAAAGATGCGAGAGGCAGTTGTTGAATGGTTTGCCTTTGAAGTCGAAGAATTTAGAGCAGGTAGGGAACACCAAACTGGAAAGGATTTGGATGAAGATGAGCTTGTTCTCCCCGGGCACACTCAAATGAATCCGAATTTTCTCAGAGAGCGTGGGTTTGTCGCCCCGAATCAAAACTTAGTTGATGAACTGAAAAGAGCGTATAACCTAAGAGTTGCTGGAAAACTTCTTTTTCAAATGCTCGCCCGTTTTTTGGGTGATTCTGATCGGGTTAGGAAGTACCCCGGAAGCTACACCTACAAACTTGGACAGATGTACGAGATGGCAGGTAAAAATACTTCTAACAGTAAAACGGAAAGATTGATAAAAGCGATTGAAGCAGAATTTGAGAAAAGTGAAAAAGCAATTGCTGTCAAAAAGTCTAAATCGGCGACATGAGAAACCGGTAACTGAGACAAGAGGTATCCACATGCAAAACCCCAGAAAAGTCCTTATCACTGGAGCCTCTGGCTATATTGCTGGCCGGATGCTCCCTGAATTTCGTGAACGCTATGAACTCGTACTGCTGGACGTGAGAACCACGAATCAGCAGGGAGAAGAGGTTGAGGGTATTCAGATTGCTGAACTTACCGACCCTGACCGAGATGCGTACAGATACTACTTTGAAGGCGTTGACGCGGTCGTTCACTGTGCTTTTAAAGGCGGCAGTTTTGAGAACGAACTCGCCAATGTTCAGATGGCATACAATCTCTACCAGACCTGTGTTGAAACGGATGTCCGACGCGTGGTTGTCTGTAGTTCTAACCACGCTGCCGATTATTATGAACGGCTTATCTGGGCAGATAAGTGGGATGTGGTAACGCCAGAGATGCGTCCATTGTCAGATAACTTCTACGGTTGGGCAAAAGAGGCTTATGAGCATCTCGGTTTTGTTTTTGCTACGGGACATGTTGACAGTAAGAAACTTCAGAATGTCCAATTACGGATCGGTGGTCCGCGGGAGACAGATATGGCGAATTCGTCAGCAGACGATTTGAAGGCGATGCACCGTGGACTCGGCGCGTATTTGAGTGTCCGCGATCAGGTGCAACTCTTCGTTAAGAGCATTGAGACGGAGAATATAGAAGACGAAAACGGCATCCCATTCCAAATTTTTTACGGCATCAGTGATAATACGCATAAGTTTTGGAGTATCGCCAACGCCCGAAAGGTAATCGGTTATGAACCAGAGGACGACAGTCAGCTCCGTTTTGCTGACCGGTTAGCAGAATTGTTAGAGCAGGCGAAAGAAACATAACACGCAATTTCTCTCTGCTGTAGGAGCGGCCTCTGGTCGCGATTCCCTCCAAAGAAACTAATGACTTGTAAGGGGCATGACACTTTTCACATCCACTTCTCCGCTGGCGGTCCTTCATTGGATCCAGAGGTAGGCGTTTCGCCCAAAGAAGTCAGAAACCGATCAGTAGCATTAGTGTGCGTTGCTGCCCCTGCGTGGAGAGTGTCACCTGCTTCGACTGGATGTCTACCACTTGGGTGCTTGCGTTGAGGTTTGAACCTAATGTCACGATATATGTTTGATATCCTGTGGTGGATTGTAGAATGGCTTGTGGAGGTGTGGTCTCGTCTGAGGCAAGTTTTGTGCCAAGCAAGCGATAGGGTTCAATCGGCCGGGGTGGTGTCCACCCTAACGGACAGAACAGGTTATTGTCAATGATGGTCTGGTAGAACGACGCGGGTGTGGAAGGATGGAAGGATGGAGGGACGGAAGGTTGGAAGTGGATGTGCTGGTGCCGTGGCGACGGTGTGATCTTCACCGGCTCGGTTTCCATCGCCCGGTTCGGTGTATCAAGGGAAACCCAGAAGATCGCCAGTAATACAAACGCGCCCGCTATAGAAAGATAACGGGCGCGTCGGTTGAAAAGGGTTGATTGTGTTTCGGACATCTCGCTACTGCGCCCAGTGATAAGAATACGTCTGCCCATTGTGCGTGCAGGTCCCGTTAGAACAACGCGTAAACGACGTTCCACAGCGACGACACGTCAGCTGCGTCTCGTGATTGTAAATTGCTGTCGAAGAACACGTCCAGTAGCCATTGCCACAACCGTTGCTACACGACGGGACATGGTGTGCCGTCCGACTTGACGCGCCAGAACACCCCGTATAACTCGCACCACCACAGGCGACCGTTGTCGGCGGTGGCGGTGGTGCTGGATAGGAATGTGTATGGGAGTCACAGGCATAGAAACTCGTTACGGTGCAGGAATTCCCGTTAGAATCGGTCGACGAACAACTCGCCTGTAAAGAATGATCACCCGAGACTGAGGTCTCATGATCTCCACACGCATGATACGTTGGAGACGGCGGTGGCGTTGGTGTCGGGGTAGGGGGAGGGGAGACAACTGGATTCTCTGTACTTACGGAATCCGAATGTTCGGTGTTCCATGCCCCCGTGTGCTTGCGTGTATGCCCCATACACCTACGGTACGACTTACCGCAGGTATGGTAGTACGTCTGACCATCAAAGTCAGAAACGACCTCTACCCGTTTCGTACATGTCCGTTCCTTATGCTCCTCATCCAGAACACTCGGACAGTCGTAATAGGAACGCCCGCACCCTTGCTTCACGGTGCGGGACAGGAGAATTATAGACGGATACGTCTGCCCAGTTTCGGCGGCCTCGACATCTACATTCTTACCCGTCCCACACTTTTCATAATGGACATCTGACGCTTCCGAGACCGTGTTATACGTATTCGTACACGGACCAGGACATTCAAACTGCGGGAGGTTAATATTGCCTGGTCCGATCGGGGGACTCGGTGCATTTTCCGATACCGAGGAATGATACGCATTATAGTGATCTGTCGCTTGACCGGCCTTATGCCACGCCTCTATCGCCGAATTCGCGGAATCATAACCGATGAGTCTTGTGGGATTGTTATACAGATACTGCGCCGAGCCGTGATAACTATTCGCATTGCTAATCGCAGAGTCTATCATACTTGCCACACTTGAACTCCCATAAATAGAAAGCACCGTGCGGGTCGCCAACCCAAAAGCAGTGGCGATTTTATCGTGGTTCGTGGTTGTCAGTGTAGAGACTAAGATCGTTTTCAGCGAACCAACCGCACCCCCGCCCACGACTTTCAGATCATTTGCCAGTGATATAAAGCGATCCCGATCAATTATATACTCGTTTATAACCTTTTGATGCCGCTCTTGCTCTGACGTCGCATTCCTTATATCCGCCATACCATGCGCGTCAGGAGCATCGGCGGAGACATCGTAGACAACAACGCAACAGACCAGTGAAAGTAAAAGCCCTATCGTCAAAATATATTTCATCGGTTCTCCTCCTCTTGTAGCCGTTCTCTGTACGGATTCGGCAACGGCTCTCCACCGAGAGGGTTCTTCGGAAGGATAGCATCCAACTCATCGGCGGCTTTCTCTATCTCTGCCAACTGATCCGCATTCAACTTCGGTCTTGGATACCGGCCATCTACAAAATCCCTATACGGATGATCTAATGCTATGATCTGCTCATATTTCTCCAGATATGCCCTATTGTTTAGAGTATCATCAAAAAATCTCTGGAGACACCTATGTGCATCCCAACGTGATTCTGTCACCAGATTACGAGCGTGAGTAAATTCAGGTACGGTTAAGCCGTCCTCCGTTCGCTCGTCAAATAGGGCAATGGATGTCTGGACGGCTGCTTTGACCATTGCGATGTATTCTGGACTCAGAATATCTTCAGGGAGTCCCATACGTCTGTTTTCGGGGGGACCTGAGCGGACGGGGGATGCAGTGCTGTGGCGTTGTGCGTCGCTTTGAGAGTCAGGTCTTTGCACTTCTGTCTCATGCGGTCCCTCGTGCCAAGTGCCATCTGCGTGGACGTGTCCACCTTGCGAGGTATCCCCCACGGGGGCTTCTGCCTTCGGTTGCTCGGTCGGTTTCTCAGGTTCAACCACCTTGTAAATCACAATCGGTTCTTTCGGGGGCTGCGTCGCAAGCAGGTAAAGCCCTACGCCAGCGATTGCCACGAGAAATACCGAGAGCGGTAGCCAGTATTTTCGGATAAACATTTCATTTCTCCTTTGTTATCCGCCCGTGTTATCGTCTGTCCGCGTCCGGACAGAGCATCGGTTGACACGGCGGGGGGTCTTGTTGGGGTTCACAGATTTCGGGACTTGGGCGACACGGGGTCTGTGCCGCATTTTTCGCGCGCACGGCATAACTAAACGTCGCCAAAAGTAAAAAGAGAGCAATAGGGAGCCATCGCAAAACGCGTTCTCGCATCAGGCACTCCTTCCTAAGCGGGTGCCGGTCCCTATGAGAATATAACGGACAACGTTCCTTAAAGCTTCCCGACCCAATTCACGCCATGGGTGAGCCGCTGCCTGAAAAGGTAAAGCAGCGACTAAAAACAGTAAAATCGGAATAGAAGATAAAGCCTTAAGAATCATTTTACACCACGCTTTACTTTCTTGTCAAAAAAAAATAAATCAACAGGTAACCAAGACACAACGCGAACGAGCCAACGGTGCTATCTATCCGTTCCCTTATGAAACTCAGAGAAATCCAAGTCTAGGCCCTCGGCGTTCGCTGCTTTCCAAGCTGCCGCCCAGGCTTTGAGTTTCTTCTTTGCCCGAGACAGCCGATTTCTTACAACCCCCACAGAGATAGTACATATTTCGGCAATTTCCTCGTAACTCTTGTTTGCAAATTGTAGATGGAGCATCCTCCGCTCTAATTTAGGCAGTTGCCCTATCGCCTCACAGAGCTTTTCATATCGTTCTTCATAGAGCGTGTGCTCCTCCATTATCCAATTCATGTTGGCAGCTGTAACTTGCACATCATCGCAGAATTTTAACACGAGACGTTTCTTCTTTTGGTTTTTCCTATGCCAACCTGCGATAAGTTGGTTGGCGATACCGAACATCCAGCTCAAAACCTTCTCAGGTTCTCTAAGCGTTTGTAGATGCTCTTTCGCTTTGAGGAATGTGTCATTGGTGAGTTCCTCAGCATAGTGCCAGTCGCCTATTCTTTTGAAAATATATTGGTGGATACGTTGCTTGTGCCGCTTATAAAGTGCATCAAAAGCCTTTTCATCTCCAGATAGGATTTGGCGAGCGAGGCTTGCATCCGACCTTTGTTCATTCGTCACTTGTTATAGAGTCACTCCAATTGAAAGCAGGATTGCGAACCTTAAAAGGAGAAAGGTTTTGTGCTTTCATAAGATATGAATGCAGATTTCGTCGGAAAATCTCACAACGAGTTAAATTTTTTATATACCAAATCTGAAAAAATAAAGTCCCATTATGAAGATCTTGGAACTCTATGAGGTAGGACTTACGCAGCGTGCTCTTTTGTAGCATAGGCTGTTAGCCTGTGGCCCCTAAATGCCCGTGTTTTTCTCAGTATCTGCCTCTAAAACCAAGTGTTACGGTCAAAATTGCGTAAGCCCTATGAGGTATTTGTATGTAAGAGCGCAATGAATTGCGCTACTACAAACCAGTTTTTCGGTAATGAGAATCGTTTATTTTGAAATAGTATCGTTTACGCTTGACAACACTGATGGGGGTTTGTAAAATAACGGGACCCCATACAAGGAGCCTCGTAATGCCGAACTTTACAGCTGAAGAGCTCACCGCTATTTGCCTTAACGTCTTTGAAAAATTAAACATCCCCGCAGCCGAAGCGGAAATCGTAACCCGCTCCATGGTGGATGCCAATCGTGTCGGGCACGATTCACACGGTGTTATCCATCTCGCAAAATATGTACGCGAACTGGAAGCAGGATTAATTCAGCCCAATGCGCTAATAGAAACACTGCACGCATCCGCATCCATCGCGGTGTTAGATGGGCATTGGGGGTTCGGTCCTGTGATTGCGACGCGCGCCGTTGAATTGGCGATTGAGAAGGCAAAACAGACAGACATCAGTTCCGTTGCCGTCTCACGGTGCAATGAGGTGGGTCGGTTAGGTGGATATGCGTGTCTCGCAGCGGATGCGGAGATGATTGGGTTACTCATGGCAAACGACCACGGCGGTGGTACGTGTGTCGCGCCACACGGCGGCGTTGAAGGCAGGCTCTCTACGAATCCGATCGCGTGTGCTGTGCCGATTGAGGGGCAAGATACGATCGTATTGGACATGTCTACGAGTGTTGTCGCATCCGGTAAAATTCGGGTTCAACAGCATCAGGACGCGGCACTTCCACACGGCTGGTTGATTGACGCAGCAGGTGAGTCAACGACAAAGGCGGACGACTTCTACAGCACGCCACCTGCTGCTTTATTACCGTTCGGTGGGATTGCTGCACACAAAGGATTTGGTCTGAGCGTTATTGTTGATATCCTATCAGGTGCCCTTACAGGTGCCGGGTGTAGCCAAGGCGCGGATGCCCGCGTCGGTAATGGGTTGTTTGTGCTTGCGATCAACGTTGCGAGTTTTAGAGAGTTTCCGGGGTTCAGCGCGGAGATTGAGCGTTTTATTGGGTATCTCAAATCGGCGAGGCGTGCTATTGGTGTTGACGCAATTCGGATGCCGGGGGAACGCGGTTGGGAGGAACAACGCAAGCGCGAACGGGAAGGTATTCCGATAGATGCGGAGACGTGGGAGCAAATTCAGGCACTAACATCTAAACCCGCGCCATTTACCCGCAAGGAAAGTTAAAAAAGTGAATCACCTGTTTCTGGGTGGAATAGGTGTGCCTTGCCCATATTGAAACTGACTGTTAGCGGCGTATTGTGTTGTGGCATATTGATAAGATCCGATTGTGCAACAAAGTTGTTTTTCTCGGTTCGCAAATATAAGAGTGCATGATTTCCGAGCGGCTCAACGAGTTCCACCTGTGTGCCAACGCTATTCCTCTCGCTTTCACCGAGATGAATATCCTCTGGACGGATACCGAGCGTTACAGCGTCTCCCGAAAGTTTGGTGAGTGCCGACTGGAGTTGGAGCGTGAGTTCCACCTTAAAACTCTCAAACCGAAGCTTTGAAGGACCTCCGTTATTCACAATATGCGTCTCTATAAAGTTCATCGGTGGTGTGCCGATGAAGCCGCCGACGAATTGGTTCGCGGGTTTGTGATAGAGCGTCCCCGGATCAGCAATCTGTTGGCTTTTCCCTTCATTGAGTACCACTATTTGGTCCCCCATTGTCATCGCTTCGACTTGGTCATGGGTGACGTAGACAATAGTCGCGTTGAGTCGGTCGTGCAACCGACTGATCTCCATCCGCATTTGCACGCGCAGCTTCGCATCAAGGTTGCTCAACGGTTCATCAAATAGGAACACCTTCGGATGTCGGACGATTGCCCTACCTACAGCAACACGCTGGCGTTCACCGCCGGAGAGGTGCTTCGGTTTGCGGTTCAAGAGATGCGAAATGCTCAGAATTTCCGCTGCTGCGTTGACACGCTGTTCAATCTCCGCTTTCGGATATTTGCGAAGTTTCAACCCGAACGCCATGTTCTTGGACACCGTCATGTGTGGATAGAGGGCGTAGTTCTGGAAGACCATGGCAATATCTCTGTCTTTAGGCGGGATGTCGTTGATGCGTTCGCCGTCGATGTAGATGTCGCCTTCGGTAATATCTTCCAACCCGGCAATCATCCGTAACATCGTCGATTTGCCGCATCCTGACGGTCCGACGAGTACCGTAAACGACTCATCTGGAATCTGAAAATCCGCCTGTTCAACTGCGAGGACATCACCATCGTAAATCTTAGTGACATCTTTTAAGGTGACCTGTGCCATAATTACTTATACACGCGTATGGTAGTGCGAACTCTGAAGCCGCGCCCTATACTGCCACAGGCTGACAGCCTATGCTACAAAAAAGTATAAGGAAGCGTTAGGTTCTTTGTTTTATTCTCTTGGACGAAACAGTGCCTCGTCAATTTCAGCGTTCAATTCGATGTCGGTAATCAAGATTTGCCGATATTCCCCGTTCTTTGTGGCACGATGATGTGCGACTTTAACGCCATCTACATCCCGATAATCTTCAAAGAACGCTACCACGTTTTCCACGCCGCCGCCTATTCCGATCTCATAACTAAACTGGACGACGTAGTGTGTCTCTTTACTAATGAAGACCTTTAGTTTTTTTCCCGAAGGCTGCGTAATGAGGAGAACGGATGTCGGAATCCCTTTTACCTCCTCTGTTCCTGCATATTGCACAGGAATTTTGCCTTTTGCGAGTGCTGGCAACAGCCAAATCGGTTCTCGGAAAAGACTATCTTTAAAGAAGATAAGATAAGACGCAACCTCTTGAGGGAGAACAGGTTTTGCCTCTCCATCAGTTACGCGAAATAGAGAATTACCGTCAAAGATTAAACCGCCTACATCGCCATCTATATCCCAATCGCTGCGGAATTTGTCAGGATAAAAGTAGGCTTTAGAACGCCCCTCATCCTGCACATCCCCGTCAGGAAAGTGTTCAAAACTATGAGATTCTGTCACGATATTTTTCACGGCTTGTAGTCTCTCAAGTCCGCCGTGCGCAGCGATAGCAGCATCAATGATTTCTCTGACATTCGGCTCCGTATTTTGCGCGCCTTCAGATGGGTCGGACGCTGGACTTATAGGGGTATCAGCCGGTTGCGCGAGATTTTCTTCCACTAATTCAGCGACAGCAGTCTCAAGCCAATAACCGCGAAGATTTGTTTTGCGGATAACACCTTCACCGTCAATCAAAAAGGTCGATGGAATCGCCTGGACCTTGTAAATATTGCTGACCTTGCCGATGTTGTCCCAATAGTGTAGCCACGTAAGGTTTTCTTTTTCAATGTATGCTTCAAGTGGTTCCCTCGACCTGTCGAGACTGATACCGATGATTTGGAACTTCTGATCCTTGTATTTTTCATAAGTCTTCTTAACGTTCGGTATCTCTGCGATACAAGGTGGACACCACGTCGCCCAGAAATCGAGCAGTACAACCTGGCCGCGGTATTGTTCTAAGGAGAGTGCTGCACCGTTCAAATCCGTCACATGGAAATCCAGCGCAGGTTTACCGATCCACTCCCTTGGATTCATTCCCGGTGCGGCTTGTGCACCAGGGGGTTTCGGTAATTCGCCGTTTCGTTCGGCTCTCTCCTGTTCAAGCATCTTTTTCGCAAGTTTCGCCTGCGATCGCGAACCGTATTTTGGGTGATTTACCAATTTTTGATAGACACCATCCGCTTCGTCATGCCTTTGGAGTTTATCATACGCCAATCCCAATTCTAATAGGCAGCGTTCAACGTAGCGCGCATCCGGACGGTCCTTGATAAGTGCTTTAAAAACTTTAACCCCTTCTTCAATACGATCCAACTGAACTAAGGCGTTACCGAGAAGATAGTAAACTTCATCCACCCGTTTGTATTCGGGATGCGCAGCGACGAAATTTCTTGACTTTTCAACCAATTTCTCTAAATCTTCAGATGTGCTCTGTTTCCGAAGGTCCTTCGTAATTGCCTTAATTTCCTTATAGTCGTCAGCGGGTTTTACCGAGTAAGCATCAACGAGGTTAACACAAAAACCGATTAGCACAAAACTTGTGAACACACCAATGAGGACATTAGGGAAACCTCTGTTTCTTCTCTGTCGTGAATTTATCTTATTTCGGGAGAACATTTTAAACCTCCTCAGCTTTGTTGAACCTACCTGTTTGAATCTGTTTGTTTATAGCAACATTTGATGGGAATCTTGCCAGCGAAAACGGTATTTAATTTTCCAAATTCTCGCGCACGAGTTCACCGACAGCCATCTCAAGTGCGGGGCCGCGAAGATTCACTCGGCGGATGATACCCGCACCGTCAATCAGAAATGTTGATGGAATTGCGCGAACGTTGTACATATTACTAATCCTGCCCCTATTATCCCAGTATTGCCGCCACGTGATTCCTTGACTCGCGATGTATGCTTCAAGCGGTGCTGTTGACCGATCTAAACTGATACCGATAATCTCGAACTTCTGGTCTTTGTACTTTGCGTAAGTCGCTTTAACGTTCGGCATCTCTGCGATACAGGGTGGACACCACGTCGCCCAGAAATCAAGCAGCACAACTTGTCCACGATACTGCGATAGCGAGAGTGTCTCTCCTTTCAAACCCGTCACCTGAAAATCTAACGCAGGGCTGTTAATAAATTGGCTCGGATTCGGGCTTGCACTTGCCCCAGCCGCGTCGGCTAATTCGCCCGTTCTGGCATCCCAATCCTGTTCAAGGAGCTGCTGCGCGACATCAGAAAATCTTCCAGCACGGTACTTTGTGTGATTCACCAGCTTTTCATAAAGCCGATCCGCTTTCTCATGCTCGCCGGCTTTGTCGTAAGCCAACCCTAATGTTAAAAGACTCGGTTCAACATAATCAGCAGCTGGATAGTACCTAATAAGTTCTTCAAAGACCTCAATTCCTTTTTCTATACGGTCAAGCTGCATTAAGCCGGTGCCGAGAAGATAGTAGACCTCATCAACCCGTTTGTATTTTGGGTACGCATTGATAAAAACGGCTGATTTCTCGACTAACATCTCATAAGCCGCCGGATCATTGCTATTTTCCAGTTTTCCAGCAATCGCTTTGATTTCGGCGTATGCCTCGTTATCTGTCATTGAAGTTGAACCAGGAGTGTTAAGCGTCGAACTCACACAAGAGCTGAACACTATCAATCCAGTAAGCACGATAATAAGATAGCACCAACGGTTCGCCTCAGTAGTTCCATTTCGGCTAAACATTTCAGGCTCCTTCAAGTCAATTGGCGTGTATTAAACTGCGTTCTGATAGGAGTATGCCAATAACAGTTTAATTTCTTCCGCCTGCACCTGTTCCAAAAAACGGGTTACATCAGCGTCAGTCCCATCTTCGGCTGCTTGACACCAATCAATAAACTGATAAGCATCCCACTGTGCTTCCGTCTCAATCGTTTGCGCTATGCGTGCCAAAGCGTCTGATGGCTCCGGTGTTTCACTCAATATCGCGAGTGCCCGTTCGCGGACCTGTGGAAAAATGGGGTGCGTGCCGACTCTGCCGAACCAATACTTCGCATTGCTGTAGTCCGGCTCACGGCGGTGCATAATGCCGTGCCAGTAGCTGCCCGTCTGATTCGCGAGTCCTTGTGAAATATTATGCGATTCATCCAGTGCATCGTTCCACAAAAGCAGACCGCTCTTGATAGCATCACCAAACGTGGTATTTTTCACGGATTCACCCTGAAAGAGTTCATCAACAGATTTCGATGCCAATGCATCCGTCAGTTCAGCACTCCACGCTTTCTGCGGGACGAGTGTCGGTAGTGGGTTGCCTGCCTCTAATTTTTCGATAACTTCGGCAATTGCGGGTGTATATGTTAGATTCATGCGAAACTCCTTAGTTCCGAAATAGATTCGTTGAAATTTAGTTTAGCATCTTTTGTTGAATATATCAAGTGTTTTCGTTACCAGCCCAGAGTCATTCAATTTTCGGTTTTTTGAGCATTTTCATAAAGGCATCGCGAGCCCAGCTCGCTCCTACATAGGTAGAGTAAATGTTTAAAACCAAATGGCCCTGACTGATATATAACAGTGAGTCACTTACCCCCATTTTTTCCTGAAGGTTTGTGGTGAAAGGTTTTAGTTGTTA
>VXZK01000239.1 GCA_009845545.1 Candidatus Poribacteria bacterium
TGAAATCTTTAGGAATTTTAACGATTGCTAAATTATACACACGAATGATATTTTTGTCAAATTTTTTCTGGAAAAGCATAGAACACACTTACAAATTACTCAACAGCGTCAGGCTTTACAATCTTGAATTTCAGTTCACCAGCCCGAATGTAGCCGAGCCGTTTTCTGGCGAGCCGTTCCTTTGTTAACTCATCATTCTTCAGCATCTCAACACGCTGCTTTAGCTGATCGCGCTTCGCCTCCAATTCCCGTATCTCGGCGCGATAGGCGTTCTCAGCGATCTGTGCTTCTTGCCAGTCGTTATAACCGTTCATGAATTGCCTGACGCTGACCACGAGTAAGCCGAGTGCAATCAGGAATAGGATAGGACGTAAAATACGCATAAAGTGTCCTCTTTTTCCCAGGCCCGGTAGGTGTGTAAATCCTATGGATGCAAGTCCTTAGCGGAGCCCTGCCAAATTATAGAAGACTTTCTCCCCAGCAAAAATGGCACTCTCTCCAAGTTCTTCCTCAATCCGGAGAAGTTGGTTATATTTACAGACCCGATCGGTACGGGAGAGTGATCCCGTCTTTATCTGCCCAGAATTCGTCGCAACAACCAGATCAGAAATAGTCGTATCCTCTGTTTCACCTGACCGGTGTGAAACAACCGACGTGTAGTTGAAACGTCGTGCAAGTTCAATAGCATCAAACGTCTCTGTCAAGGTGCCGATCTGATTGACTTTGATCAAGATAGAGTTGCCGATCTGCCCCTCAATCCCTCGCTCTAAACGGGTGGTATTGGTGACAAAAAGGTCATCGCCGACGAGTTGAACCTTATCGCCGATCGCCTCGGTCAAATGCTTCCAACCTTCCCAATCATTTTCATCCATGCCGTCTTCAATAGAGATGATTGGGTATTTCTCACAGAGTCCCGTGTAAAAGGCAACCATCTCTTCAGGCGATTTGGTCGGCTGCGCCTCTGCTTTTAATTCGTAAGTACCAGCATCCCGATTGTAAAATTCACTTGAGGCGGCATCCAGTGCCAAGAGCACATCGTCCCCCGGAGCATAACCCGCGCGTTCAATGGCTTCTATGATCACAGCGATGGCTTCCTCATTCGATCCCAAATCCGGTGCGAACCCGCCTTCGTCGCCGACTGCGGTATTACAATTCCGTGCCTGTAAGACTGCCTTGAGACTATGAAAGATTTCAGCACCCATACGGAGTGCCTCGGCAAAACTCTCGGCGCCCGCTGGCATCACCATAAACTCTTGGATGTCAACGTTGTTGTCGGCGTGAGAACCCCCGTTCAAAATATTCATCATCGGTAACGGGAGCTCCTTCGCATTCGCGCCACCCATGTAGCGATAAAGCGGGAGTACCAATTCATCTGCAGCCGCTTTCGCGACAGCCAAGGAAACACCTAAAATAGCGTTCGCACCGAGACGACTTTTGTTCTCCGTACCATCAAGTTCACACATAGCGGTGTCAATCTCGTTCTGAGCAAAGACATCTTCACCCGCGAGGGCTGCAGCGATCACAGTGTTGACGTTTTCAACGGCTTTCCGAACACCTTTTCCCAAATAACGGTTGGCATCCTTATCGCGCAATTCAACTGCTTCGTGCTCACCTGTAGATGCACCGGAGGGGACAGCGGCGCGTCCAAAGGCTCCTGATGCTAAATTAACGTCAACCTCGACTGTCGGGTTACCACGCGAGTCTAATATCTCGCGCGCATGGATATGGATAATTTCTGACAAGTTGTTTCTCCTTCTGAAACGTGTCAACTGTTTGCGCCACATGGGCATCCAAATTGACACTATTCTTCAATAACAGCAGCCGCAAGTAGGTACGCGGATGCAAAAAAGACTAAACTATATCCGATAAGCAAATTTAGCCAAAACCCGTTAGCTAACTCACCGGTTACCAAAAGCGAAACGGTGCATTTCGCACCGCCCATAATAATTGGAATAACAATCGGGAGCAGAATGACGGAGAGTAGGCTTTCGCCACCGTTTGTACTTGTGGACATGCCAGCTAACAGCACACCGACAGCGCAAAATCCAAGCGTACCGATACCCAGTACACCGAAAAGTTTCAGGAATATGCCCACCGTCACCACATCAAGCAAATCTAAGAATTGTAGTGTGATGGGGGTAATGACAATTTCCAATAGGAATAGAAAAATGACAGTGCTAACGACTTTAGAAAGATAGAGGTTGCTCGCATCGACACCGGTCAGCCGAATGCCATGCAAGGCACCGTGTGAACGTTCTGCTGTGAATGAGCGGTTCAATGTAATAATCCCCGCAAAAACGAATGCTGTCCAGAGAACACTCGCGGCTAATTTGCCACGCTCGCCCTTTTCAGGGAAAATCGGACCAAATGCAAAAGCAAAAATGAGGACAACCAACACGCTGAAGACGAAGACTAATACAAGTGTCTCCTTTGAACGGAATTGAAGTCCAAGATCCTTGCGAATCAACGCACCAATCTGACGGAATGTTTTTTTTATCACGGCGGTTTGCGCTCCGTTTCGTCCTGCTTCGCAGTGAGAGCCGAAACGGGTTTTCGAGGAATTTGTGCTGGTTATTTTGTCAATTACGTGCTTCAGTGTAGACCCAGTTTCAAGTCGCCTCTCCATCCTACACTCTTCCATCCTTCATTGGTTCAGGCAGAAAGATTTGATTGCATTTTCTCTTCATACATAAGCAAGAGCCGCTCTGCTGTAATTTCATCTCTCTGCGCGACCTCTTCCAGCTCTCCATTTATCATAAAGAAAAACCGTGTACCCACGAGATAACCCAACTCCGTATTATGTGTCGTAATCACAATACCTTTGCCGTTTTGTTGTTCTTGTGCAATGCGGTCTAAGACAAACTGCTTGGCAGCAGCATCCAATCCAGAGAAAGGTTCGTCAAATAATAACACTGAAGGATGATGCAGCAGCGCTCTGGCGATCATAAAACGTTGCGTCATGCCGCGTGAGAAGATATGTAGGGGTTCGTGGGCAAAACGTTGTAAGCCGACTTCGGTAAGCAGCACCATACAGCGGTGTTCTAACTGATTAACGCCGTACATCTGTCCAAAAAATTTGAGATTCTCATAAGGCGTAAACGCAGGATAAGCGAGCATTTCATGGATAACAACCCCCAGCATGCCCCGCACATCTGAGTAATCTTCTATAGCATCTGTGCCTTCAATCTCAAGTTTACCAGATGTGGGTTTCAGAAGCGTCGCGAGAATTTTGATCAGCGTCGTTTTACCGGCACCGTTGGGACCGAAAATCGTAACCACCTCTCCAGGGTTCACCGAAAGTGTGGCGTTTTTGACAATTGACCGATGTCCGAAGTCCTTGGTGAGTTGGGAAGCACGCAGACGCATGGTGTGTGAACGCCCCTGTAGTCGGCAATAAAAAAAGGCAGTGGGCGGGATAAGCACCCGCCCTGACAGCCAATATCACAAATCAAACGGATAGACGTGCACAATGCCCAGCGCCTCCGTTCATCTTTACATCATTTTCTCGATAATCGCATCGCCTTGTTCTTGACTAATACCAAGCGGTTGATGTGCTATAGGACCTTTTTCTAAAACGGGTTCCATATCATTCAATGACTGGCGGCTCGTATCGTGGTAGAACAACCCAAGCTGCGTTTCATGCCCCGTCTTGACGGCTTGTTCAAGTGCAGCGGCCCTGTCACTTGTGTCATGACCTTCAAGGTATTGGACCCGCTCTTTCCAATAATCGAAAATTACTCGCGCCCCTCCCTTCCAAGTCACACAAGGACTGATAACATCAATGAATGCAAACCCTTTGTGCTGCATCCCGTTATACATCAATTCCGCGAGTTTTGGGCCGTCAGAACTATATGCTCTTGCGACATAAGTCGCCCCCGCGACAATTGCCATCGCAACTGGATTGAGAGGTGTCTCTAAATTACCGAACGGCGTGCTTTTCGTCTGTTCCCCTACTATAGTCGTCGGTGAGGCTTGCCCAACTGTCAACCCGTACGTCTCGTTATTCATGACAATGTAGAGGAGATCAACATTTTTTCGCATCGTATGAATGAAATGATTTCCACCGATACCGTAACCATCACCGTCACCACCCGTGACGACAACATTCAACTCGTGATTGGCAAATTTAGCACCCGTTGCAACTGCTAAAGCCCGACCGTGTAGCGTATGCATCCCATACGTTTTGACATAACCGGGGAGGTTAGAGGAACACCCAATTCCACTGACTGTCAGGTGATCATGATTGCCACGACCGAGTTTTGCATAAGCACCTTGTAGCGCCTTCAACACACCGAAATCACCACAACCAGCACACCAATCTGGGGAAACATCGCCTTCAAAATCTCGCGCCGTCGGCGCGCCTTGAACAGGTCTTTCTCTTCTTGATCTTCTCGCGCTTCTTGCCATCTGATTCATCCTCCTTTGTTACACAACAATCTCTTGGTAGGGGACATAAAGATCCGTTTTACTGTTCAGAAGTTCGCGCGCGCCATCAACAACATGGTGCGGCATAAACGGTTCACCGTCGTATTTGCGGATATGACTGTCCGCCTTAAAGCCGGTCTCACCCCGTAAGAAACGGGCGAATTGCCCCGTGTAGTTGCACTCAACGATAATCGAATACGCAGATTTCGCAAGCACCTCGTTGATCGCGTCCTCGTCCATCGGATAGAGCCACTTGAAGTGAATATGGTTGGCGGCAATACCTGCTTCGGTCAACATTCCTGCTGCTTCACTAATCACACCATGCGTGGATCCCCATCCAATCAGGGTAACTTCCGCATCTTCGGGACCTTCAAAAGTCGGAGGCGGAAGGAGTTCAACAATACCTTCCATCTTGCGTTGCCGCTTCTCCATAATATCACGACGTTTGTGCGGATTCGTGAATTCATCACTAATCAGGCCGCCATCTTCATCGTGATCATCGGTAGCAACAACGTGCATGTGCCCAGGCGTGCCAGGGATAGCACGGGGCGAAATCCCGCTGTCTGTGATTTGGTAACGCAGATATTCACCATCTGTCTGCCCTTGGTCGGTGATTAATTCCCCACGGTCAATTTCCGGCTGCCAGTTGATAGAATCCGGCACGAATGTCGTGTGCCCTTCCGCCAGCGACAAATCTGTGAGTACCATGCCGGGGCACTGAAACTTGTCAACGAGGTTAAAGAGTTCAGGTATCGTATTAAATCCGTCCATAATACTCGTAGGTGAAACAACAATTTTCGGAAAATCACCTTGGCTCGCGCCGAGAACTTGCCATAAATCGCCCTGCTCGGTTTTGGTTGGTAAACCTGTGGAGGGACCGCCGCGTTGAACATTAACAACAACAATCGGAATTTCCATCATGCCCGCACTGCCAATCGCTTCCGACATGAGTGCGAAACCGCCACCCGACGTCGCACACATTGCGCGTGCACCGGTGTGTGCAGCACCGATGACCATGTTAATAACGCTGATTTCATCTTCACATTGTCGGACGATAATACCGAGATCGCGAGCGTTCGGGGCCATCCAGTGGAGAACACCTGTTGATGGACTCATCGGATAGGCAGCATAAAATTTGACACCTGCGGATGCACCGCCCATTGCCATCAGGGTATTACCACTACCGAACGCCAATGGCGGCTCCTGTTTCTCAAATTGGACATCAAACGGTGTAAAGTGTTCAGCGGCGTAATTATAACTTGCCCGAGCAGCAGCGACGTTCGCATCCACTACGGCTTGCCCCTTGCGTTTGAGGAACGCCCGGATAATGATATCCTCAAGCATGCTTAAATCCACACCCACTAACTGCAAAGCGACACTGGATGCACAAACATTCAGCATTCTCTTATTTCTATCAGGATCGTTCGTCAATTCTTTATAGGAAATAGGGCACAACTGGATGTCATCACGTTCAGGGGCTTGTTTGACATCATCGCTGTTATAGATAAGTGCACCACCGGGTGAGACGTGCGGCAAATGCTTCTCTAAACTGCCCCGGTCTAAGGCAATAATCAAATCAAGCTTGTCGCCATGGTTGGCGATCGGTTCAGAACTGATTCGGATAGTCAGGAAGGAGTGACCGCCGCGGATGAGGGATTGATAGGCGGTGTAAGTAAAAACGTTCAGCCCATACCGGGCAAAGATTTGGCTGATGCTTTTACCAGCAGTTTCGATACCTTGCCCGGGTGCCCCTCCTACAGCGATTGCAAAATCGTACTTTGCCATCTTGGCTCCCTTCTAATAATTTTTCGTATTCCATTCTGATACCGCAAATACGCCACAGTTTGGTCCAATAAACGTAGCGACATCAGATGGATGGACAAATAAGCAAATTGATTCGTTTGTTAGTTACATTGCGATATTTGCACCTTTTTTTTAATCTTCATACAACACATATAACATTCTACTTTTTTTAATTATACCATATCTGAGCGATCTTTTCAAGTTTTTTAAGTCTTAACGGAATGCATTATACAGCAAATTTTACAAACCTGCACCTCCGATCATAGTGTGTCTATTTAAATGACGAGTCGCCATCTCCCACTCCGCTATAATCAACTGGCGGGGCAATTTTCCAGCTTCTGAATGATACTCCAACACATCGTGCCGATGATACTCTTGAAGCAAGGAAACAAGCGACCGCGAAAAACCTACGGGAGAAATTAGAAACGAGTATAAAGGTCGCGCAATACGGCTATACCCGAGAAGTTGGGAAAGGTGCGCCAACGTGAGTTTTGTGTTCTTACACTCGACCAAAACTAGATCGGTCGGTTTATCGACGTGATGTATAAATCCAACAACATCAACTTTTATATTCCATGAGTGCCACCCTCCAAGAAAGTTGCCACGATCATACGTACTGATAAAACGGGAAATTGGGGTATGCGGAAGGATATGAACATCAACTTCAGACTGTCGAAAGCGGGCCTTTAGAAAATTCTCCAACCATTGACACACATCAGGGTACAGGTCCATAACACTCTTCGGACCGACCTTTTCAGGGGTTTTCATAGAAACTCCTCCACTACACTTAACTGAACGCTTCGAGTGCCTGTTTCGCTTCCGGGGTTCCAATTTTTTCTAACGCAAAAACCACATGATTTCGGACCTCTTCGGATTCATCAGCAAGTGCCTTGATAAGCGCAGGCACCGCATCCGCTGCCGCACCCTCCAGTTTAGCAAACGTGTACGCAGCATAAGACCGAATATCATCCGATGGATCGCTCAAAGCCTGAATAAGTGCAGGCACCGCACCAATTGCCGAAACCCCCATCAGATTGAGCGCACGCGCTGCATATTCGCGGAACTCTTCATTGAGTTTATCAGATAACGCTTCAACCAAAACCGGTACCGCGGGTTCGCCTATACGACTCAGCGTATTACCGAGGGCGAGGGCATGGTACCGTTCAGCGATCGCCATCTCATCAATAAGCGCAGGTATTGCCGGCTCACCAATCGCAGCCAAGACATCAGTGGCTTGTTCAACCACATCCCCAAGGTTATCAGCCAGCGCCTCAACGAGTTGCGGAATCGCAGGTTCACCTATAGCAACTAAATCTTCCTTCGCAGCCTCACGGATATCGTCATCCAACTCTGACAAATCATAAATTAAATCGGCTACAATGTGTTCTGTCTCCATTCACTCGCCTTTCTTAACATACGCCAACATTGTGATAAGACGGTCCGTCTGTTCGGGTCGTAAGTATTTGTAAAACCATTCCGAAAACTCGCGCTCGGCTCTGGTGAGCTCCGCCGTCAGCGCGGGGACTGTGGATTCTCCGATTTCTGCCAAGACCTCCGAAGCGTTATTTGCCATCTGTTCCATATAAACAGGGATAGCCGATTCTTCGATATGGGTGTAAAATTCGGCACCATACCCAGATATATGCCAGCACTCTTGGGTAAGAACATCAATGAGCTGCGGAATAGCCGGTTTACCTATGGCAATCAATTCTGCCCTCGCGGTGTCCCGAACATTTTCGTCTACATGACCCAACATGACTATCAAATCAGCGATGTGGTGTTTGCTATGCATTGTTTCCCCTTTTTTGGTGTTCTAAGAGTGTGGTGAGGCGTTCCGTTTGCTCCCGGCGCAATCGTTTGTAGACGCGCTCCGAGATTTCCTGCCTCTCGTACTTATCATCAAGATGCGTTATAAATTCAAGCCTTGCGACGCGCACATGTTCGCGATCGTCAGCGTTCAGTTTAAGAAGCCAACCTGCATCTGGAGGTGTTGATGTATCATCCGTATCAGATCCTGTAGTATTGCTGGCTGCGCGGAGTTTGAAAAGCGCCGCTACAAAGAATCCACCCGTCAACGCCGCTGCAACAGCGATAAAAATTAACTGTCCCACATTGGATGTCTGCCCCGGTAACGCACCGCGAGCCGCACCCATATTTATATTAAGTGCCAAGTCAATCTTTTCACCTGCTGCGAACGTCTGATTCCCATCACTCTCATATATTAGATATACGTTATTATGGATTTGTTCGCGTCTCGGTGCACCGAAAAACTTGCCACGCGGCACTATACCAATCCCTTCAGGAACAAAAACAAAGAATTGGTTCGTGTTAAAATTCAGACGACGCGATAAATCCAACTTACTTTTTTCAATGTGAAAGATGTACTCGTAACCTAAGGGCGATTCCCCTGGCGGTAATGGCGTTTTGAGGAGGATTTGATTGGTGTTAGGGTCCATCGTGAGGTTTGGCGAATGCGGTTGAAGCCCTTCAACGCCTCTTGGCAGTGTTAAGTTGACCCCGACTTTTTGCGTACCGTGCGTTGTTCTAAAAGGGAGTGTACTCAGATTTTCAATCCCAATTGCTTCAGCGACTGTAACAGCACCATCTGGCGCGTGATCTGCAGGCGGAGGCCCAATGATGAAACTATGCGTTTTGACCCGGATTTGTGCATTGTCATCCGCAAACGCCCCAATGTCAAAGTCAATTTTGAGATTCGGAACCCAAGTTGACAAAACCAAATCTTTCTCAGTGTAGTCGGTACCTTCATGGACAGTTGAAACCGTATAGTAGACGCTCGGATCAAGCGGCAATTCGGCAAAGCGGTAGTCTCCATTTTCATCTGTGGTTGTTTCTTGCGTCTCAACGGTGTCGGTCTTATGAATGGTGAGCGTTACAGGATACGAAACAAGCGGTTTTTCGAGTTTTCTGTCAATAACTGTGCCTTGGATGTCGCCCAGTTCTGCCGTTTGTGCCTGTGGCGCAGAGAGCACAATGAAAAAAATTAGGGCAATCTCTAACAGACGACTCGGACACCGGACGGCGATAGAGCCAAATTGCGGGTTGCCCATCTTGGTAGGTGCGGTTTTTAACCGCATATCAGATTCGTTTGTGTACATGTTATGTTCCGCGTTGTTGTTCTTTAAATCGTTCAATCTCTGTTTCTACATCCGACAAAGACTCATTTTCGAGTTGCATAATGACGCGCGCAGTCTCTTGTAAAAGTTCTTCGCGCAATTCGTGATAATCGGCTTCTGAGAGTTTCCCTGTTTCATAATCTTCATCGAGATCTGCCAACGCTGCGTAACTACTTTCGCGCTCCTGAAAGAGGGTCCGCCGTCGTTCTTCAATGACTTCTTCGGACGTTACAGCATATTGCCCACCCGTTTTTGAGAAAATCGGAAACCCCAGATAAACGAGTAGCAGGATTCCAAAGATTACCATCCATAAAAGCAGAAGAAAAGACATAAAAGCCCCTTTTTGAAGTACACGCGTGAAAACCAATTTCGTTACGAGAAAATTGCTGAGTCTAACCTTCCCGCTTATATCTTTCCAGCTCAGCCTCAACCTGCTGGACAGTCTCATCAGAAACTCGATGCCCCAGTTCTCTGCTCCCGTTTTCTGATACAGTCCGCTCCATTAACCTTGTTGACCTTCGGAGCACAACAAAGACAACCCCTCCAATAAGAACAAATATGATAATCGGCATAGCGTAGGCAAGTAGGTTAATCCCTTCTACAGGCATGACCGCATAATATTGCGGTCCATAAGTGTCCAGATAATCCGTGCGAATCTGCTCAACCGTTTCGCCAGCGAGTAGCCGATCGCGAAAATTGTTCTCAATATTCATTGCTGTGCTGCACGTACACACTTCAATTGTCTCTCTCGTACACCCGCAGTGACAGTAAACCGTAGTGAGCAGCTCATCTAAATCGGACGCAACCGGCGCATCCGTCGCGCTCTCCGGTTCTGCGACCTGAGACGCTCCGGGCTGCGCGTACCCGATGACAATAAAACTACATACGATGAGAAGAACAACAATCGAAACAAAATTAAGAATTAAAAATTCATTGGACGTTGTCATGCGCTCAAATCTTCCAGTTTTCATCGTCTTAGCCTCGCTTATCAGGCGCCTCCACTGCGTTCAGATTTCTCGGCTATCGCAACAATTCCACCCAACACCATCACAGCAACACCAATCCAAACAATGCCAATCAGAGGGTTGTAATACGCCTGGACGTTCACAACACCCCCTGTCTTGATATCTCGTGGAACGTTGGCAAGGGCAACATAGAGGTCGTTCATACCCACGTGATGGATCGCTGATTCCTTGGTAGGTTCCTCATCCGGCTTCGCCCTGTAGTAGTTGTGAATCGCGGGTTCCATTGTTCCTATTTTTTTCCCGCTCTTTGCAACATCAAAAATAACACCGCTCCGAAGATAGTTCGCGTATTCTTTCTCAAACGCGTCTATCATTGTCAGTTTATACTTGCCTACTTCCATTGACTCACCGAGTGTCATACTTTTGGCTTCAAGCAAAAAATAACCTTTCGATCCCATAATGCCGATATAGAGGATAACAATGCCGATATGGATGATGTAACCGCCGTATCGCCTCTTGTTACGCTGGATAAGGAGATTCAAGCCGTTGACGAAGGAGGTCTCTTGTCGTTTTGCCCGGAGTTTCGCACCCCGATAAAATTCTGCAAAGATTGCAGCAACCACAAAAACAGCAGCAAAACTACAGAGCACTGAATACAGCGGAAAAGTATATCCTATTAGTGCGAGGAACCCCCATGTCAAAGCCCCCCCAATTAAACCGATAACAAGTGGCAATAAAAACATGCGTCGAAAATTGTTCGCAGTAATCTTCTTCCATGAGATGATGGGACCAGCACCCGTCAAGAACAGCAGCAGCAACCCCGGAATAATCACAACTTTATTGAAAAACGCTTCAGGAACAGTAGATTTTTCACCGTTAATCGCCTCGGAGATAATCGGCCACAACGTACCCCAGAGGATAATTAGGGTTAACCCGACAAGGAGCCAGTTATTCAGAAGAAAGGCACTTTCACGAGAGAGAAGTGATTCGAGACGATTCGCACTCTTAAGCCGGTTCCAACGATAGACGATGAGTCCGATGACACCGGCAGTTGATGCGAAAATGAAACTCAAGAAATACCCACCAATACCCGATCCCCCAAAAGCATGCACCGATGTGATGATTCCACTACGCGTGATAAAAGTCCCCAAGAGTGTAAATTGGAAGGCAAGGGTAATCAGGAGGATATTCCACAGTTTGAGCATATTCCGCTTCTCTTGGATCATCACAGAGTGCAAATACGCGGTGCCGAGGAGCCACGGCATAAAAGAGGCGTTTTCAACCGGGTCCCATGCCCAATAACCGCCCCAACCGAGTTCTTGATACGCCCAATTGCCACCCAGCGTGATACCGATGGTCAGTATGATCCATGAAAATAACATCCATCTGCGCGAACGGAGTATCCAACCGCTGCCGATTCTACCAGATGCAAGCGCACCAACTGCGAACGCAAACGGGATCGTCAGGCTAATCCAACCGATATATAACGTCGGTGGATGGATCGCCATGAGCGGTGTCTGGAGAAGGGTGTTCATGCCTTGACCATCGGCAAAGACCGATCCATCAGTAAACCGAGCGAGTGGATTGTAAATGCCGTCGATTAAACCTGTGACAAGGATGGTGAAGAAAAGCTGAACAATAGCAATCGGAATCAGGGAGTAGTCTGCTAAGGTATCTTGCGTCTGTTTGTTACGCTGGTAGTTCTGCCAAACAACAATAGCGCCGCCAACCGTAAGCAGCCAGAGCCAGAACAAGAGCGAGCCAGACATGGCACCCCAAAGCGCAGTGATTTTATACAGTAACGGTTGTGCTGCGCTTGAAACCTCAACGACATATTTCATTGAGAAGTCATCGGTCACAAAACCGTAGATTAATGCCCCAGTCGCAATACTGATAAGGATGAAGGTGGCAATAACGGCGTTTCTGCCGCTCTGGATGGCACGGGCATTTCGTATCCATAGCCCGAAACTAAGTAAACCGATTGCCCATAAACATGAAAGCACAGAGAGGTATATAGCGGCTTGTCCGATTTCCGCAGTCATTCGTTTCTGTGCCTCCTCAAAAAGGTATTGTTGAACATACTGCTAAAGTACTTATGTATCCCTTACTCTGAAGTGTATGAAATTTCATCTGTAGGCGCGGCACTTTCTGCACCTTCGTATTTTGAGGCACATTTCGTCATAAGCTTCGTCGCGACAACGAGGTTCTGTGTTGCGTCGTATCTACCTTCAACGAAAACACTACCGCCATCCTTGAAGTTATCCGGTTTCAGCCGATCCTCGTAAATCACGTTGACCGTTGCTTCGGTTTCGCGGTCGCGCACAGCAAAGGTGAGTTTAAAATTCGCTGCGTCCCACTTGGTACTGCCTTCCGCAATGAGCCCATCAACTTGAACCCGTTGATCGTCCGCGCTGCCGGCAGCCGCTACAAGTGCAGCGGGTGTGAAATACCGCATACTCGTGCTTCTCGTCATGGCGACTACCAAAAACGCCATACCTCCCAGCAAAATCGTACTCGCAGCTACGATTTTAAGTCTGCTCCGTTTTTTCACCTGCACATCCTCCATTAATACAATCGGTAGGTGTCATTTGACGCAACTTGAAAGCCAAATCTCGCTGTTATAAAGTCAACCTACATCGACAAGATGAATCCCTCTAATTAAAATAATACTTGATTTTTCATGCAAAATCAAGTTAAAATAGAATTAAATCACAAAATCGTGTGGAATCCTACGTAGCAATACACTTTGTAAAATCTGCAAGTGGGTTATAAACGAAAGGGAAGCGTTGTGAAAATTTTTCGATTTTCACAACTGTCTTTGGAAAAAATATGAAACTGAACTGGCAGCACCATCCATGGGCGGGTGTATTTCCGGCAACGCTCTGTCCTTTTCATGAAGATGAATCAATTGACGAAGCCGGATTGCGTCAGTACATGCAGGAACTCGCGAGTGTCCCGGGGATAAAAGGCGTTGTCTGTAACGGACACACCGGCGAGATCATGGCTCTCCGTCTCCATGAAAGACAGCAAGTTACGCGGATTACCGCTGAAGCTGTCGGCGATCGGGTTAAAGTCGTCTCAGGTGTGAGCGCGGAAGGGAGCCTGCCGGCAATTGACGACGCGCTCGCAGCGAAGGAAGCCGGCGCAGATGCCATCCTTTTAATGCCCGCACATCACTGGCTGCGTTTCGGTAGAACACCTGAAACCGCAGTCGGTTACTTCCAAGACGTCGCCGAAGGCGCGGATATACCGATTATCGTTCACCAATACCCCGCATGGACTAAGGCAGGATACAGCCTTGAAGAGATGCTGGAGATGGTGAAAATCCCACAAGTTATCTGTATTAAAATGGGGACCCGCGACATGGCACGCTGGCGGTGGGATTATGAACAACTCAGAGAAGCCGCACCGGATGTGCCTATCTTGACATGCCATGACGAATATCTGCTCGCTTCGCTGCTTGAAGGCAGCGACGGCGCACTCATCGGATTTGCAGGATTTGTACCGGAACTGATGGTGGATGTCGTCCACGCTGCCCTCAATGATGATCTCATCGGCGCACGCAAAGCACGCAGTCAGGTGGATGCACTGGCACGGATCGTTTACAACTTCGGAGAACCGAGCAGTGACGCACATCAGCGGATGAAGTGTGCCCGTTGGTTGATGGGCAGATTCCCGTCAATGACAATGCGCCGACCGCTCCGTCAATTGTCCACAGCCGAAGTAGATAAAATCCGAGCAAGCCTTGAAGCAACCGGTTATCAGTGCGTTCACTAACTTTCACTGCCCAATGCAAGTGCTATAAGCGTTGGAGGGTCGAAATGTCACGTCTAAAATACGCTTTGATCGGTCACGGGAGACGCGGCGCGGGGCATCTGTCAACAGCCGCAACACTAAAGGACACTTTCGATATCGTCGCTGTGTGTGACGCACACCCGGAATCCGCAGAGGCAGGCGCAGCAAAAGTCGGCACGAAAGCCTATACGGATGTTCGGAAAATGCTTGATGATACCTCGCCGGATGTCTGCGATGTCGTCGTACCAGTCTCTCTGCATCATATTGTCTCCTGTTACCTCTCACGGCGCGGTATCTCGCATAACGTGGAGACCGGACTCGCGCCGACGCTCGGTCTGATGGACATGATGATCGCCGATGCCACCGAAAATAAGGTGAAACTCCAGACATCAGAGAATTTTCCCTTTGTTCCGGTAGAACAGTTCGTCTGTAAACTCATTAAGGAAGGGGTCATCGGAAACGTTCATAAGTGCCATCGACTCTTTTCTACAACCGGCTACCATGGACTCGCTGCAATACGGTGTCGCATGGATACCAGCCCGAAAGCAGTCAGCAGTATCGGACATACGATGCCTGTCACCCCTTACGTCGACCGAGCAAAACGAGATTTTAATCGCGAAAACCTTGAGTTTTACGCCATAGATTTCGATAACGGTGGACTCGGCATCGCCATGGTCGGCAATAAGAATGGATGCCTCGGACGCAACAAACTCGTCGGTTTCGAGACCTGTGGCGAGCGCGGCACGATTATCACCAACGGAAATCAGGGGGCCACCGGCGGTGAAACAGTCAATGTTTGCACAGATGAAGACCTGCTAAACGGGGGAAGGGCACAGACATACGAATTCCAGAGAGAATACAGTGACAGCGGCACGTTGCAACGTATCTTTGTGGAACTCCCAGCGTCTCTCGGCGGCACTGTGACCTGGGTAAACCCTTATCGGCGGACGGATATTTCAGAGACGGGTATCTCATTGGCAACGATGCTTGACGGTATTGCACACGCCGTTCGAGATGACACACAACCCCTTTGGACAGGAGAAATGGGTAGAGCCGACCAGGAGATGGTGATTGCCGCACACCGATCCATCCGGACGAATCGACAACCGATCCAACTACCACTTGAACCTGATCCTGAAGAAGAAGATGCTTTTGACCGAGATTTTGAGGCACAGTTCGGTGTCCACCCGCGCGAGGATATCGAAAAAGCACTACAAGTCAATTTCAAAGCGCGTTAAACTCGACGGACTTTGCGGCAACAATTTTGTCTAAATCTGTATAAAATACCAAAGAGGTAGCAATGAAAGAAGTTAAAATAGGGTTTATCGGATGTGGCGGCAATGCCAATGGGCACATGAACCAACTGTCAGGCATTGAAGGCGCAAGAATTGTTGCCGTGTGCGACGTTCAACCTGAACGCGCACAAAGTGCAGCAGAACGACATAATGCGGATCCCTACACGGCACACCAAGAACTACTTGAACGCGATGACTTGGATGCAGTCTATCTCAGTCTCCCCGTTTTTGCTCACGGGGAGCCAGAACTTGATGTTATCCATCGGGGTTTACCATTTTTTGTGGAGAAACCCGTTGCCATCAATATGGACACCGCCCTTATGATTGAGGAGGAGTTATCGTCACCCACAGAGTTAATAACCTGTGTCGGTTACCAACTCCGTTATCTCGGTTCAACACGAATAACACAGCAAATCCTGCAAGAAAAAACAATTAACATGATTGTCGGTAAGTACTGGTGCAGCACCGGACATGGTGACCCGAACGCATGGCTCCGCCAGATGAACAAATCCGGCGGTCAACTTGTCGAACAAGCCACACACACCATTGACATGATGCGGTATATGTGCGGTGAAGTCGAGACCGTCTACGCCATGCAGGCAAATCGGTTTCTCAAAGAGACGGATTGCCCAGATGCTAACAGTGTCGCGCTCCAGTTTGAAAGTGGTGCCGTCGGTTCGCTGACTGCCACTTGGGCTTATGCAGGGGACTGGGCGAACGCCAATATCCTTGATGTGCTTTATGAAGGAGAACTCCTGAATTGGAATCCGTCAAGCGTCACGGTACAGGAAAATGGCGACTGGGTAGACAAAACAGCACCGAGCCCAACAATTGATGACGTTTTTGTTGAAGCAGTGCGCAGTGGTGATGCTTCCTCAATCCTGAGTCCTTACAGCGATGCGGTTAAAACACTCGCAATATCCGTTGCAGCGAACCAGTCCGCACAGGAGAACAGACCTATAGACATCGCTCCAATTTTAGATTGGGATGCATTTTAACACCACTGAAAAGGATCAAATCATGTCGGAATCTGCTAATCCAAAATATCGTGTAGCAATCGTCGGGTGTGGCGGTATATCTCACGCACACGGCAATGCGTGGCGTAATCTGTCGGAAATCGAAATTGTAGGCGCGTGCGACGAGAAATTTGAGTCGCTTAAGCGTTTTGCGACCGAATATAATGTTCAGAATACTTACAACGATCTCCGACAGATGTTGGAGAAACAAGAACCTGATGTTCTGGTAGTTGCCACGTGGCCCTCAAGCCATCTTAAAAACGTACTGGAGGCGGTGCGGTGTAATGTCAAAGGCATTCTTGTTGAAAAGCCAATCGCTGTGAACACCACGCAGTTGGAGCAGATGATCCAAGTTACAGAGAAAGCCAATATCTTACTGATGGAAGCGTTCATGTACCGGCATCACCCGTTGACGCTCGCCGTGAAGCAGAAAATTGAGGAAGGCGCGATTGGCGAAGTCCGCTACGCGCGCTCTACTTTCTCGACAGGTTTGACTGATCGTCAGAACTGGCGATTGAGAGGCGACCTCGGTGGCGGTGCTGTTATGGATTTAGGATGTTATTGTATTAACATCATCCGTTATCTCATCGGACGAGAACCGCAGTCCGTCTGGGCAACAGGCAAATTTGAGCCCATTAACAACGTCTGGGAAACATTGATCGGTACCTTAGATTTTGGTGATGGCATTACCGGGCAATTGGATTGCAGTTTTGGATGGACATGGCGTGAATCTTATGAAGTCGCTGGCACGGATGGCACACTCTTTGTTCAGAGCGCGTGGGGCAACTCAGAAGGCGAGGCACACTTTACAGTGAACAGTGAAACTTTTAGCGTTAGCGGTGTAAATCCTTACGCCGCTGAAATCTTGGATATCTGTCAAGCGATAGATACCGGTGTCCCGCTCCGTTTGCCAATACAGGACGCACTCGGAAATATGCGTGTTATTGATGCCTTGCACGAATCTGCAAGCACAGGTCAGGGCATCAACATCCCTGTGCAAAGACCTGAGAATAGTTGACAGCAATCGAGGGATTAATCATTAACCATCGGCGGCCAGCACTCGGTAAAAGGGTGTTGCGTCCGTTCTGGAGTGTTAAGAAACCTGCGCAATTTTAAGAAGAATGTGCAGAATTAACAGGAAACCTGCGCGGAACATTGTCCCGCAAGCCTCTATAGGCTTGCGACAGGCGCGCAGCCCAGGAGGCCATAAATTAAAAAATGTTTGAAAAAATAATGAGGTACCCCATTGACGTTTTTCGAGAGGGAAATTTCTCGTTTGGCGTACCGTTACCAGGGCTTCTCATTGCTGTTCTGCTTGTCGCACTTATTGTCGCTACAATATGGGCATATCGTAGCACACAAGGACGGATCAGACGTGGGTTTCGTGGCTTTCTTATTTTTCTCCGGACAGTTGCGCTCTGCCTGCTCGCTTTCTGCCTACTCAAACCGTTCCTAACCATTTATCAGTCAAACCCTGATGATTCCTACCTATTAGTAATGGTTGATCGTTCCAAGAGTATGCAAATTACCGATTCCATCGATTCAGCACCACGATTGCGTCGCATCAATGACCTGCTTTTTGCCGAAAATGAAGGCCTCCTTGAAAAACTGAATACCAAATTCAAAGTGCGACTCTTTGCGTTTGACACCACAGCAAAACGTATCTCTGATGCGGCATTGACGAGTGCCGAAGGTGAAAGTACAGACATCCCCCAAGCATTAAACGAAGCCCTTGATGACCTACAAGGCATCCCTCTCTCTGGTGCTGTCCTTTTAACGGACGGTGTAGATAGAAGCGGCACTGACATCGCGAAATTCGCGATGGAAATCCGGGAACGGAAACTGCCTATACACACCGTCGGTGTCGGTTCTGAAGCAGGCAACCCGGACCTTGAGATCGTCAAACTGGATGTTCCGCGCACGGCAGAAGAAGATTTTCCCGTCGAAATATGGGCTACCCTAAAACGGAAAGGATTCACCGGCAAAAAGGTGAGCCTCCAATTAACAAGCAATGGGCGAATTCTGAAAACAGAACCCGTTGATATGGATGAAGGCTCTTCTTGGATACCGCAAATCGGTGCGACAAGCACAACCTCTGACATAAAAACGAAACGCGTGTTGCTTAAGTTTACCCCCCGCCAAGCCGGCACCCAAAAATTTGAGGTGCATGCAGCTTTGGAAGAAACAGAACCGGCACCACAAAACAACACAAAAACATTTCTGCTGAAGGTCGCCCCGACCAAACGTGTGAAAATCCTGTTTGTTGACGGCAAGCCGCGCGCTGAATTTGGCTTTATAAAACGGACACTGAAAAAAGACCCCAACATCCAATTAACCGATCGGATTTTGACCAGTTTTGCCGGTGGTGACAGACACTATCTCGGCACCCGCACCGCAACATCGCACGGCTTTGGTTTTTACCCAGATGATAAGGAGACGCTCTTCGACTTTGATGCCATCATTTTAGGGAACGTAGATGCCTCTCAATTCACAGCCGCGCAGCTGGAAAATACGCTTGAGTTCGTCCGCACCCGTGGCGGTGGATTGCTAATGTTAGGCGGTTCAACCTCTTTGGGGAACCACGAACTCGCTGGCTCTTACATCAACACCCCTATTGCCCAGTGCCTTCCGGTAGAAATAGAACTCGGATCCCCACCCGCACCGCTAACACCAAGACGACGTACCAGATTAACCACAGGTTCTCGCACCTCCACCGAAAGCAAAGGCTATAAGCTGCAACTGACATCAGAAGGAAAAGCCGAAAATTTGATGGCGTTGGCGGATACCCCTACCGAGAATATAAAACGTTGGACGGATATCAAACCCCTCGTCGGCTATAGTAAAGTCAAGCGTGCTAAAGCAGGCGCACTCGTTTTAGCTGAACACCCAACCGATCGAAATGAATTTGGAAATCGTATTCTCATCGCAACTCATAATTATAACGCCGGGCGCGTAATGGTTTTTACGCCACATACTTCATGGCGGTGGCAAATGCTCAAGGACGCCCCTGAAGATGATAGCCATGAACGCTTCTGGCGACAGACCGCCAGATGGTTGACAACCGCACCGAAAGAACACATCAAACTTGATATTGCAAAAACAGCCTATACATTGAAAGAACCTGTCGTGATTGAGGTTACTGCCACAGATCAACAATTCCAATTAACGAACAACGCAAAAATCCGAGCTATCGTCGTCGATGAAGCAGGCAAGCGCAAAGAATTAAAACTTGAGCAGGTCCTCGGTGAAGATGGACGCTACACGGCACGTTTTATCCCGAACCAATATGGTGAATACACCGTCACTGCTACCGGTACCCTCGCTGGCGAAAGCCTCGGCGAACAACAGACCCTTTTTGAGGTGAAAGCGTCTTATGCCGAATTCAGTAACGCTGAACTCAACGTCCCACTTCTCAAAACACTCGCGGAAGTGAGTGGCGGAAAGTACTACGCCATGGAGGAGGCAGCCCAACTCGTGAACCAGATACCCCTCGTCGAAAGCGCGACCTCAAAAATTACGGATGTTGACATCTGGGATATTCCGCTCATTTTTGGTGCTGTGATCGCACTCCTCGGATTTGAATGGTTCCTAAGAAAACGGGGCGGTTTGGTATAAAACATCAAAAAAGGAACAAAAAGCATGACACAACAAGAACTTCATGAAATCACGCAGGGCATTCGTTCACCCGAACAAGTCTCCATGACATTGGCAGAATTTCTTGAGAACGATATAGACGGATATGAATACGTTAAAGGAGAATTAGTGCCGATGTCGCCACCAACGAGAATACATAGCAAGGTTAGTGTTAAAGTCATCCGGTATTTGGATCGGTATGTAGATGAAAATCAGTTAGGGGAGGTCCATGTAGAGGCTACCTTCCAGGTGGGTGAACGGGCACTGAAGCCAGATGTGGCGTTTATGCCAACTTCCCAGTTGGATGGAGACGAAAACAAAGGTTTCCCAATACCGCCCGATCTCGCAATTGAAGTGGTCTCGCCGACAGACGTTCAGTGGCGTGTTGTAGACAAAGCGTTTGTCTATCTGAACGCCGGAACGCGCCTTGTCTGGGTTCTGGATCCCCGTTCCAAAACGGTGACGGTCTATCGCTCTGAAAACGACATGGCACTGCTCACGCGCGAAAACACACTCACCGGCGAGGATGTCGTGCCGGGGTTTACTTGTCAAGTCTCTCAACTTTTCGAGTAGTTCGGCCTTTGCTATTAGGTGTACTAAAACAGAATAGGAAAAATTTTGAACGATAAAGACTGGAGCCAGATTTGGATTTGTTGAGGCAGTATTTTTCATGATACTCCCGCACATGAGGAGGATGATTATGTATTGGGAATTGCGAAAGAAAATGCCAGAGATCATAGAGAAAGCCGTTGCCGAAGCTGTTGCTGAAGCCGTTGCCGAAGCCGTTGCCGAAGCCGTGCCGAAGGCGGTGGCAGAAACGCGACAGAAAGATTTCGCGCGCTTTAAACAGTTCTGTGAGAAGCATGGTATTACCTACACCGAAGAAGATTGGGCAGATGAAAATCTCAATAGCGAAGACAAATAACGCGTTTGTCCCAGTGAAGAGGAGAATCATGAACAATTCATATAAAAACGTGATGTTCGTCATCGCTGACGATTGGAGCCGTATTGCAAAGTGTTACGGAAATGATGTCATCCGAACCCCAAACATTGATGCATTCGCCGAACGCGGTGTCGTCTTTGACCACGCCTTCTGTACGAGTCCCTCGTGCGCCGTGAGCCGTGCATGTATCCTCACGGGACAACACAGCCACACACACGGACAATACGGACACTGCCACGGCATACACGGGTTTCGTACGCATGAATATATGCAATCCGTCCCAAAAATCCTGAAAGCACACGGATTCGCCACGGCATGTATCGGAAAGAAACACGTAGAACCAGAGAGCGTTTACCCCTTCGATTTTGAACCCAGAGTTAACGCTCGGAGTCCGGCGGACATGGCAACAAAGGTCACACAATTTCTCAACGAGAGTACAGACACGCCTTTCTATCTCCATATCGGCAGTACGCATCCGCACCGCGCAGGCAAAGGATTCGGAAACGACCAGACCCCCGCAGGTATTCAACCCAGTTCCTATCCGCCGGATGAAATCATTGTGCCGAATTTCTTACCGGATGTACCAGCGGTTCGTGAGGATCTCGCAGATTACTACGAAAGCGTCTCGCGATGGGATGCCGTCGTCGGCGCGGTCTTAGACGCACTTGACGCTTCTGGACGCGCAGACGAAACCCTCGTTTTTGTCACCACTGATCATGCGATGCCGTTCCCCGGCGCGAAGGCATCCAGCTTCGATAGTGGACACCACTGCCCACTGCTGATTTCCAGTCCGACGCAACAGAAACGCGGTTTCCACAATCAGGCACTCGTCAACTGGGTAGATTTCTGCCCAACAATGTTAGACTGGTGTGGTGTCGCGCATCCCGATGGAGAAGATGCACTGCCGGGTAGGTCAATTCTTTCTATCCTTGAAGATGACAGCGCGCATCCGGGCAACGGTGAATGGGAAGAAACCTATTTCTCTCACTGCTTTCATGAGGTGACAAACTACTATCCGTATCGCGTGTTACGCGGCAGACGGTATAAATACGTCCGTAATCTGGCGTATCAATTAGAGACACCCCTTCCAAGCGACCTATTCCGTTCAATCTCATGGACAGCCGTCCGTGACGACAACGTCCAGCAACTCGGAGAACGCCAGCGTACCGATTTTTTACAACAGAGCCGCGAGGCGTTGTTTGATATCCAGAACGACCCTGCGGAGTCTCAGAACCTCATTGACGTACCAGAATTACAAGACATCGCCAACGAGATGCGCCGAAAAGTCATCGAATTCAGGCAGAAAACCAAGGACCCGTGGCTTGAGCAGTCCTTCCAAGAAGGCGAAACACAGGCTTTTTTTAATTAACAACCGTCAGCCGCCCAAAGTCACGCCGTTCGCCCGCAAGGTAAATTAAAAATTGCAAAACTATGATTTAGAAGCGATGAACGCCCGCATCCAAGCGGATAACGGGTTAGTACAGCAGATACTCACAGAGACAGGGAAAGTTATCGTCGGGCAGACCGCGTTACTGGAGGGACTGATTATCGGATTGCTTTGCAACGGTCACATCCTACTCGAAGGGGTCCCTGGACTCGCGAAGACAACCGCTGTCAGTTCACTTGCGCAGACGATTGATGCCTCCTTCAACCGTCTCCAGTTTACGCCAGACCTGCTCCCAGCAGACCTCGTCGGCACGCTCGTCTATGACCAGCAGAAAGGCGATTTTTACACGAAAAAGGGACCCATTTTCGCCAACGTCATCCTCGCAGACGAGATAAACCGCGCACCCGCAAAAGTTCAAAGCGCGCTCCTTGAAGCCATGCAAGAACGGCAGGTCACCATAGGGGGCACCACGTATCCACTCGATGACCCGTTCCTCGTCTTGGCAACCCAAAACCCGATTGAGCACGAAGGCACTTATCCGCTACCAGAGGCACAGGTGGATAGGTTCATGCTAAAAATTAAGGTGGATTACCCATCACATTCAGAGGAGCTACAAATCCTCCGGCGGATGACAACCGAAGATACCGCCGAGATTCAATCGGTGATTTCCCCTGAAGACATTATCCGGTTCCGAGAGGTCGTCCGAAACATCTATATGGCAGAACAGTTGGAGAATTATATTGTCGATTTGGTCTGTGCGACGCGCGCACCGGAAACGTACCAATTAGACGAACTCAGTACACTCATTGAATACGGGGCATCACCGCGCGCGACCATCTTTCTCGCTTCCGCTGCAAGGGCAAGGGCATTCCTCTCGCAGCGGGGCTATGTTACGCCTGAAGATATTCACGCCGTCGGCATGGATGTGCTAAGGCACCGCGTCATCATCAGTTACGAAGCAGAGGCGGACGGACGAGACGCTGAAAGCATCATCACACAGGTATTCGCAAAACTTGAGGTGCCTTAAACGCTACTCCTGCGTCTGTCCAGCGACAGCCGAGGCGCGTGCACCTACGCCAAGCACCCCTAAAAACCCTTCTGAATCCACATGATCAAAGTCTCCGATAGCTTCCATAGAGGCAGTCTCCTCGGAATAGAGTGAATGCTGTGCGCCACCTGCGGCATGGAACGCAACATTCCCTTTGTAGAGTGCCACCGTAATAGTCCCACTCGCCAAGTCGTTCAACGGTTGAATTGAGGATAGTAACGCCTGCGTCGCAGCATCGAACCAGTAGCCTTGATAAATCTGTTCAGCGATGACCGGTGCCGCACTATCAAAGTGGCGACGCGCACGCCTATCTAAAATCAACTGAAGCAGATACTCGTAACACTTCCCAAGTAATTCCATCCCGGGAGATTCATAAACGCCGCGGCTCTTGATCCCGACAAACCGATTTTCAACGGTGTGAATGCCGATACCGACCCCATTCCGCCCACCGATACGGTTTGCTTCCAGCAGACTCTGAAGGGATGTAACAGGGCTGCCGTTGACTTCAACAGGTGTGCCACGCGCAAAGGTAACCGTAAAGTGTTCTACGTCATCAGGGGCATCTTTCGGATGGACTCCCATACCCGGATTGATAAATGCCGCCGGTGTTTTCAGCGATTCAAGTCGTCCGGCTTCATGCGTCAGTCCAAGGAGGTTCGCATCGGTGGAGTAGGGTTTCTCGTGTGTCGCAGTAATCGGTAAATTATGGGATTGGCAGAAGTCTATCATCTCTGTCCTGCCCCCAAATTTTTTCAGGAACTCAGGATCTCGCCATGGCGCATAAACCTCAAAATGCGGGTTGAGCATATTGGTAGCAAGTTGAAATCGCACTTGGTCGTTGCCTCTACCGGTTGCTCCATGTGTTAAGATGGCAATACCGCGTTTCTCCATCTCCGGCAAAAGTGCTTTTACCGTGACATGCCGAGCGATACCCGTCGTATTCCAATAGCCACCTTCATACATCGCTTGACACTGAATAAGGCGGATACCGTCTTCCGCAAGTGCGTCTTTCGCATCTACAATAACAGCCTCTTCCGCACCACACGCTAACATTCGTGCCTTGATTTCAGAAACGTCCCGTTCGTCAGGTTGACCGAGGTCCGCCGTAAAGCAGACGACATTGACCCCGTTATCAACCAACCATTTCGTAATCGTGCAACTATCCAAGCCACCCGAAACAGCGGCACCCACCGTTTTTCCTTTTAATGTATCAATGTTCAAAGTAATCTCCAAAGTATTATGTTAAAGTGAGTTTGAAAATAAAAATTGAAGTGTCCTGTAGGTTGGGTTGAACGGAGACCTACCAAAAATTGTACACAGCACAGAGCCAAGGAAACAGAGAAACCTGAAATCACCAAAAACCGAGTGAAACCCAACGCACTATGACCCTGATACCGTTTGGAATTTGGGTTTCGCTACACCTATCTACCAGAACGGTTCATTACAGAATGGAACGCTGTGTATAGCGAAAATGCACTTGTGGTTTTATCGCTCAACCCAACCTACGTCTATATTTGTATTTTATACTGAAGCCGATAAATAAGTGGACATCTTTGTAGCATAAACTTTCCAGTTTGGGTTT
>VXZK01000257.1 GCA_009845545.1 Candidatus Poribacteria bacterium
GGGGAAATCTATGTTCATTAATCGACACCAAGAGATCTCAGTTTTAGAGCGAATGTTTGAATCAGGAACAGCCCAGTTTTTCGTATTATACGGCAGGAGACGGGTTGGGAAAACTGAGCTCTTATTGCAGTTCTGCAAAAACAAAAGAAGCATCTATTTTCTCGCGAGCCAGTTGAAAGAACGAGATCATCTCCGGCAGCTTACTGAAACCGCACGGCATGCGATCAATGATCCGCTGCTGCAAAATCTGGTCTTTGATGACTGGGAATCTGCACTCATCTACTTTGCACAACAAGCAGAAGAGGATCGACTCGTTTTGGTGCTGGATGAATTTCAATATCTCTGCGAGGATAACGCAGCACTCCCGTCCCTGATTCAACGTTTCTGGGATTTACACGGAAAAAACAGTAAACTTTTTTTGATTCTGTGCGGATCGCAGGTGAGTTTCATGGAGCGAGAGGTGCTGGCTGAACGATCACCGTTATATGGGCGCCGGACTGGTCAACTCCGATTGCTGCCGTTGTCTTACCGTGATTGTGGGTATTTCTTTTCAGAATATTCTGCCAAGGAGAAACTAATTGCTTACGGGATCCTTGGGGGTATCCCGGCGTACCTCAACCGATTTATGTTGCATGCCTCAAACCTTTCGCAAGGTACTCCTCAAAGAACGCTTGAACAGTATATCAAAAACGAGCTGCTCACACCCCAAGGGTACTTGTTCGATGAGGTTAATTTTTTGTTACGCACAGAACTCAGAGAACCGAAAACGTATGTGAGTTTGTTGCATGCGATCGCTGGTGGTGCAACCCGACTGAATGAGATTTCTCAACGGGTTGGACTTGACCCAACGAATGCAAATAAATATCTCAGTGTACTTCGCGAACTGGGTTTAGTCAAACGCGAAACACCGGTAACCGAGCGTGCACCGCAAAAAAGCAAAAAAGGGGTTTATAAAATCGCGGATAATTATGTCAAGTTCTGGTTTCGGTTCGTGCTGCCCAATCGCAGCCTCATTGAATCTGGGAACGCAGATTTAGTATACCAGCAGATGATTGCGCCGGATCTGTCGCAGTATATGGGGGAAATTTTTGAAGACATTTGCCGCCAATACATTGAACGCTATTGGGAGGAGAAACTGAAGATTGCCCCGAAACAGATTGGGAAACATTGGGGATCCGATCTTGAAATTGATGTATTGACAAAAAACATTGACGGGAGCCATTGGTTTGGAGAATGTAAATGGTGGAACGCTTCAGTTGGAGAAAACGTTCTCAACCACCTCATCGAAAATGCTACGAAAGTTTCGGGGCAATGGAGGCGTAATCCAAGATACATCTTGTTTTCTGCGAATGGTTTCACAGAGGCACTCAAACAGAGGGCAGAAGAAGAAGGAATCTTTCTCATTGAATTAGAGGATCTATTTTAGTTCCCTTATTGTAAGGAACGCATTTTTTTATGCAACAGATGGAGAGACAGAAATGGCTAAAATTATTAGCGGACATCGGGTCGGACGAAATGGTACAATTCGCGTTGGGTGTTCGGCGGTCATTTTTGATAAGGATCGGGGGAAAATTCTGTTATCGAGACGCGAGGATAATAACCAATGGTGTTTACCGAGTGGAGGGATGGAGCCGGGGGAAAGTGCAAGTGAGGCGTGTATCCGAGAGGTTGAAGAAGAAACGGGTTTGCAAGTTGCAATAAAACGTTTAATCGGTGTTTACACAACACCGCACGAGTTGGTTGTGTATCAAGATGGTAACAAAATCCAGTTGGTGGCTCTATGCTTTGAAACGGAAATCGTGGGTGGTGAACTCCGGCTGAGTTGCGAAACAACCGAATACGGGTATTTTTCCTACCAAGAGATACAAGAATTGGATCTGCTTTTGAACCACGCGCAACGGATTAAGGATGCCTACAGTGGAGATACAACGACTTTTATCAGATGAACTTGATAAAGCGGTATTTTAGTTGTTGATATGGGCAGTTGGCGAGATTCCGAAACCTCGCCAACAGAAAGGACGCTACTTCAAAATGAGCATCCGTCGCGTCGCGATGAACTCGCCTGCTGTAAGCGTATAGAAATACACACCACTCGCGACGGGTTCACCGAGTGCATTTCTACCATCCCAATAGGCTGCACGCCCACGGCTTTGATACACACCTCTTGCTTGATGTCCAAGCGCCAACGTCCGAACCAACGCTCCATCGGTAGCATAGATAGAGACATTCACATCCGCCGGTTTCGCCAGCTGATACGGGATCCACGTCTCTGGGTTGAAGGGGTTCGGATAGTTCGCCAAGAGCGTCGTTTCTTGGGGGAGCAACGCGGCGAGGAGTCGCTCTAAGAACAGAACGCCTTTTCGGGCTCTTGGGTCTGCCCAGTTCACTTGCTGTGTCTCGGATAACCAACCTTGTACATCTGCGGTGGAGATCCCTACGAAAGCGTCCGTATGCCAAGACGGTGCGGCTGCGGCATCTTGCCCAAGGGCACCAGCAACCAACACTAAGTCTTGAATGTTGACGACCCCATCGGCGTTGATGTCCGCGGCATTTTCGCCCTGTTTGTCAAGATTTGCAGCAACGAATACCAAATCCAGGATGTTTACTGTACCATCACCATTGACATCCGCACGTGCGATCAGCTCAGTCTGAGTGTCCTCAGGCGTTTGTAGAGCCGGGATACCCAGGGCGATGTATCTTGGAGTATCCAATCCCCAGACGAGGGTTTCGACGTTGGTGCCGTCAAGGTTGGCGCGCTGAATTTTACCCTGGCCATCCGCCGAGAGAGGAGCCACCGTCCAGTACACCTTACCGCCGGCTGCATCCAAAGCGATGTCCCAAGAACTATCATCGGTGTTGACGAGGGTTTGGACATTTGAGCCGTCAAGGTTGGCACATTGGATTCCCTCTGGGGTCCCCCAATTTGTCCAGTATATCTTGCCATCGCCCACGGCTAAGGCGACTCCGCCTGGAAGTCCGAATTGTAGCGACGGAATCACATCTTCAACATTGGTGCCATCTAAGTTCGCACGCTGGATTTTACTCGCATTGGTATCACCGGCGTACCCTGCCATTGACCAGTACATTTTACGTTCAGTGACATCCAAGGTAATGTAATCTGGGTTCTTGATTAATCCGGATACGAGGGTTTCGACGTTGGTGCCGTCAAGGTTGGCGCGCTGAATTTTACCCTGGCCATCCGCCGAGAGAGGAGCCACCGTCCAGTACACCTTACCGCCGGCGACATCCAAAGCGATGCCCCCGGGATCATCATCGGTATTGACGAGGGTTTGGACATTTGAGCCGTCAAGGTTAGCGCACTGGATGCCGCCTGGGAACCCCCAGTCTGTCCAGTACATCTTGCCACCTGCCACGTCCAAGGCGATGCCGCCTAAGAGACCTCTTTCAATGGTGATGAGGTCTTCAACATTGGTGCCATCCAGGTCCATACGCTGGATTTTATCCGTGCCCCGGTCGGTCCAGAATATTGGCGGTGCTTGAAGGTCAACAATACCTCCGAGTTCCTCGATGACCCAGCTACCGTCGCGTTTGTTAGCAGCGAAGGTATAAGGCTGACCATCAACAAGCGTGTCTCTGAGATTCAATGCAGCATCGGCAGTAGCGAACAGGAACTGTCCACTTCCGTCATCAAGAACCCTGAACTCGGTCGCGGTGCCCGGGTAGGTACAACTCTGTCCCGGCGAAAGCACATCACCGACTTCACAGACCCCGCCAGGGGCCCCGTAACTCATACCGTGTATGCCAAAACTTACAAGAACACCTATAAGCAGTAACACAAAACTTTTTGAAATTAAAACTTGCGGTTTCATCAGAAAATTTCCTTCTTATAGTAAATTCCGAAAATAAGTTTACACCTATAGCTCGTAGGGGTTGGGTCCCCCAACCCCTACGTTTCCGCTGCATGTGCAAGATAATTACCGGCTCTATATAAAAGATCGAGCGGTTTCAAATTTGTGATGTCAAACGCGTCCCGACATCATCACGTAGGTGACACTGACGTGTAGAGTGTCATTATACCAAATTTGTCGGATCTCAATCAACAGAAAAGTCGGGAAGTCACTTACCCCCATTTTTTTTGGAGATCAGTATGTGGTTGATATTGTTAGG
>VXZK01000109.1 GCA_009845545.1 Candidatus Poribacteria bacterium
CACATTTCTATACCAATTTCAACGCAAATTTATCCGTGAGTTTATGAGCAACATTCCGCTTGATGTGAAGACATTCGCTGGCGAGGTTTGAAACCTCGCCCTCGCCATCTTCTTCGCTTAAATGCTTACACCAACGGCTTTACGGACTTTTGCCATGATCGGTGCCGCGATGGCACGTGCTTTTTCCGCGCCTTGTTCAAGTATTTTATCCAATTCATGGGTGTTGTTCATCAAGTCATTATACCGATCGCGTTTTGTGGCAAATGTAGATTCGAGTAATTCAAACAGTTCCTGCTTCATCGCACCGTAGGCAAGCCCGCCCTCAAGATAGAGGTTCCGCTTCGCAGCAACCGCATCCGCATCCGCGAAATGACGATAGATCGCAAAAATATTACACGCCTCCGGGTCCTTCGGTTCTTCCGGACGTAGGGAATCTGTTACGATACGCTTGACGGGTTTGAGTACTTCGTTTGATGGGGCGAAGATTGGAATAACATTGTTATAACTTTTGCTCATCTTTCTGCCATCAATGCCCGGAATCGTCATGACCTCTTTCCGAATGACGGCTTCTGGGATTGTCAAGACGTTGCCATAGGTATTGTTAAAGGTAAGCGCGACATCGCGCGTAATTTCGAGATGTTGCTGCTGGTCAAGCCCGACCGGTACAACATGCGTGCCGAAGAGCAGGATATCTGCTGCCATCAAAACAGGATAGGTAAATAGCCCGATGTTAATGTTCTTATCGTCTTCTCGACCTGCGGCAATGTTGTCATCAACGATCGCTTTGTAGGCATGTGAGCGGTTCAGCAAGCCTTTTGCTGTGAAACAGGACAATACCCACGCCAATTCAAACACCTCTGGGATATCCGATTGGCGGTAGATAATTACCTCATCTGGATTGAGTCCCAATGCTATCCACGTCGCTGTTGCTTGATAGGTGAGGTTCGCCAACTCCTTTCCGTCCCGGACTGTCGTCAGGGCATGGTAGTCCGGTATAAAGTAGAGGGCTTGATACTTTTCTGCGAGTTCCAGCGATGGTTTGAGCATGCCGAGATAGTTGCCAATATGTGGGGCCCCTGTCGGTTTGAGTCCTGTTAAAGTAATCTGTTTCAATTTTTTCCATCCTCCTTTTCGTTTCTGACTGTACTATACCCTGTTGGAACTTGTATGTCAATCGGACCTCTGAATTTCGACGGCATCGCCCCACTTTAACCCTAAACTGACTTCGGCACTTCCGCCATTAATAGCGATTTCTAACAACCCGAAGCTGCCGATAATTGCCAGAGGCTTACCGATACCAGATTCAGCGTAAGCACGGTTGAGCCGCATGAGTCGCGTACTTCCGACCCTAATTTCGTAAGTAGACCCAATGCCAGCAAGCACGCTTTCCGATATATTTGTTATGGCGTTCCCAAATCTGTCAATTTTGACAATTTGCCCGATGATCGTGTTTCCAGAGACTTCATGGATCGGGATCGGGAGTTGAACGAGGTCTTCCACCGGTGGACCGATGTTCGCAAGTGGCACGCCGAGTGATAAGTGTGCGGCAACAGGTGCGAAAATATCTCTACCGTGGAAGGTGTTGCTCACTTCTGGTAGATAGTAAGCCTTGTTCTGAATTGCCACTGCATTTATTAGCTGTCCGTCAGCGTTCTCAATCTCGTGTAGGAGATAGGTCAATATTCCGTTGTCAGGACAGACAAAAAAGGCACGGTCTGTTTGGCAAATCACCGCCCGTCGGTCGCTTCCTACACTGGGATCGACGACGATAGTGTGGATTGTGCCTTCTGGGAAATAGCGATGTGCAGAATGGATTGAAAGTGCGGCGGCGTAGATATCCTGTGGCGCGATGGCATGTGTGACATCGACCACCTGTACATCTGGATTGATACCGAGGATTACTCCTTTCATGATCCCGACATAAGCATCGCTTGTGCCAAAGTCAGTTGTTAGTGTGATGAGGCGGGTTGATGCGTTCATTATCAGTTACAAATTTTCTTGCATCCAAGCAAAGCTTTTCCGTTGGCCCGTGCCGTCGTTTTCTCTCCCCTCATACTCGCAGCACCAGACGCCGTCGTAGCCTGCTTCTCTCAAGCAGCGGATCGCCTTTGCGAGGTCTATTTCACCTTCACCGAGTGCCTCGCCGCGATAATTGCCACGTGAACCTGTCCCGTCTTTCAGGTGTGTATGTAATGTATACGGTGCGACGATTTCATAGTATCTGCCTACTGTCTCTAAATCGTGGCCCGCCCAGCGGTAATTCATCGTATCCATATTCGCGCCGACATACTTGGAACCGACCTTTTCAAAGAGTTCTACCTGCAAATCGCCATCGTTTGTAACAATACCGTGGTTGTCCACCGCCAAGTAGACTTCATCGCGTTCGGCAAATTCGAGGCATCGTTTTAGGCAACCCGCCATTGCTTCAACCCATTGACTTTGTGGGACGGCATCTTTCGCGGAACCGCCTTCTGTACGGAGGACTGAAGTGCCGAGTCGTTTAGCGAGTCCGGCAATGCGTTCCATCCGGTCAATTTGGGAACGAATCATCTCTTCTTCGAGCAAAACAAAGTCGTTTCCCGCTGCGAGTGCTGAGACTTGCAAGCCGTAACCTTCAACTTGTTTTCTCACGGCTTCAGCGTTTTTTTCAGGATTGGCAGTCTCCGAATTCCATACATCGCCGATCTGGAGTTCAACGTAGCCGAAACCTGTTTCGCTCGTAAATTTCAGAAAATCATCAAGCGAGCTGCTCGCGTAGTTGTAATGAATAAGTCCTAATTTTGACATGAATATATTACTCCTCTTTGCGTAATAGCCGTCTACTGGTAGACGTACTTTGGAAACGCGCAGGTCAATAGTGTGTGGTTCATTATAAAATCCACTGCAATTACTGAACGACCTATGCTGTCAACTGATAACTGAAAAAAGACTTGCATCTTTAGAATTGTTGTGCTATAATACCTTTAGTCAGAGACAAGTGTCAAGCAATTTTTTCACTTTATCGTAGCAGGTTTTGGCTTACGAGTTTCACATGAAATTGATAACAGATCAGGAAAGAAAATAATGGAGTACTATAGTCGTTTTACGGACCCGAAATTGCCTGCCATCTATGAGAAAGTCAAGGCAGAACAGCGGCTCTCCTTTGAAGAAGGGGTTGCGCTTTACGAAAGCCCGGATATTACCGGGGTTGGGTTCGTTGCTAACCATGTCCGTGAACGTGTAAATGGGAACGTTGCCTACTATAATATCAATCAGCACATTGACTATTCAAATGTCTGTATTCTCCACGCTCGGTGCCACTTTTGTGCATTTGCGCGAAAAAATATGCAAACCGAAGGTGCGTGGGAAATGAGTGTTGATGAATTTTTGGACAAGGCGATGTATTCTATAGAGCACGGATGCACCGAAATTCACAGTGTCGGCGGTTTGCACCCTAAACTGCCGTTTGATTATTACCTTGATATTATCCGTGGACTCAAAGAACGGATGCCGCAAGTCCACCTTAAATTCTTTACCGCTGTTGAAATCCACCACTTCTCACGTATCTTCAAAATGTCTGTAGAAGAAGTTTTAACGGCGTTGCGCGAGGCGGGCTTAGATTCCTTACCCGGTGGGGGTGCTGAAATTTTTGCTGAGGAGACGCGCGAAAAAATTTGCCCGGGGAAACTCAGTGCGGACGGATGGTTAGAAATTCACGACATCGCACATGGGCTCGGTATTTCCACAAACGCGACGATGCTGTATGGACACCTTGAAACAAACGAGGACCGGGTAGACCATCTCATTCGATTGCGGGAGCAGCAAGATAAATCCGGCGGTTTTGTAACCTTTATTCCGCTCGCTTTCCACCCTCTTAATACCCGGATGGCATATTTGCCTTCAACAACAGGGTTAACAGATCTCCGCAACATTGCAGTCGCGCGCCTCATACTTGATAATGTCCCGCATATTAAGGTTTACTGGATTATGACCGGCTTGAAAACTGCCCAGGTTGCGCTCCGTTTCGGTGCTGATGATATTGATGGAACTGTAACCGAGGAAAAGATTACACACATGGCAGGCGCGGATACGCCAGAGGCGGTCTCTGTCTCGTCGTTAATACACCTCATTGAAGAAGCAGGATTCGTTCCGGTTGAGCGCGATACGCTTTACAATGAAATTATTCGAGAGGGGAATCGGTGGTACAGGAAAGCCGCTTGAGGGTAGGCGCGGTTTCGTTTTTGAACACTAAACCGCTCATTTATCCCCTTTTGAACGCAGAAATTGAGACGGATATTGCGCTCAGTGTTGATGTGCCAAGCCGCGTCGCGACGTTTTTAAGCGAAGGTAAACTTGATGTCGGGTTGATCCCGATTATCGAATATTTTCGAGCGAAGCCTGCGGGGACGAATTTCTGTATTTTACCCGGTATATCAATCGCATCGCACGGACGTGTGAAAAGCATCCAACTGTTCAGTCGCGTACCGATTCCAGAAATTCGACGCATCGCACTTGATACGAGTTCCCGTAGCTCCGTTGCCTTACTCAAAGTCTTGCTCGCTGAAAGATATGGGATTTCACCCGCATTTACAACGTGCGCGCCGACAGTAATTCCAAGCACTGCACTCCAAAACCGTCAGTATCCGCCGTTTGAGGCGGTCCTCTTGATTGGGGATCCGGCGCTTAGACACCTCGATTCAACAGAATATAGTGTTGACCTCGGTGAGATGTGGTATAAGTTGACAGGATTGCCGTTTGTTTATGCCTGTTGGGTCGCAAGAGAAGAAGCGTGCCTTGGCGACTTACCGCAGGTACTCCTTGAATCGAAAACGCGTGGTATCGCACAAATCCGAGAAATCGCGCAAATTGAAGCACAGAAACTTGGTTTACCTGAAACACTCTGCCTCGACTATTTGCAAAATCGGATCAGATATGATCTTGGCGAATCTGCAATCGCTGGCATCGAACTTTTTTATAAGTATGCTGTGAAGCATAACCTCGCGCCTAAGTGCCGTTCACTAACTTTTGCATCCAGCTGAAAAGGGGTGGAAGATGGATACTGCTGAGAAATCCACGAACACAGTTGAGTTTGAAAAGCAGTTTGAAGACTATCTCAAAAGTTGTGGACTCCGTTTGACGCAAAAACGGTTGGATGTCTTAAACCAAGTCTTCGAGTATCCTGGCCATTTCCAAACGGAAGATCTCTTGGTACAGATGCGCCGAAACGGTTACCTCGTGTCGCGCCCGACCATTTATCGCACGCTTCCTTTACTCGTGAAGAGCGGGTTGCTAACAGAGTTTATTGATGCCCAAAAAAATACTCGCTACGAAAGTATTCATTCACTTCGCGAGCATGCCCACCTGATTTGTCTACGGTGTAATCAGATTGTTGAGTTTAAAGAGCCGGGGATTGATGACTTACAAAAGGCGGTGTGTGAAGCGCACGGCTTTAAAGCCGTACGCTTCCGTAATGAAATCATCGGTTATTGTGCGGAATGTCAAGCAGAGATAGAACCCAAAGCGTCTGATGAAGACGATGAAACTACTGCTTAAGCCGCCCCCATGTTATGGTGAGTAATCCGTCCGGTTCTACCGGTAGCGTTTTCGCTTCCGCCTTTTCGTAGTCTTTATCTGTCGGTTCATATTCCAAGTCGCTGGACCAGCAAAAAACGTCGTACTGGACCTGGAGCGAACTCTGTCGTGTCCAGATCATCATAACGTTTTCGCCGTCTTGCAATTCATTAATCGTGCCACCATCGCTTCCAAAATCACCGGTCCGCATCCATGCCCATGCAGGGACGTTTTCTTCAAAGATGATATGATCGGGACGGACAAATACGACAGGTGGATTGTTCAGGTCCCTCGAAATTTTATCGCTGTCGTCGCCCAAAACCCACAACCAATCTGAGTGATTGCTCGGATTAATGACGCGCCCGATGAAACGCCAGTCCCCTGCTTTTCCACCGGCACGACTAATGTCGAAGTTATAGAGTATCCAACCTTGTCCACCGGCGTTGGTGACAATGTCGCCGAACGCGCCATCAGCGGGATCTACTGCCCCTTCGCCTTTCCCCAGTTTATAGACATCCTCGGAATCCCTTTCATCAAAGGCTTCTGCCTCAAACCAAACCTGTTCACCCTTCCCAAATTTTGAGACTTTGAATTCTTCGACAGCAAAGCCTGTAATGGGTTGTATCAGCAGAAAGCAGAACGCTAAACCCAAAATCAACTGACATTTTTGAAGCATGATCATTCTCCTCCATCGATTTAGGAGCCATTTTAAAGGAATTATGGTTAAGTTGCAACATTAAAAACTTGACATGCGTCTGGAAATATCGTATAATTCAGAAAAGACTTCTGTAGACTACAGTTTATCTCGTACAATCGTAAACCCGATTGGCAACGTTGCATGTATACATCACAGGTAACCGATCATTACGAAAATCCCCGGAATGTCGGGGCTATTGCAGATGCCAGTGGCACTGCTACTGTCGGTTCTCCTGCCAGCGGTGAGATGGTAAAATTAACGCTCAAGGTCGTCGATAATGTCATTGTTGCGGCGAAGTTCCGGGCTTTCGGATGCCCTACTGCCATCGCAAGTGCTTCTGCCCTCACCGAACTGGTTACGGGCACACAGCTCCCAGAAGCACAAAAAATTAACGCGCTGCAGCTCTCTGAAGCGTTAGGCGGACTGCCAGAAGATAAATTCCGTTACGCGGACGCTGCTGAGAATGTTCTAAAAAACGCAATTGCTGATTTTCTGTCTAAATAGGAGGTGTAACCACCATGATTAATGTCACAGAATCTGCCGCACAAAAAGCAATCACACTTATTAGTAGTAGTGCAGCGCCAGCTGAATCTGAACTCGGTTTGCGGATGCAAGTTGTCGGTGGTGGATGCTCCGGTTTCCAATATAGCCTCGAATTTGGTGCCGCTAAAGATACCGATAAAGTGTTTGAATTCCACGGATTAAAAGTTTTCATCGACCCGCGTAGCACACTCTATCTCGCTGGTTCCGTGCTCGACTATAACGACGGGTTAATGGATTCCGGTTTTAAAATAACCAACCCGAATGCTATAAACACATGCGGCTGCGGCGAATCCTTTAGCGTTTAACACCTCTTTCCTGACTTCAATATAGCGGGGTTTCAAACCCCGCTATTATCTTCTATTCCATCCTCATCTATTGATGGCTGACTACTGACAGCCAAATCACACCCACGACGATTTCAACTCATGCACCTTCAGCGATACCAAAGTCGCGTCTCCGCCCTCGGCGTAAACGCCAATATCCGCGTTATCCAAATCTGGAAGGAAATACGAGGTCATTGACAATTCACCGTCGTTACCAAACGCCTCAATAGAGATGCGATCCACCAAAATTTGCAGACGGATATTCCCGTCTTGTGACGACAATGGACCGCTTCTCTCAAGGAAGGTCAGTTGTTGTTCGGAGACATCATAACGAACGTCTTGTCCGCGAATTTTGAAGCCGACAGCACTGGCATCATTGAGTGCGATTTCAGCGCGAATGTCAAACAATTCACCCGTCAAGCCAGCAAGCGGATCTTGCTCCGGCGTAAGCGTTAGATCGCTCCACGCATGTGTATAGGCATGGATGTTTTCAATTTCTGCGACCGGCTCTCGATGAAGACGGATACCTTCTGCAGTTGTCCGAAGGGTTAAGTCACATGGAAAGCTCATCTGTTGGTTGAATGGCATGTCTGGTGGTTTACTGCCGCTCATCCAAGCGATTTGAATGCGTCTGCCATCGGATTCTGGTACGTCACTCCACGTCTGTGCTGCGTAAAAATTGGCACCATAGTCAGCCCGATGTGCATCGCCTTCCGGCGTAAAGGTGGTTCCATCAAAGTCGCCAACGTAATACTTTCCTGCTGCTCCCCAAAAGACCCACTTCGTATGATCCGGATCACCATCGACAGCAAGTTGAAAAATATCAGGGCATTCTGTATCGGGAATCTCCAGGTCAGATAGTCGCGTCCACTCCTTAAGATTTGTTGAACCGAACAGGGTGTAATCATTCTTATCAAGATAGAGTGCCATCACCCATTTCTGTGTAGGTTCGTGCCAAATTACCTTCGGGTCACGATTACTTGCGACAATATGCTCAATGACAGGGTTGCCTTCATATTTTATCCAACTCCGCCCTCGGTCGTTGCTATAGGCGATACTCTGCGTAAACGGGACAGGTTCTGGGGCATGGTTCCCTGCAGATGTGTAAAAGTTGACAAGCACCGCTTCATCACCGGTTTGGAAACCACCGGTATTCTTCCAATCCACGACACCAGAGCCAGAAAAGATGGTGCCGAGTTCATCAGGGTGGATGGCATGTGGGAGTTGTTTCCAATGGACGAGGTCTCGACTGACAGCGTGTCCCCACGTCATATTGCCCCAATCGATGCCGGACGGGTTGTGTTGAAAGAAGAGATGATACTCGCCTTTGTAGTGGATTAACCCGTTCGGGTCATTGGTCCAATTAGTTTTCGGTGTAAAATGGAACTGTGGACGATACGTTTCTTGGTAAGCCGTCTGAATCATTAACTGTTTCCTTCCGTTTTGAACGTTGCAAAGAGATACGCGCGATTCTGTCTGTTTTGCAGGCTATTTTATCTGTATTGTCTATTTTGTCAAGGATACTTTTAAGCATTAATTTACCCAACACGTTCTTAAATCGTTATAATGTCTATTGTCCAATCTACTTGTGTGAGTTCGGTTTGCGGAATTATGCACCAGTTTGATCCTTAAGGCGCGTCACTGGTATTAATCCGAAATGATGAACATTCCTTTCCCCCATGATGGGATAACTGATGAAACACGACGATGCTCAACTCATCCAACGCATCCTCGCTGGCGATGATACTGCGTTCTCTATGCTTGTGAAGAAATACCAAAAGCCGGTTCATGCGCTTGCGTGGCGGAAGGTCGGGGATTTCCATATCGCTGAGGAGATTACGCAGGACACCTTTCTGAAAGCATATCAGAAATTAGCGATGCTCAAGGAGCCACAACGTTTTTTGAGCTGGCTTTATGTAATCGCGACGAACCTCTGCAAGGCGTGGCTTCGGAAAAAACGTTTGCGGACAGAGTCGTTGGAGAACACAGATAGTATGGCGTTGGAAAAAGCGACCTATTCTGGCTATGTCATTTCGGAAAACGAGCGAACAGCGATAGAAGCGCAACGCGAAGCCGTCAAAAAGTTGCTCGCCAAACTTCAAGAGAGTGAGCGCACGGTTATCACATTGCACTACTTCGGTGAGATGTCCAGTGCAGAGATTGGCGCGTTTTTAGGGGTATCGGCAAACACAGTTAGGAGTCGTTTACGCCGCGCGCAGCAACGTTTAAAGAGGGAGGAACCGATGATACGCGAGGCTTTAGAGAATTTCCAAATCACACCGAATCTTACAGAGAACATTATGCGTGAGATTTCGCGACTGAAACCGATTACGCCGTCTGGTGGTAAACCGTTGGTGCCGTGGGCAATAGGTGTTTCCACAGTGGCAGTCGTTCTTTTGATGTTAGGTGTTGGTAGTCAATACTTGGCACGTTTTCAAAAACCTTACAATTTTGATGCGGCTTCGGAGATGACAGTTGAGCTGATTGAAGCACCCATTGTGCTGAACCTTGAATCCAAACCGGATGTTCGGACGCAGCTGGGGAATGTCAACACGCCGAGCAAAAGCGATACTGCTAACCAACAGCCTAACAATGTTTCGGCATCGGTTGCAGAGGCACAATCAGATGATACGGTTAATAAAGATTATTCACAATGGCATCTGCCCAAAGAAGCGAAAGCGCGTTTCGGTAAGGGCGGCGTTAACGTCATTCAGTTTTCACCGGACGGCACGCAACTCGCGGTTGGGAGTAACATCGGTATATGGCTGTACGATGTGGAGACCGGTGAAGAGATGTCCCTGTTTAAGGGCGCGTGCCGATTCCTTGCCTTTTCGCCGGATGGTCGTTTCATTGCCAATAGTGGTGGAGATTTTCACTCTGACGGGTCGAAAGTTCAATTGTGGGAGATAGCGACCGGACGTGAAGTCTTATTTCCTGATGTGTATGATACCGCTTTAGCCTTACGGTTTTCTTCAGATGGGAAAACGCTTGTCAGTGTAGGTAGTGGTGGACAGTTTATCATCCGTTTGAATATTGAAACTAAAGAGATGACTTCAAAGTTTTTCAAGCGTGGTGAAACATCTGACATGTCTGATGAAACAAGAGTCTGCGCAATTACAGACGATAAAGTTGCGATTGCGAGAACAGATGGGAAGATCGCATTATGGGACATAGCGGCTTACAAAGTGTTATCCACTCTCAACGGGCATACAGATTTGTCGGTTCAGCCGCCGGATAAACCTTTGCCCCCCAGGTCGTTCAAAAATAAGGTTTTAGCGGTGGCGTTTTCACCCGATGGCACGCGTCTCGCCAGCGGAAGCACAGATAAGACAGTGCGACTATGGGATCTCACTGACGAGGACAAATGGATGACACTCCAAAAACATACGGGTTGGACAAACGTGTTAGCCTTTTCTCCGAACGGAAAAATGCTTGCCAGTGGGAGTACCGATAAAACGGTGCAGTTGTGGAACACCACTACGGGAGAACCGCTCGCGACGTTTACTGGGCATATCAACGGTATTACTACGTTAGCGTTTTCACCCGATGGTACTACGCTTGTCAGTGGCAGTGCAGATGGCATGGTCCGGTTCTGGAATACACAAACTGCGGTTCCATTGGCTGACTCTATCACTGGACACGCGCAGTCGATGCAGGCAGCGACTTTCTTTGAGGATAATTCCACCCTTGCGAGTGTGGCATTTAATGGTGAAATTGCCTTTTGGGATACGAAAACATCGCAAAAGTCCACCGTTCATATGGCAGGCCATCGAGATTGGTTATCGACTTTAGCATTTTCACCGGATGGCACGAAACTCGTTAGTGTAGGCGTAGAAGGGTCTACTGTCTTCGGAGCAGGGCTTTCTACTTGGCAGCCAGCAGATCATTTAATTCGCCTGACAGATGTAAGGACAGGTGGTGAACTGGCAACCTTGCAATATCGTAGAGGTGCCAAAGAATTGACCTTTTCGCCTGATGGCGAAACCGTGGCGTTTAGTGGTCTGGGTGAAATCCGCTTGTGGAATACAAGAACTGGTGATGAACAGGCGATACCTCTCGCTGACCTGAGTGCAGGTATTCCTCGCAAGATCCCCAGAATTTTGGCATTGGCATTTTCACCACATGGCACATGGCTTGTCAGTGGAACTGATCAGGGGAAAATCCAAATGTGGGACGTTGTGACCGGTGGTGCCTTGGCTGTCTTTGCAGAGCCGACGGAGCAAGAGGATCTGGGACGTATTTTGGCATTGGCATTTTCACCAGACGGTACCTTGCTCGCCGCCGGAACACGTGGGAACATCCATGTATGGGAGGTGGATACCGCGAATAAGCTTTTCTCGGTTGACACTGAGCATAGGCGTGGTGATAAGCCTTTTGCAGGTGCTGCCGAACCGTTGGTATTTTCGCCAAGTGGCGCGGTGCTTGTTAATGGTCTTCACATGGGAGCGATCCAATTGTGGGACGTTACGACGGGAGACAAAATCGCTGTTCTTGATGAGCATAGGCGCGGCGTGAGCACATTAGCGTTTTCACCCGATGGCACAACGCTCGTCAGCACTGCCGCAGATGGTACAATTCTCGTGTGGGATTGGAACGAAATGCTCAAAGGTTCAGCCAAGAGCGAATAATGGTAAAAAAGATTGTAGCGGAGGCAATCACTTGCGGATTGCAGGTGTTTTGCCTCTGTCCCCTTGACCCCTTTTGTCTTAGCCTCACACCTCCCCTATTTCTATTACGCTTCTTCTATCGCTAAATTTGTGCTATAATTCTACTAATAGAAAGAAGCAACTACAAGTCCTCCTTACCTCTTTTTACAACAGAGCGGCATCTCAAGCCTCTTTACGTGGATCCATATCTTTTCGGTGAAACTTATAGGTTTCCGAAACTTGCATATCAAAAGTTTGCAGAATTATGAGACTTTTTTAACTCAAGTCGCATCACTATATGTTGATATGAAATGATGAACATTCCCTTTCAGAGGTGTCCGATGAAAAATGACGATACGCAACTCATCCAACGTGTGCTTGATGGCGATGATACGGCGTTCTCTGTGCTTGTGAAAAAATATCAAAAGCCGGTGCACGCGTTGGCATGGAGGAAGATCGGAGATTTCCACATCGCCGAGGATATCACACAGGATACGTTCCTGAAAGCGTATCAGAGCCTCTCTACGCTGAAGAAACCGCAGCGTTTCGCGAGTTGGCTCTACGTGATAGCGGCAAATTACTGCAAGATGTGGCTCCGCAAGAAACGTCTGTGGACGCAATCCTTGGAAAATACAAGCAGCGCCCAATTAGAAAAATCAACGTATTCCGGATATGTCATTGAGGAAAACGAGCGAACAGTGGCAGAATCACAGCGCGAAGCCGTCAAAAAGCTACTTGGAAAACTTCAGGAGAGTGAACGGACAGTCATTACGCTCTATTACCTCGGGGAAATGACACATGAGGAGATCAGCGAGTTTTTAGGGGTCTCGGTCGCTGCGATTAAGAATCGGCTCTATCGTGCGCGCCGCCGCTTAAAGAAGGAGGAACCCATGATACGCGAGGCTTTAGAGAATTTCCAAATCACACCGAATCTTACAGAGAATATCATGCAAGAGATATCACGGTTGAAACCGGTTGCGCCATCAGGTGTTAAACCGCTCGTGCCGTGGGCAATCGGCGTTTCTACGTTAGCAGTCATCTTTTTGATGTTAGGTGTAGGAAATCAGTATATGTCGCGTTTCCAAAAACCGTATAGTTTCGACGCGCCATCAGAGATGACAGTTGAACTCATTGAAGCACCCGTTGTGCTGAACCTTGAGGTTTCCAAACCCGATATTCGCACGCAACTTGGGAGTGTTCGCACACCGAGCGAGGGAGAAACCTCCAATCAGCAGCCTAACGACGTTTCAGCATCGACTGTAGAAGCAGAAGCAGATGAGACAATTAAAAACCACGCACATTGGAAGCTGCCCAAAGCGGCAAAAGCGCGTTTCGGAAAAGGTGGGATTACCACAATTCAGTTTTCGCCGGATGGAACCCGACTTGCAGTCGGTAGCAATATCGGGGTATGGCTGTACGATATAGAAACAGGTGAGGAGAAATCTTTGTTTGCCGGTGGAGTGTGTAAAGCCCTCCAATTTTCACCGGATGGTCGTTTCCTTACCGCTTCTTCTGAGGAGACGCTCATCCAATTGTGGGAGATCGCTACCGAGCGCGAAGTGCCGCTGATTGATTTGTACGGGGATGCTTCCGTATTGCGATTCTCTTCAGATGGGAAAACACTGATCGGTTTGAGTAGTGGTGGGCATGCTGCGATTACGCGATTGAATATTGAGAGCGGGAAAGGGAAAACAAAACACCTTAAAACTGGGTTATTCGGGATCGGTCTCTTTGATTCTGAGGATTTTAATGGTGTTTACGCGATGGCGAGCGATAAAATCGCGATTGGCAAAGAGGACGGGACGATTCAGTTATGGGACGTAGCAACCCGTAAAAAGTTATCGACGCTCAGAGGACACATAGATTTTCCGCTTCAGCCGTTAGATAAACCTGCGCAGCGCATGTTTAAAAAAAATAGGGTTTTGGCATTGGCGTTTTCGCCGGATGGCACCCGTCTCGCCAGTGGCAGCACAGATACGACAGTCCGATTGTCGGATACTATTGGTGACAGGGACTCGATGGCACTGCAGAAACATACCGGACCGACAAATGTGCTAGCGTTTTCACCCGATGGAAAAATGCTTGCCAGCGGCAGTACTGATAAAACAGTGCAACTGTGGGATACCACTACTGGCGAACCCCTCGCGACGCTCACTGGACATATCAACGGTATTACGGCATTAACATTTTCACCCGACGGTAACACACTCGTAAGCGGGAGTGCAGACGGCACACTCCGATTCTGGCAGACAGCGACTGGAGTTCCAGCAGATACCCTGATCACTGGACACACACAATCCATAAAAGCGGCGACCTTCTTTAAGGATAGTTCCACGCTTGTCAGCGTGGCGTTTAACGGTGAAATCACCTTTTGGGATGTGGAAACATCACAAAAGTCCACTGTCCAAAATAGCGGACATCGGGATTGGTATTCAGCTGTGGCGTTTTCGCCGGATGGCACAAAACTCGTCAGTGCAGCGGCAGACGGTACTATAGTTTTCGGGGGTTTCCCTGCTGCATTCTATGCTACGAAGCCAGATAATCTAATTCGGTTGACGGATGTATCGACTGGAGACGAACTTGCGACGTTGCAGCGAGGGAGCAGCAAACTTATCTTTTCTCCTGACGATAGAACTAAAACGGTGGCGGCTAAGGGGGCTAGCAACATTCGTTTGTGGAATACGGAAACAGGCGATGAATTGGTAATTCCGATTCATGATGACCTACCCCTCGGCTTTCACCTTCATGATGTCCTACCCCTCGGCTTTCACCACAATGTGCCAACGATTTTGGCGTTGGCGTTTTCACCAGATGGTAGATGGCTTGTGAGTGGCACTACAGAAGGGGAAATCCGAATGTGGGACGTTGCGACCGGTGAACCCTTGGCTGTCTTTGCAGAACCGACGGCACGAGAGAATCTGGGGCATGTTTCGGCAGTGGCGTTTTCACCAGACCGCGCCTGGCTCGCTACGGGTACGCCGACTCAACTCCATTTATGGGACGTGCGTACCGGTCATAAAATTTTTTCGGTTAGCACTGTGTATAAACGCGGTTGGGTGACACACCATGATTATCCAAAACCGTTGGTGTTTTCACCGGAGGGCGCAATTTTCCTCAGTGGGCATAGCAGCGGGACAATCCAATTATGGGATGCCAAAACTGGGGACAGAATCGCTGCGCTTGATGGGCATACGCAGCAAGTGGAGACGTTGAAATTTTCGCCTGATGGGGAAATGTTGGTTAGCACAGCGCAGGATGGCACAATTTTTTTGTGGGATTGGGATGAGGCTATCACCGGTTCGGCTAACACCGACGAATAGCCCAATTAGGAACAAGTATCGTTATCGAAAACGAGCGCACCGATATCATATTAAAGTTCCGCGCTGACTGTCATCTCCAAACGGTGTTCAGGTTTTCGGTGCTTTGTAGAGAGCAGACGATAATTGAGTCGAAACAGGAGATCGGTGAATTTTCGTAATCTGTAATCTGCTGTTGTACGAATTTCGTGGCTGATGCCTTCGTAGAAATTATATTGTGCGAAGGGGATGCCGCCGCTGCTTTTGCCGTAGCCGAGTTTGTAGTTGAAATCAATGCGTCCTTTGCCGATGAGACTATATGTGATGCGGTTTTCATAAGAGAAGGTGCGCGTTCTGGCTTCAGGTTCCTCGTCAAGGTGTTCCTCGTCGGTTGTCTGTTTATAGCCACCAATGCCGCTCCATCCCAGCGTATTACTCAACTCGTATCGGAGGCTTAACTCAGTTATCTGCTCAAACTGACGGAGGTCTGATATAGGTGTAGGAGGAGGATTTCCCATCTCCTCGGTAGGATCGGTGCCCTGCGCGATATCCTCAAAATTGAATTGACTATATTTTTCATTTTCTCGACGTTGCTCCCAATTTGCGCCGACAGACAAGCGTTTTGTGGGATTCACGGAGAAACCGACATCCCAAGTGTTATGCAGTCTGTGGCGTTCTTGGTTATTAATCCGCTTGTTAAGCGTCTCGCCAGTGCGGAGGTTGACCTCAAAACTGAACGCCGGTGACGGTGAAAATTCGAGTCGGTGGTGTTGATTCAACCGCCCGAAAAGAGTGTCCGATCCTTGTAAACTTTGGAGCAGATACAGAGACACCGCATCTTCTACCTCCTGTTCTTCTGTTAGCCACAACCGGATTTGACCCCTGAGCGCGCTCAGAAACCATTCCATCCGAGAGGGATGCACGTTTTGTACGGCTGGTGTGCCGGAGATGGGTCGTCTTTGTGATGTATCACTTTGTCCTGATGTTGGCGGCATTGGACGTAAACTATCACGTTGTAGGGGCGTGGTCACCTCGCCCCTACCTTGCTGCTGTTGTCGTGCTCTGGCACGCCGTGCGAAATACTGACGGGGTTGAAAGCGGAGACGGAATTCCGCATCTACCGCTGTTGTCGGTTTATCACCGACATTTTGGTAGATTTTGATGTAGGTGCCTTCCTCGGGATCTTCTACATAGTGCAGATCGTCCAACTTCACGTAATAGCCTTCACCGGGTTGAAGTAGGAGCCCCGTGTGCGGATGAATGTTGGTATAGATTTCGCGGCGTTGGCTTGTCAATTTTTTATCTAATTCGTAGGTGAGTTCTATGTCAATTGCGCGACTGAGTGGTGTCAATTGAAGGTTGATATCAGCGAGTTGCGTTGTCGTATCTGCGCCGATATCCGTATGTGCTTTCAGCATCCGTCGTGCGAGATTGGCAGTCAGATTTACCCCGCCGCTGAGAAAAGATTTCTGCTGTGAAAAGAGACCCACTTTCCACGTCCGGGCCGTCGTACTTCGCTGCCAATCGGATAGACCGAGCGGTGCGTCGTCCACAGTGAGCAACGGTTCTTTCGCATAAGCCTCCTCAAGTTCGTAGCTGGTGTTGACAGATACCCAACTGAATTCGACGAGATCCACGCGTCCAATCGCCCGGTTCCGCTTTCGATTGAGTGTAGCGTTGCGTGCTTCGTTTGATTCCAATCTGCCCAATGTCCCAATGATTCTGAACGGATCGATGGGATACGAGAGGTTGCCTTCTTGTCGCGACTTCCGCTGCGACTGTGTTCGTGCTGAATCTTCACTCTCCACACGTGAACTGCTCCGATAGTCATCCCAACGGAAATTCGGTAGTTTCCTCAGCAGCTGCGCGCCTTTAGATGGCGTTTTGTCTGATTCTACAGTCCCTTTCGGTTGCCCGCTTGGTAGGGGCGAGGTTACCTCGCCCCTACGACTGCGGGTAGGGAGGACACCGCCACTGCCTGAACGCTGATTGAAGTTGATGCCCCAATTGAGATTATCGCGGATGGTTGCGTTTGCGGTAGACGATCCCTCTGTTCCACCGATGGCATCCGTTGCCTCTTGAACGGTTCCAGTGGGTTGTGGTTCTCTCTCTTCGCTCCTACCGACTCCAGCATTAATAGTTAACCAATCCATCGGTATCAATCGGATGTCAAAGTTCGCGGCTCTCTCATCTCGGGCAATTTGCGAGCGTCCTGCACTATCAAACAGGAACGCATCATCAAAACCTTCTTTGGCGTATTGTGTTTCATAACGGGAACGAGAGCGGTTACCACTTGATGCGCCGACAGGCACAAAATCGGCATCCATTGCCCGTATGTCAAAATTTGTGTGTAGGAGGGGTTTGTAACCTCGATTCTGCTTATCTGTCCATGTTGCGAAATCCCAGTCTGCATAGCCGATCAGTTTCCACGCCTGACTCACCTCTTTACGGTCTACGGTGGAATAGGTGTTTTTATCAAGATTGCTGTAAGCGAGTTCACCTTCAATCCACGCTTTTTCGGTGATGTTCACGCGACTTTCTACACCCCATACCGTATGTTTCTGCGGTGCTGTGAGCAGCGATCCGTCTTCCTCTGGATCGAGGATATTTTGATGCAGTGCCTCCAGGTCCGTGTCTCTGAGTCGGATTAAAGCCTGTTCGGGTTGATTTAGGTCCGCTTCAACAGCATACGAAGCACCGAGGCTTATCCGTTCTCCGGGCAGTGTAAAGACGCTGTTGAGTCCGTAAAGATTCTGTTGATATGCGCGTTCTTCAGGGATATATTCAAAGTCAATCCGGATTGTGTCGTTGCTTGTTATGAGATGTTTGCTGTTGAATTCGACGATCGGGTCCCCATATTCGCGGATGACGTAATCGTTGTTCTCACCGCGCCGCATTCGCTCGCCATTCAACCAGACAATTTCACTGCCTGCTTTCACGATGACGTATTGCCCATCGACGGTGAGTCGATATTCGCTACGTCCTTCCTCTCCACGAATGACTAAGTTTGTGGACTGTCCTTTTGGAATAGCACTCGGAATGAGGTGAAATTTCCCCCACTTGAAATCGCCTTCGACTTGTACACCTTCGAGTGCACGTGGGAAAAAGATAAATTCTGAGGCACCGAGGGATCCCTCAAAATCGCCTAATGTGCCTCTCATATTCGGATGCGTGATACGAACTAACTTCTGGTCGATGTCTTGGATATTCTCGGTTGTGCCTTCGGGTTGGATTGGTAAATCTTGGTCAGATAACAGTGCAAGGATACTGATATTCTCGGAGACGTTGCCTTCCACATTAACACGCAATTCTTGATGCAGCGTTATGTCCCGCCCACTCCCAGCCGAGATACCGGATGTCTGGCTACCGGAGACTTCTAATTGTGACACCTGGCTATCATCTATTGGGGACTGTTGGAAACCATTAGCGGAGAGGTTTCCAGATAAACCAGAGTCCTCTTGCTGAGGACTGACGGGTGGCTGCTGACTGCTATCCAGATTTTGTTCACCGTAAAGGTCGCGTTTATAGACCTCTTTTATTGCGAAAGGCAGCGTGCGATAGGTTATCTTTAATTTATGGGGAGTGGTCCTGGCATCCGGCGTTACTATCGTGATTTTTCCGGGATAGAAGTCGATTTGATAGTCTACATTTCGGACAAGGATTTTTCCGTTCGCCGCTATTAACTGTTCGCTGTTAGGGAGAATTGGCGGGTACTTCACCGTAAATTCCTGCTCACCGGTTTTCAGTTCAACGGATTCCGTTTTCTGGAGAACAGAAAAGGTGGGAAGTTCAAGGGTTTTCGTTTGGTCATCAGGGGATTCTTGTGCCGTACTTCCAAGACATGGGAGCAGACATAAACAGAAAGAGAAGAGGAAAAAGAGGCGGATACGCATTAGCAGTTGTCAGTTGTCAGTTGTCAGTTGTCAGTTGTCAGTTAAGAGATAACTTGAATAAGTCAGAACCTCTTTAACCGATGACCGATAACTGATAACTGATGACCATTCCTCCGATAACTATTTTTTACGAAAAATTTGGAATACCTTTATATTATTCGCTTCGGCATCGCTTACAAAGACGCGTCCACTTTTCGAGACTGCGATGCCTATGGGTTCAAGAAGTGTAGGGGTGGTAAATTCTGCGATGCTCTTACCGTCGGGGGCGAAGACTTGGATACGCCGATTACCGCTGTCCGTTACGTAAAGATAATTCCAGTCGTCTAAGGCGATACACTTCGGTTCCCGCAGATGTCCCAGCGTGTCGCCTTCACCGCCCCAAGTCCGGATAGGGTTCCCACTGAAGTCGTATTTTTTGATGAGATGGTTGCCTGTATCAACGACGTAAACATTGCCGTGGGTATCGACACCGAGGTCTGTAGGATTCCAGAGTTGCTCTGGACCACCACCGAAGCTGCCACGTGCTACAACTGGGACCCCCGTAACGTTGAATTCAATCCAGCGATGATTGCCGGTATCTACAACATACACCTCGCCATTTCGCCCGATACCGATACCTTCAGGCTGGTCTAATAGTGTGTCCTCAATACTCTGGCTGAGCGGATAAAAAATTTGATCAACGAAATTGCAGTATTGTACCCGATTGTTTCGCGTGTCTGCGACATAGAGGTGGCGGTAGCTCCGTTGGAAACTTAATGCTATGTCTGACGGGTGATCAAACTCGCCTGTCTGCCACCCACGTCCGCCAAATTCCGTGATGTAATTTCCAGTCGCATCAATAACTTGTATTCGGTTATTCCCGGCATCGGCGATGTAAATCCTATCAGCTTCATCTATTGCGAGTCCCAAGGGCATCTGAAACTCACCTGCACCTTGTCCAGCACTGCCGAGTGTTCTGACGTAGTTAATACCGACGATAGGCAGCAGTTCGCGTTGACGATTCGATGTGAGAATTTCGATCTGCCCCTTCCCAGGAACAGGTGGAGATCCGGGCTGCGCAACTTCGCTTTCAGGGAGGGCACAACTCAAACAAAGGACAAGGAGAAGAAAACAGAAGGAGTAGTTAACAGGGTCCAGGGTCCAGGGTCCAGTAAAGAAGCTTCCCTTCTGGTAACTGGTAGCTGGTAACTGGTAACTGGTAAGCGGGGTTCTCAGATTAGCCGCGTTGTACCTTAAATTTGAAAACGAACGTCGTTTGTTGGTCATTGAAATCACTTGTGACTTTTGGCACAATGATCCGTAAGCTGCTATACTTAATACTCCGTTTGCGGAAGTAGAGATAGAATCTCGCGTATTGCCTCGGCATCACTGTTGTTTTTTCAAGGTCTGCTCTGGGCAGTACGGCTGGAGCCCCTTGTATTCTGATGGACTTGTCCCATCGGAACACTTCAGCCGCGAATTCAGGGGGCAGATTCGGTCTAAAATTCTTTTTCAGATAAAAGGATTCCTGCGATTTGTTGATCGGCATTGTAACGTTACCAGTACCATCAAGCATCTGACAATCTTTCTTTTTGAAGGATATCCAATGGTCTGTCCCGTTATAGATAAAGACACCGAACGCGTCAACTGCCTTCACATCGTTGAGCGGTACCACCATTACCTTGATGCCGTTTCTGAGATAACCGACAGTGCCTGTCTGTGGCATGATGTGAGCATCCGGATCAAAGACAGGGACAATCATCTCTGGTTGGAAGGTGTCTTTTATGAAATCTGGCACCTTGGCACAACTTAACGGAATTAACGCTAAACAGAGTGCCGCTAAAATTTGTAGGACGGACACCCGATGCGGTTCAGCAATTTTACGATCGCCAGGGTTTTCGGCGGGTTGGAGGTTTTGTGGGGAGCCTAAAGTTTTCAGCAAATGTGTCTCATTTTTCATTTTTTTATAGTTCCTTTATTTAAAAGATCCTTCAAGGGCAAGCATCGCAGCCCCCACAATGCCAGCGTCATTTCCGAGGTGTGCCTTTACAATTTTCATTTGCGCCGGTATATCCATCGCACGTTTAGAGAGTTCAGTACGGATCGGTTCAAAGAGGAGTTTCTCACCAGCTGCTGCGATGCCACCGCCGATGATCGCGATTTGAGGATTGAGAATATGTGCTATTGAGGTGAGGGCAATGCCTATATATCGCCCCGTTTCAGCAAAAATCTCAATTGCGAGTTCGTCCCCTGCTTGCGCGGCTTCCGCTATCAGCCGCGGCGTTAATGGCGTTCCGGCATTTGTTGCGGTGGCTAAAGTGGTGCTGCGTCCAGTTGTTATCTTCTCTTGGGTGCGTTCCACGATATTTTTCGCACCCGCATAAGCCTCAAGGCACCCTTGATTACCGCAACCACAATAACGTCCATTGGGGTTAACGACAGTATGCCCCAATTCGCCAGCCGTATTTTGGCTGCCGTGATAGACCTCACCATCAATTACCACACCGCCGCCTACGCCTGTGCCGAGTGTCAATGCGACCAGGTTCTTATAGCCGACACCAGCACCGTGATGGAGTTCACCTAAAGTCATCGCATTCACATCGTTGTCCATGCCTCTTAATATCGGCTTGTACTTTTTAAAGGGTTGTAGTTTCGCCAGTTCTGCGTTTACATAAGTAACAAGCGGGATATCGCTCCACCCCGGAAAGTTTGGTGAAAAGTGGACGACACCGGTTTCAGCAATGATAAGTCCCGGTGAACCGAGTCCAACCCCAATTTCGCAGGAATGGCTGTCGGAAACCGTCGGAAACTGTCGGCTATTAGCAAGCGTAGCAGTCAGCTCTTGCTGATGGCTGTTCCCGTCTTGCGTTTCCACTTTCACAAGGACTTGGCGAACGGCTTCTGCAATCCGCGATGCGACTACCTTAGGTCCCCCTGTTTCTACGTCTGTCGGGACTACGACGCGACAAGAAATATCACCTACTGATGAAACCAATCCCGCCTTGATATCCGTTCCGCCAAGGTCGATGCCGATACTATGTTCCATTTTTTCGATATTTTTAACTTTCCTTGTGGTTCGGTTAGGTGGGTTTTTAACCAAGAACGCGCGCATTATCTTCTAAATATCTGAAATCGCGTTCTTGGTTAAACTTGAAGTCTCATTCCGTAGACAAGTCGGAGCAGAAACCTAATATTTAGAAAAGCCGAAAAACTTGTGCGCCGTCGCTAACATTACAGAGATAAATTTCAGGTTCAATGCCGGTCTGTTCGTGGTACTCCGTTGTTACACGGGTCTGGAATATCTCTAAAGCGTCTTGATGAACAATGCTGACTGTGCATCCGCCAAAACCCGCCCCCGTCATACGACTCCCGATCACTCCTGTGATGCTACGTGCGATGTCGGTCAGCAGATCTAACTCTTTACAACTCACTTCGTAATCATCACGCAGCCCGTTATGTGAGGCGTTCATTAGGCTACCAAATCGTATCAGCGATGCGTCTGTTTCTTCTGATGCGCTTTGGCTGCGCCCTTTTAGCACGGAAACCGCCTCTAACACGCGGGCATTTTCCTCAATTACATATCGACATCTTTTTTGTGTTAATGCCGGTAATTCTTCTTCATATTTTTTGAAATCCGTTAGTGCGATATCACGGAGTGAGGATATACCGGGTATCCATCGACTCAGAATCTCCACGCCTCTTTCGCATTCCGCACGCCGTTTGTTGTATTCAGAGGCAGCGAGTTCTCGTTTGACCTTCGTGTTGCAAATCGCAATAGCGTGCTCTCCCAAATTCAGCGGAACATGTTCATATTCAAGCGAACGGCAATCGAGGAACAGAGCGTGGTTTTTTTGTCCTAACAGCGAAATTGTCTGATCCATGATACCGCACTTAACATCAACGAATTCATGTTCTACGCGTTGACACAATGCTGCAAGTTTTTTCTTGTTATCCTCCGATCCTACTGTTTCAAGTTCAGAACTCGCGGTTAAAAAGGCAAGTGTGGCAGCGACCGAAAGTGCGGCTGAAGAACTTAACCCCGCGCCAATTGGCACATCGCCTGTGATGACTGCATCTATCCCAGATATTTCTCTCCCTGGTGCTTGAAGGAGGGATGCAACACCGATGAAATAATGGCTCCAAGTGGGTGCCTGTGGCGGGATGGTACTCAATGTGTCGATGCTGAATTCCCAAGAATCGTCCACATCCAGTGCATGTAGTGTGACACGCCGATCAGGTCGTTTACGCGCAGCGATGTTGATATATTTATCAATCGCGACAGGAAACACATAACCGTCATTGTAATCTGTATGTTCACCGATAAGGTTCACTCTACCCGGGGCGGCTGCGATGAATGTGGGGGGGCCACCGAAGGTCTCTTCAAATTTCTGTGTAATGAAAGAGGTTTGATTGGAATTTTTGTCGAGAGTTCTGAACGTTCTCATAGCGTCGTCCGAAACGTATTTTTTGATTTTATACCAATTCTGATTGCCGATTTCTCTACAGAATGGCTTTTGGCTGTCAGGGCGTTTTTTTTCAAAAAACCTTTCAGCAGTCAGTAAAGAGATTTACGTTTCGCAAGGTTCCCTCTTGCTGATGGCTGATAGCCATTATTGTAAGTGGTGCGGTGTCTATCAACTATGGCGAAAAAAATTTGAGAAATAGTCCTAATATGTTAGGGAGCTCTTCGCGCGGGATATAGCAATCAACACTTATATCAGGTTCTATGTCTGTTTTTAATGTTGGTGCCTGTGTAATCAGTTGTTCTTCCGGGGCATGTAGTGCGGGTTGTAGATTTGGTGGTGTCGGTTTTTTGATGGCCACTGTCCCTTCCGCAATAACCAATTCGCCAATAGGGAGATGCGTCGCGAGTGGGTACACCTCCGTTTCAGTTATCACAGTGATATGCGGGAGCGAAGCCTCTGCGAGTCGTTCCATTTGCATTGTCACATAGAGGGTTTCCTTCAAAGTATCTTTATACCCCTCCGGTTGGCATGCGATGATCGTGATCAGTGGCATTTGTTTCTGTAAGGCGTTTTCAATGGATGCGAGAAGCAGCGACACATCAATCTCTACGGGGATCACGTCTATATCAGCGATGAAGAGACAAGCAGGATATTCTGAAATCGTCCCTTCGGCGGTGAGGCCGGCAGCACGGGTTGATCTGCTTTTTGCGACGGACGGATCATCCAAGAGGTATTCGAGCCGTTTCTCCGCAAGTAAAGGGAACAGTGCGCCGCAGTGTGGGCAGATATAGAGGTTCCGTTCGAGTTCGCCTCTGAAAACAGCTTCCTTGCACACTGTGCATTTATGCCATAAATTGATGCTTTGTCTTGTGTCAGTAGAGATGCTTGTTTCCATATTTTTTGGGTAGTTTTTAGTTATCGGTTATCAGTTGTCAGTTAAGAGGAGGATCTGATTCATCAAGTCTTTCTGTTAACTTTGACCGAGAACTCGCGCCTTAGTAAAAGTATCTGTAGACGAGTTCTCGATCAAAACTGAAAGATTTTTCGCGGAAAAATCGTACTGAAAACTGATCACTATTAAACCTATAGGAAATGGCCGATGGCTTCTGCTTCTGTATTGTAGCAGTCAAAAATTGTCATCAGTTTAGCCATAACAATAAGACTTCTGATGTTGCCCCCAAGATTAAGGAGCACCACGCGTCCCTCATTGCGACGGATAGTCGTATAAGCAGCGACGAGTACCCCTAAGCCGGTGCTATCCATCATCTGGACAC
>VXZK01000140.1 GCA_009845545.1 Candidatus Poribacteria bacterium
TTAACTTTCGTATCACTTTCAACCATTCATAACGCGTACTCGCTATGAGTTCATTAAAAATAAGTTTCCAAACTATAAAACTAAATAGTCCTAGGGCTTAAATCACTCCACAGAAAACACCTCAATTTTACCTGCGCCGATCCATTTGGCAACGATACTTCGTCCAGGAATTATCAAATCTTCATATCCAAACACACCCGTTCCGAAGTTCGCGAATATCTCAACAGTATCGCCGAACTCGGTACGTTGAACGAGTTTATCCTCGCTCAGCCATTGAAAATCGGTCATCGCCTGTCCGCCGATTTGCCGATGTAGTGGCGAAAAGAAGGCGTAATGCTTCTTTATCCACGCTTTATGCTTTGAAAATTCTTCTATGTTTAGATGATACAACGGTGGTACATTGTAGAGTAACTCTAATAGTGCTAACGTTCCGATCGCGTTCTTAAACTTGAGACTTCCGGAACCCCAATGGTGTGTTGTTATCACTGAGTCATGAAACACAATCTGGTAGAGCGGTAAGCGGAAATGTGGGTCGTAGTAGTGATACAGATAGTTCGGTTTGAGCGGTACCTGCTTTATGTGGATCGCCGGGCCTTCGGGGGGCCAGTACCCACCTACGTAGTAAGGTGATGTTTTAGACTTCATGTCTGGGTCTCCCCACCCGATGACAGGGACTGTCATGCCGTGTGCGAAGTGGAGCGTTGCTGCTGAATACGCAGCACCGCCTTCTGAACCTACGACCATGTTATGCGTATCCCGAATCCATGAAATCCGAGCCAACCGTGCATTCATATCATCTAACTGCGTTGCAGGGTGCGATGCTGAATAATCGTCGTAGAGTTCGCCGTAAGCATCACAATCAATGAACCACGTATTGAAGTTTGATGGCAGCTGCTCGACGATACTGTTGACGCGGTTTTCGACATAAGGCTGTGCCACGAGCGGGCTTAAGTGATACCCCTTCTTTTTAAACCCTCGACTCTTTGTGCCATCAGCATTGACAATTGCGCCAGACTCATAAAGCGAGAGATCAAACTGCGCTGTTTCCCACGTATCCCTTTCATTGGGATGATGGATACTGTGGTAGGAATCGTAGGGTCCGACGAGATAACCGAGTGCTTTCGCCTTCGCGACAGCCACCGGATGCCGAAATCCGTCCTGCCACGAATCCACACCGAGCCAGAGTCTGTCTAACCCATTTTCAGCGAATTGTTCCAACAACTTCACAGAGAGACCGTCCCCCCACTCGTCTGGATGCCGTAGCGTGTCGGAAAACGCGGCGTAGAACAGTAGACAGTTGCGGCGATACACTTCCGTGAGCGATAGCGCGCGGTCATCTCGCGAGATTAACTTTTCTGTCTCTGAGGTAACGGGAATTTCTGTCCAAAGGGTTGGGTTGTAAAAATCAGGCTTTTCAAGTTGTTCACTTATTGCACGACTGACACCCCGTCGGACATATTTAGACGCATGTGCCGATTGCGCGATTTCACGAATTGCTTTTCGCGCCTCAGCATTCAACTGCGTCCACATCTGCGTCGCAATCTTGCTATCACCACTGAGCCTTGTTGCCAACGTTTGCCAATCCGTTACATCATATTGACTGAGGAGTTTACCGCCCCAGAGGTAGACATGCACAGCACCGAGTAACTTCTCTGCAGCAGGCGTTTTCTCAATCTTTTCAGTAAAAGAAACGAATTCAGCGTTCTGTTGTAACCAGCGTCGGTACTGTTTGGCAGGTGCGACTGGTGCTGCTGCGCCGAGTGAGATATGCAATCCGTATCTTCTCTGTTCCCAATTCGGCGTGAAGGTGTGCGATACCTCCATGCCTAACGACGCGACTGCTGTTTTATTGAACCGGATTTGGTTGTTAAACGGATTGGTTAAAATGTAGGTAAGCGTTCGGTCAGTGAGCTCTAACCCCCAAAACGGCATTGAGAGCCCCGCGGTTGTGTTTATCGGTCCCCGTTCGGATAAGAAATCCTGCCATTTAATGTCATCTTTTGGAACATAACTCCCCTCAAAAAGGGGCAGAATATAGGCACGAAGAGATTCAGAATCTTCAATAGCGGGCCATGTTAAACGGAGTGTATCGCTTTTCTGCTTATCGTGAACGAATTCTACGGATAGCGATTCATCTATCAGTTCAAAGCGCACGGTGAGAAACTGATCTGCAATCCGCCAACTGACGGTATTGTTGTCTTGGACGAATTCTGCTACATCGCCGAATCCGGGTTGCGCCCCCGAAATAGGCACTGCCGTTTCAGATTCTACAGGGTACGCATTTACAGCGAGGGATTGCGTCGCGATGTCAACTGTCCACACCCCATTGCTAAGACGGACGGTTTCAGGTGCTGCACCGACATTGATAGCAGTCAAAAAAAATATCCCTATAGATAAAATATAAAATCGCGATCCGAACAATGGGGTCTATCCTCATTCAAAGATTTGTGAGATTTCACACGAAAATCCTTCGATGATATCTTCACCAGTAAGCGTTTCTTCACGTGTAAGCACTTTGATATCTGTCTCTGAGCGATACACCGTTACCATTTTTGCTACAGGTTCAATGACCCAACCGAGCTGCGTTTCGCCACTCAGATAGGTGAGTGCCTTTTCAAAGACCCGGAACAGAACATCTGTTGGGGAAACGATTTCAACAGCCAGATCCGGTGGGGTGGAGAACGCTTTACGTCTGTCATCTGGCAGTCGTTCTGCCGAAACGAACGCAATATCTGGTATCAGGAACCTATCGCCAACCTTAAAACCGGTATCCGATGTGTAAGCACGTCCCAGTTGATTTTCGCGAACATAGGTGCCTAAAAATAAAAATAAATTGGCACTAATATCACCGTGTTCGCCAGATGTCGGTGGCATGGGTATTAATTCTCCTTTCACATATTCATATCCCTCTAAATCGCTTTCAAGGAATTCCTCAAGCGTCATATCGGTTTCTATTGGTGTCGGAGGGATTACAACCTGTTCCGGGTCAGTTTTTAGAATATTCATCAGAATGCCTCCTTTTATCGGACTAATTCTTCCCACAACGCCCGATAAAAATTCATCACGCGCACAGGATCGGAACTACCAGCGATTTCTGCAAGCGTGTAGCCTGTATATCCAGAGACTTTCAACGATGTAAAGAGTTCCCGCCACGGATACTCACGTCGATGGAGTTCCGTAATATGTACTAAGCCGATTCTCCGTTTGACGAGGTCAAAGTTGTTTTTAATGGTCCCGTTCTCCACTTCACCGAAGTTAGAATTCCAGCAGACGTAGACGTTCTCGTGGTCAGCGACATCGATAATCGTGCGGATATGTCGGAGTTCGGAAGTGCCGCCACCGTGGACTTCCAACCGAATCTGCACGCCGAGGTCGGCAGCGAATTCGCCACACTCACGCAGAGCCAATCCAATCTGTTCCAGTGTTTTTTCGACAGGCACTTCACTCGGCAGCCCATTCGGACGCACTTTCACCCCGGGTGCGCCGACATCTGCTGCGAGTTGCGAATAGACCTTCGTACCTTCTATATTCTGCCGAACCGCATCTTGATCTACAGAATGATAGTCAAAAGCAGAACCTAAGCCAGCGATCTCAATCGGGGAATCGTCGAATTGTTGTTTTACCGCTGCGCGTTCACTTGCGGAGAGTTCGACTTCAACGCCGTGGGCATGCGTTGTCCGCAATTCCACCCCCGCAAATCCTGTCTCTACACATTTTTCAATGATGGTGGGAATATCCCAATCTTTCGCCATATTATACGTAACTAACCCAAGCTTCATACTTTAGTTTTACGGGCTTGCAAGCTTCGCCCGCCTCCTCCTTATTCAAAAAGTTGTGCGACTTGACACGAAAACCCTTCAACAACATCTTCACCCGTGAGTGTATCTTCACATGTCAGCACCCTGATGTCTGTTTTAGAACGATAGACCATTACCGTCTCCGATACAGGTTTGAGCACCCAGACGATTCGGGTACCTGCTTCCAGATAGGCAAATGCCTTTTCCTCAACACGATGCAATATGTCTGTCCGAGAAACGACTTCTACGGCGAGGTCCGGCGGTATGGAGAACGCTTTTTGTCTATCATCAGGTAATCTCGCTGTAGAAACAAACGCGATATCGGGCATCAACAACCGTTCACCAATCTGGAAACCGGTGTCGGCTATATACAGACGCCCCAGTTGATTCGCGCGAACATGTGAGTATAGGTACCAGTGTATATTAGAACTAATCTCGCCATGTGCTCCTGATGTGGGTGGCATCGGTATTAATTCCCCTTTCACGTATTCGTATCCTTCTAAATCACTCTCAAGAAACTCTTCCAACGTCATCTTCTTAGGCGGTGGAAGTATCTCTTGGGTGACTCCATGAGCGTCTTGTTGTCTCATTTTCATTCCTCCATATTTAGTTTACCTCGTTTCAACACTCTCTATTCAAAAAGTTGTGCGACTTGACACGAAAACCCTTCAACGACATCTTCACCCGTGAGCGTGTCGTTAATTCCTAACACTCTGATAGGCGTTTCGGATCGATACACGCGTACCGTTTGTGAAGTAGGTTCGACAATCCAAACCATCTGCGTACCGGATTCCAGATAGGCGAATGCTTTTTCAATCACACGTCGGAAAAGATCTGATGGTGAAACCACCTCCACGGCAAGGTCCGGTGGCACCGGGAATGCCTTACTCAGGTCGTCAGGCAGTTGTGCTGAAGAAATAAAAGCGATATCCGGTTTCAAGACGCGCTCGCCGACTTGAAAGCCCGTGTCCGGAGTAACTACCTCGCCAAGTTGATTCTCACGCACATACAAACCTAAGCACAAAAAAACCCTTGCACTGACTATTCCGTGTTCCGCAGATGCAGCTGGCATCGGTATTACTTCTCCTTCTACATATTCGTATCCTTCTAAATCACTCTCAAGAAACTCTTCAAGCGTCATCTTCTTAGGCGGTGGAAGTATTTCTTGGGTGACTCCATGAGCGTCTTGTTGTCTCATTTTCATTCCTCCATATTTAGTTTACCTCGTTTCAACACTCTCTATTCAAAAAGTTGTGCGACTTGACACGAAAACCCTTCAACGACATCTTCACCGGTGAGTGTATCTTCATAAGTGAGAGTTTTGATGTCTGTTTTAGAACGGTACACGGTCACCGTTTTTGCTATAGGTTCAATTACCCAGACGAGACGGGTTCCGGCGTTCAGATAGGCGAAAGCCTTTTCAATCACACGATACTGAATATCTGTTGGTGAGACGACTTCAACAGCGAGGTCTGGTGCTACAGGGGATGCTTGACGCTTGTTCTCAGGCAATCTCGCTGTCGAAACAAAGGCAATATCTGGTTTAACCAATCGGTCACCCAATTTAAAATCTGTATCTGCCGGATACAAACGCCCCAACTCATTTTCGCGAATGTGAACACCTAACAGTAAACTAAGGCTCATGCTTATTTCACCGTGTTCCATTGTCGGTGGTGCCATCGGTATTAACTTTCCTTTCACGTATTCATATCCCTCCAAATCGCTCTGAAGGAAATCCTCTAACGTCATATCAGTTTCCAGCGGGGCGAGGGATATTGCTGCTTGTTCATAACCATTTTTTGGAATGTCCATCAGAATCTCTCCTTCTTCAATGCGACCTATTTCAATTGCATCACACTGCGTTTTTTGTTATAATGTTCCTTAAACCCATAAAGTAAGGAGAACACCACCATGGCATACACACTTGAAGACGAATTTGGTGACATTATCGGCAAAGCCCGACGCGGGCAAAACCTATCTCAAAGCGAAATCGCTACCGCTGCGGGTATCACAGAAGCAGAACTTTCTCGTATGGAACAGTATACCTTAAAACCGACAGAAACGCAAGTTTTTCGGCTCGCAGAAGTCCTGAATTTGGACAGTTCCAAGCTGCTTGATATTGCGACAGAGCAGTGGGAACCCGAACCGCTCCAACCCATGAGCGATGCGAACCTTGAGGTTATCACAATTAGCGCGCCCGTCGGTGGGTGGCCCGTGAACGCCTATCTTTTGATCTGCAAAGCCACCGACGATGCCGCGATTATTGACACCGCCGCGCATCCAGCCCTCATCTTGGAACAGCTCGACGCTCGTCTTGTGAATCCGACGATGATACTCCTGACACACGCCCATAGCGACCATACTGACGGATTACCGCAGCTTCAAACCGAGACGGGATGTGAGACTTACATCCATCAAAACGAACCGAAACCGCGGAGTCATAAAAAACTACGCGAAGTAGCACACAGTGATGTCCTTTCGGTCGGTGAACTTATGGTTAGCGTGGTGAATACACCGGGACATACTCCGGGTGGGTGTAGTTTCCTGACGCAGAACGTAGCGTTTGTCGGCGATGCCATTTTCGCTGGCTCTGTTGGTGGCCCCAATATCTCCTATCAGGATGAAATTGAGAGCGTTCGGGACAACCTATTATCACTCCCAGACGCGGTTCGGCTTTTTCCCGGACACGGTCCCTCCACCACCGTCGGTGAAGAGAAACGACACAACCCGTTTTTCTAATTTTTAAAACCGCGGGTCCCTCTGACCGTTTCCACCGCTGTTGAAAAACGGATTTTCGGTTAATAGTTAGTAAATGGACCCACTTTGAAAAAGAGAAAAATGAGGTCTATCAATAGCATGTAGGTGGCATCAATAACGGAAGGTTAACTCTTGCTCTCTTATCTCCTCCAGCGTTTTCTTTCGATCGGTTTATCCCTTTTAGCGGTATCGCTCCTCGTTTTCCTGATGGTGCATCTCATCCCCGGCGATGCCGCTGTCGCTATTTTGGGAGAACGTGCCACCGAAAAAGCACTCATCGAGCTTCGCGAGGAAATGGGACTTGACAAACCTCTGTACCACCAATACGCCAAGTTCTTGTGGGATGCTGTGCACCTCGACTTCGGGGACTCCTTTAAAACAAAGCAACCCGTGATAGCGGAAATCAGACGCTATTTCCCGGCGACGGCTGAATTGACACTCGCCGCGATGGCGTTTTCGATTTTGTTCGGTATCGCTGCGGGTGTCATTGCCGCCATCTTTCGCGGCACGTTTTTGGATTATTTCTCGATGTCGGTATCCCTCGCCGGTATCTCTATGCCGATCTTCTGGTTGGGGTTGATGCTCATTCTGCTTTTCTCCTATTTCCTTCCGATACTACCCAGCAGTGGTCGGTTGGATGTCATCTTAGATTTAGATGTTCAGACCCGCACCGGTTTTTACCTGATTGACACACTTCTTACAGGTAACTTCATCGCCTTCCGCAGTGCTATTTCACATCTCATTCTCCCCGCGGTTACATTAGGCACTATCCCGTTAGCGATTATTGCCCGGATGACCCGTTCCAGTCTACTTGAAGTGCTAAATCAACCGTATATCACAACGGCTTATGCGAAAGGCTTACCGCGTTGGAGAGTTATCAGCAAACACGCCATGAAAAATAGCATGGTGCCTGTCTTGACGGTTATCGGCTTAGAATTCGGCTATCTACTCGGTGGCGCGATTTTAACCGAACATATTTTTTCTTGGCCCGGACTCGGTTCATGGCTGCGCGCAGCGGTTGAGGCGCGCGATGTCCGTGCCGTGCAAGGTGGCGTGCTTTTCGTGGCAGCCGTCTTCATGCTTGTCAATCTTATCGTGGATATGTTGTATGCCTACTTCGACCCGCGTATCCGAGTGGGAGATGAAGCGAAATGAGTGCGCCACCAACTGCCAGCAGCCAACAACATATCTTTCGGAAACTCTTAAAACACCGTTCCGCCACCATCGGCGCATCCATTATCCTATTTTTCATTGTCGTTGCCATCTTCGCGCCCCTGATTGCGACCCATGATCCAAGACAAGCAAACATCGTTGAACGCCTCCAAGGTGGGTCCACTTCGCACTATCTCGGTACCGATAAGGTGGGACGAGATATTTTTAGCAGGATTATCTACGGTACGCGTATCTCTCTGAAAGTTGGACTTATTGCGATGACCTTTTCTGTCGGGTTTGGCACATTATTTGGCGCAATTGCGGGTTACTATGGTGGAAGGCTTGACAACCTCATCATGCGCGTAATGGACATGATGCTTGCGATGCCGAGTATCCTTCTCGCGATGGTTATCGTGACGATTCTGGGGCAGAGTCTGACAAATGCGATTATCGCTGTGTCAATCGTCTATATCCCACAATATGCGCGAATTCTGCGCGCCTCAGTTCTGAAAGTCCGCGAATTAGATTACGTCGTCGCCGCGAAGGTGATTGGTGCAAGCAACAGTCGTATTCTTGTCACGACTATTCTCCCGAATTGTCTCGCGCCGCTGATTGTCCAAGCGACCTTAGGTATCGGTGCAGCCATTTTAGATGCGGCAGGACTCAGTTTCTTAGGACTCGGTGCAGAAATCGGTGAACCCGAATGGGGCGCGATGCTCAACGAAAACCGAGACCTCATCCGTCGCGCGCCTTTAGCCGTCACCGCTCCCGGTGTCGCTATCTTCCTTATCGTTTTAGGCTTCAACCTCCTCGGCGATGCGCTCCGAGATGCGCTTGATCCGCAGATAGATTAAACACAGGCGCGTTTAGGCTGAAAAACGAAAACGCGATTGACGGACATACCCCATATTTTTTTGACACATCCTATTTTTCGTGGTATAATTGAATGCAAATTTAAGCCACTGAGGTTGAGTTCTTTATGAGACCTGTTTTAAAGGCTCATTTTTTGAAAATGAGTCTCAATATCATAATCCCAGACCTGCCACAAGGCACGTATAAATTACGTCCTCTCTTTCTTAACAAAAAACCACGATTGACATCCGACATATTTCTCGTTTTTATCGGTATGATGCTGTGCTTCTTCACCGTCACCGCTGAAGCTGCAACGCGCGAATATTGGATCGCTGCCGAGAAAGTCGAATGGAACTACGCGCCGAGCGGACAAAATCTCATCAGACCCAATATGGGATTGGACGTTTGGGGTAAAGCCCTTGTGTATGAGAAATATCGCTATATTCAATATACCGATGACACCTATACGACACAAGTCGAACAACCTGTGTGGATGGGTATTCTCGGTCCGCAATTGCACGCTGTTGAAGGCGATAGCGTAAAGGTGAACTTTCTTAATCGCGCCGATAAACCGCTCAGTATTCACGTTCACGGGTTACAATACGATGAAGACAACGAAGGTGCGGACATGAAAGGATCCGGGGGGGCTGTTAAACCGGGAAGCGTGTTCACTTACCACTGGGAAGTAGACAGCGATTCTGCCCCTGGTCCTAACGATCCGTCGTCTATTGTCTGGCTTTACCACTCACACGTCGATGCTGTCACAGAGGTTTATGACGGTTTAATTGGAACTATTGTGGTCACGAAAAAAGGGATGGAACGCGCACCAGATGATCCGCGTCCTACAGATATTGACAAAGCGTTCACAACACTGTTCCTAATCTTCAACGAAAATGACCGAAAAATCGTTGAAAGCGGGCAAAATGAGGCTTATGCGTCGGCTGAAGAAGCGGAAGAAGGGAATCTCAAGCACGCGATTAACGGATTTATCTTCGGAAATCTGCGAGGTCTGGAAGTCGAACAACACGATCGCGTACGGTGGTATCTCATCGGGTTAGGTACTGAAGTCGATATGCACACCGCACACTGGCACGGTCAGACAGTGTTAAACGCTGGGAAACGTACCGATGTCGTAGAACTACTCCCCGGTAGTATGGTTACTGTAGATATGATAGCGAAAACACCCGGCAATTGGCTCTATCACTGCCACGTCGCTGACCATATCACAGCAGGCATGAATACACGCTGGCGAGTCGTGCCAAAGCGTTGACAAAACGGCACCCTGTGCATCTGTGCAATAACCCCGAACTTTTTGCTGCTGTATCTGACAAAATTTATACCAGTTTTGATCCGGTGTACACCCATTCAGTTTATCAAAGGAGACATAATGTTTAACAACAGATTGCGTTTGTTTAATTACGTTCTGCCAATTTTGCTCTTATTCACCGTCATCGGGACAGTTCACGCTGAAACGCTAACCATTTATTCTGGACGCAGCAAGAGCCTTGTTGAACCGATTATCAAGCAGTTTGAAAAAGAGACCGGCATCCAAGTGAAGGTGAGTTACGCCAATACGACACAGTTAGCTGCCACGCTCTTAACAGAAGGCGACAAAAGCCCCGCTGCACTTTTTTGGGCACAAGATGCTGGCGCGCTCGGTGCCGTTAGTAAAAAAGCGATGTTTGAAAAACTGCCGGAATCTATACTCGCTAAAGTTCCTTCGGATTTTCGCGATGCCGATGGTTTCTGGGTAGCGACAAGCGGTAGAGCGCGGGTTCTCGCCTACTCGCCTGAACGCGTGAAAATGGAAGAACTCCCCCAAAGCGTTTTCGATTTAACACAACCGATGTGGAAAGGGAGAGTCGGTTGGGCACCAACAAATGCGTCCTTCCAAGCCTTTGTCACTTCGCTCCGTGTGCAAGTCGGTGAAGAAAAAACCGAGGAATGGCTACACGGCATGAAAGCAAACGGCGTAAAAAAATACGCTAAAAATACACCTATCATAGAAGCACTCGCTGCAGGCGAAATCGATCTCGGTTTACCGAACCACTACTACCTCCTCCGTTTCAAGAAAGGGAACTCCGGTTTTCCGGCAGCACAGACCTTCTTTAAGGCAGATGATCCGGGTAACCTCGTTAACGTTGCTGGTATCGGACTGCTGAAGAGTAGCAAAAACAAAGAAGCGGCTTTGAGGTTAGTGGAATTTTTGTTATCCGCTAAAGCACAGCAGTACTTTACCAGCGACGTATTTGAATACCCTGTTATCGAGGGTGTAATCCCAAACGCGAACCTGTTACCGTTATCCGAGTTACTTCAACTCGCGCCAACATTCAACCTCAATGATATGGACGACCTTGACGGAACAGTTGATTTATTGCGACGCGTCGAAATTCTATAGAAGTGGGGAACCTCGCTTGGAAGATTGAGGCTACGGAATTTGGATGCAAAAGGTAAAAACAGTTCGTTCACACCGTTATTTTTCTATTCCTGCTGGCGTGGCAGGCATTCCGATTGTCCTTGTCGGTATTGGCGGCCTCATCCCGTTGGTTTACTTACTTACCAAAGCGTTTTCAGCGGAAGCCACTGCCCTTGTGGAGATTGTCTTCCGCTGGCGAAACGCAAGGCTTTTCCTGAACACGCTGCTGCTCACTGCAGGTGTCCTATCTCTTGATCTACTTATAGCAACCCCCGCAGCGTGGTTAACAAGTCGGGTAAACTTAAAGGGTAAACGTTACTTTACGGTGCTGTGTGCGCTACCGCTCGCCATTCCGGGCTATGTGATGGCATACGCACTATTGGCACTCGGCGGAAATACCGGGATTGTCGCCCAATTATTTGGCACGAGTATCCCGCGCCTCGGCGGTTACTGGGGTGCGCTCCTCGCGCTCAGTGCCTATACGAGCCCTTACCTCTTTCTGAATCTACGCACCGCCTTGTTAGGCCTCGATCCGAGCCTCGAAGAATCCGCTCGGAGTCTCGGCTATCGGTATTATGAAACTTTCTTCCGTGTCATCCTCCCGCAACTCCGTCCTGCTTTCTATGCAAGCGGGCTCCTCATTAGTTTACACGTGCTTGGCGACTTTGGCGTTGTGTCATTGATGCGCTATGAAACTTTTAGTTACGCACTTTACACAGAGTACACGCTCTCCTTTGAACATATCTATGCGGCATGGCTCGCTTTGATGCTTCTCGCCTTTACCGGGTGCCTACTCTACCTTGAAGCGAAGCTGCTAAATAAGGTAGCCTTCCATCGCGCTGGGCGCGGTACCTCCCGTCAATCGTCGCAGGTTCAACTCGGTGCGTGGCGCAACCCCGCTTATATTTTCCTGAGTTTGCTGGCATTTGTAACAGTGGTCGTTCCAGTTGGAGCCATCTTGCTTTGGATGTTCAGAGGGTTTAATACATCCGCTCTGGCAAGCCTTTCAGCAGCCCTCGTCGGTTCGCTGTCGATTGCAATACCTGCGGGAATGCTGTGTGCACTCCTTGCGGTGCCGTTTGCCTATATAGATGTTCGTTATCCATCACGGGCTTCAAAGGCATTGGCGCGCGTTGCCTACATTGTTTATGCGATACCACCGCTTGCCTTCGCGTTATCACTCATCTTTTTCGTTTTAAACACAGTATCTTTTATCTACAAGACACTCCCCGTGCTAATCTACGCGTGTACCCTACACTTTCTGGCAGAGGCGATCGGCCCGGTGCGAAGCTCGCTCTACCAAGCCTCACCGAACTTAGAGGAGGCAGCCCGCTCGCTTGGGTATCCACGCATACAAGCATTTTTCAAAACCCTTTTCCCTATTCTCATGCGCGGCATGCTTACTGCTACGGCTCTGGTTTTTCTTGCGACCATGAAAGAGCTCCCACTGACTTTCCTCTTATCCCCCGCCGGATACGAAACACTCGCTCTCAATGTTTGGAGTTACACAACTGAAGCCATGTTCGCTGAAGCAGCACCTTATGCGCTTGCAATTCTGATTTTTTCCGGGGTGTTTGTGGGTGTCTTGATTCGTCAGGAAGAACAGACGTAAAAATAGCTACAAACATTGCCTTCGCCCACGCCCCAAGCAATTTACAGGGAAAATAAAACAAATTCCCAACAATTTCTTCACAAATTTGTCGTATTATAGTAGAATATCCTAAACCTTCAATCAGCAAACAGGAATAAACACATTGTTTGAATTTTTAACGATACCGCCGCTTATAACACTTGGTACTGATGCCCTTAGGTTGTTACTTTCGTTCGCACTGAGCATTTTTATCGTCAACATCTATCAATGGACACACGCTAAAGTCCCACAAAAATCGTTTACCGACACACTCATCATCCTATGTATGCTGATTTCTGTCGTGATGGTGATTATTGGGGACAGCATCGCACGCGCGTTTAGTTTAGTCGGTGCCTTGTCGATTATTCGGTTCCGGACTGCTATCCAAGACCCGCGGGATATCGGTTTTGTTTTTTATGCGTTAGCAGTTGGTATGGCGGTCGGTGCTGGCAATCCATCTGTCGCGATTCTGGCGACCTTCCTCATTGGTATCATCATCCTCTGCATATACCATTGGCATCAACGCTTTGGGAACGATAACGAATTTAGTTTAGAATTTTGTCTGCCCCCCGATCGTAACTTTGAAAATGTCTATCGTTCTGTTTTTGACAAACACTTGATTTACGAACGTCTGCTGGAAAAACGGATCAAAAAATCACAGATGGTTGAACTCAACTTCCGAGTCAAATTGGCAAATCCACAAGAGTGGCTTACCTTTTTTAACGAACTCTCGCGGATTGAAAATGTCACAGAAGTGAAAATGGATAAAGAATGAAACGCGGCACGCACGGAAAACCCGAACTTTCTTACATAAAACAGGTCTAAAAGTAAAAAGGAGAACGCCATGAAACACCTGAAAACAATAATAGCCCTTATGCTAATAACTGCTGGCTGGACGCTGCAGGCGAACGCGCAAGATAACGAGCCATCGGCAAAACTTACGGACGAACAGAAACGGTTTGACCTCAATGGCGATGGCAAACTCAGTGATGAAGAGGATGAACTCAGACTCCGTATTACAGGTTTAGAAGCGTTCACAGGAGATAAACTAAGCCGCGAAGAAATTGAGAAGATGCAACCTCCCGATGGAGGTTTTGGCAGGGGTCCCGGCGGAATGCCTCCTTTTGGGGGTGGACGAAGGGGACCGCGCCCACCAGAGAAACTGGTCGAACAATTTGATGAAGATAAGAATGGAAAGTTAACCGGTGCCGAACGAGAAGCAGCATTCAGCACGCGCGGCGGTGGGAATGTTACGCTTATCCCCAAAGAAGCCCTACATAACGGTGTTCAAACCGATGTCCAGACAAGCCTCGCCTCTATACCAGAGGGTTCACCTTCACTCTACAACGCTCAAACACTCCGCACCCTTTACCTCCGATTCCACCATGAAGATTGGTCGGAACAGATGAACGCATTTTATCGCACGGATATTGAGGTGCCGGCGGAGCTTATTGTTGATGGGGAGGTTTATCCAGAGGTGGGTGTCCACTTTCGAGGCACCTCTTCCTACTTCACAGTTAGGTCAGATAAAAAATCTTTCAATATCGCCGTAGACTACGGTAAAGATGGTCAACGCCTCTACGGATACAAGACACTTAACCTACTCAATGGTCACGTCGATGCCTCTTTCCTGCGCGAGGTACTTTACAATCGGATTGCGCGCGACTACATCCCCGCGATGAAAACGAATCTTGTCAAACTTGTTATCAACGGTGAAAATTGGGGTGTTTATATTAATCTACAGCAATATAACAAAGATTTTCTGGCGGAGCAGTTCGGCACAAAAGGCGGCGTCCGTTGGAAAGTAGGTCCTGGTAGAGGGGGTGCCTTGACCTATGCGGGAGACGCTCCAACAGCGTATCAAGAAACGTATCAACTCAAAACCAACAATGTTGAAGCCCCTTGGCAAGACCTCATCGCCCTTTGCAAAATGCTTGACGAAACGACCTCTGATGCAGAACTTACGGAAAACCTACCATCTCTACTTAATATTGACCGAGTGCTGTGGCAGCTTGCAGTCTCAAACGTCTTTATGGACGACGACGGGTACATCCACAAAGGCGGCGATTACGCTATCTATCAAGATGTTAACGGTAGATTCCATCTCATACCGCATGATAACAACGAAAGCTTCAGATTTGGTAGAGAGGGACGTGGGGGGCCTGGTGGCGGCGGTCCCGGCGGTTGGTCGTGGGGGAATTTAGAAAATGGAATGGCATCTCCAGTGGCGCATGAAGGCAATGCAGCGCGTCCACTTATTCATCGCTTGCTTTCAAACCCGGACTGGCGTGCCCGCTATCTCGCACATGTCCGCACTGTCGCTGATGAATGGCTGGATTGGGAAGTGTTAGGTCCCATTGTCAAGGAATATCAAGTACTCATTGATGCGGAAGTCCAGCAAGACGATAAGAAACTCTATAGTTATCAAGATTTTGCCACCAAAGTACCGGAAGACCTTAAGCGTTTCGTGACACAAAGACGTGAGTACCTGCGCAACCATCCAGAGCTCAACAAACCGACACCCAAAATTACGACTGTTAACATCAGACCTGCAGTAGCCAATGAACCTATCGCGGCTTCTGTCTTAACTCAACCTGCGAAAACAGTAGCCAATGAACCTATCGTGGTTTCTGTCTTAACTCAACCTGCGAAAATTGGTAACAATTCAATTGGTGCACCTGATTCGGTTTCGTTGTATTATAGTCTTGACCGGCACACCGTTTTTAAGCAGGTCACGATGACAAAGGAAGAGGAGAGTTTTGTTGGACGCATCCCAGCTTTTCCAGCAGGTCCCACAGTCTATTATTATATTGAAGCCAATGCGGTGAAGACACACGGCACGACAGCCTTTTCACCAGCACGTGCGGAGCAGGGTGCTGCCCACTATCGCGTCGGTATCCCCGTTGCGAAAGAGAGTCCTATTGTTATTAATGAACTGATGGCATCCAATACGAAGAGCCTCGCTGATCCCCAAGGACAATACGAAGATTGGCTTGAGCTCCACAATCTCAGTGACACCACAGTGAACCTCACGGGAATGTACTTGACAGATAAAATCGACAACCTGAAGAAATGGGCATTTCCAGCGAACACCACGATTCCTGCACACGGGTATCTCCTTGTGTGGTTAGATGAAGATGGTAAAACTGAGGCGGGGCTCCATGCGAACTTTAAGTTGTCTCGCAACGGTGAAACTGTAATGCTCGTCGATACCGATACACGCGGCAATCAGGTGCTTGATACAGTTGCATTTGAAAAACAGGAGAAGGATGTTGCGCTCGGCAGATGGCCGAACGGTCATGGCAAACTTAAACAGGTCCAAACCACACCGGGTAAGGAAAACGTGCTTAAATAAAACAAAACGAACCTTTTGTTTTTTAAGATGTCTAATTCAACAAGAAGGCCACTTAGTTTTCGCCTATATGTTGGGAACCGACTCGCTTCAAGCGTTATTTTTGTCCGAAAATCACGGTTCCCTGAGCATTGAAGAAGTACATTCTTTATCCTTGCAGTTTGGAGAAAAGCATGTCTGTTGCAACCCTTACAGCAACTATGGAAACCTATTCAGAGATGGGCAAAACCGAAGAATTGGATATTGCACAAGAACGAGAGATAGTTTTACGCTGTCAAAATGGCGATGCCGATGCGATGGGGACCCTCATCATTCAATACCAACATTGGGTTTATAACATCGCTTACGGTATGCTCGGTCATCACCATGACGCGGAAGATGTCGCACAAGATGCGTTTGTCTCTGCATGGGAAAACATCGAAAAATTTCAGTTCCGTTCCCGATTCTCGACATGGCTCTACCGCATTGTCAAGAACAAATGCCTTAACCATATTGACCAGTACCAACGTCGAAAAACGGATCCAACAGAGATCGACGATTCACAACCGTGGGTACCGCTTGACACGGTAACCCCTGAAGAAGAAGCGTTGCGGACTGAAGAGAAAGAAATCGTCCACGCCGCGCTCGCGAAACTCAAACCCAGCTATAGAGAGATTCTGGTGTTAAGAGAACTGCGAGATATGGCTTATGAAGAAATAGCAGAAATCTTGGGATGTACACTCGGTCGGGTGAAATCCCGTTTACATGAAGCACGGAAAGCGTTGAAAAAAGAACTGGAGCGAGTCGAGTGGTAAAAGCTTCTTACCGCTATTCTCGATGAAAGATATGAACCACAAACGCATTCAAAACGAACTATCAGCGTATTTAGATAACGCATTAACGCCAAAAAGGCACAAACAGGTTGAAACACATCTCCGTTCCTGCAGCGAGTGTTCTGACGTGCTATCGGCGTTTCAGCGGAACCGTCAGAAGGTCGCGGCCCTCTCACATCCGGTACCATCAACGCTTAAAGACGCGGTGATGGCAAAGATCCACACGCAGTTTCAAGATGACTTATCAGCCTATTTAGACAACGAATTAGCCCCTGCCATGCGCCAGCGGATTGAAGCACATCTGCACACTTGCAGTGAGTGTTCCGACATGCTGTCAGCGTTCAGCGAAAATCGCGAGCGCATCAAAGGGTTTGAACATCCCGCGCCGGCATCTATCCAAGATGTTGCGATGGCAACAATACGCCAACAAGCAGCAGAGGCACAGGCCCAAGAATCTGTGCACACACCGTGGCTATTAGGTATAGGGCAATGGCTTTCCGATTTTGGACGCTGGTTTTCTCGTCCATTAACAGCAGGTGCGACGGGGTTCTTTATGTTTGCGCTTATATTGGGTTTCCTCTATCTTTATCCATCAACCCCGGAATATGACGAAACACTCGACTTCTACTTCGGACTTCACACCGAGCAACTCGCAGACAACCCATTGAAATCAAACGTCGGTGGCCCGCTGCGTCAAACGTCGGCAGAGGACTCCTCATTTACAGAAACCGTTGACGATACTGAACTGTTTCTCGACCTCTATCTCGAAAATGCAGGGGATTGAATTTTCCGAATAGGTAACCGACAGGTGACCCCATGCGAATACACACCTATCTCATGCTTCATAAGAATGGACGCGCCAAACACAATCTCTTATGGTCTACTGCTTTAGCCTTTTTACTCTGGGCACCACAGCCGCTTTTTGCTGACATCAGTACGCTGGAACGCATTGTAGAAGCCGAGTATAAAGTCGCTTACGTCGGAGCCCGCCTGAGAACATCGAGTTCGTCAAGAGGCACCCGTACTTTTGAAGAGTATGTCATTCACACATCTGAAGATGTCTCGTACAGAAAAATCGTATCTGTAGTCGGTGAACGTAGATCGTTCAACGGTCAGCCAAACAGAGATGAACGCCCGAACGATAATAGGCGAAGAGAGAATAACGAGAATCGCAGAGACCGCCGGGAAAGGAATCGCGACCGGAATGAATGGCGACAAATTAGAAGCCTATTTTCCAAAAAGGAGATTGAACTGATTGCACAAAACTACAACTTGGAAGCATCAATATCCGCAGAAAAAATAATCAATTATGAAACGGGCATCTTAACGATCACTCCTAAATTCGCGGGTAGACCGACAAAGCGCATCTTTTTTGCCCGCGAAAACGGGGTTATCTTGCGGGTAGAGGATCTGGATGCCGAAGGCGTACTTCGAGAGATGTTTGTCTATACCCGAATTAGTTTTAATCCTGAAGTTGTCAAGAACAAATGGAAAACTATTGAAAAAGAGACTAAACCGGTACAGCGGCGCAGTCGCTCAGTCACGCTTGCCGAAGCCGAAAAAATACTTAAGACTCAACTCATCCAACCTATATATTTGCCGCCCGGGTTCCACTTGCAGGATATTCGCAGTATGAAAAGTAGGGAACGAGATTTAATTTTTTTTGAATATACAGATGGATTGGTAAATTTCACGCTGTTTGAAGAAGTGGACAGACCCCGCCGCCAAAGTGACAGAGAACGCGAAGGAACTCAGATCGAAATTGACGGCACAACTGTGTATCAACGCAAGTTCGGATCAACAGATGCCTTCAGATGGTCGGGTGGGAAAATTCGCTTCTCTCTGGTTGGGGCAGTCCCTACCGCCGAAATGCAGAAGGTCGTGGCATCCATTATACAGAAAACAAATAAAAAGTAAGGAGCAGCTATGCAACTATTCAATGCAGCTATAGTTGGTATCATTATTACAGGTTTACTCTCCGTCGTCGGCAATGTAGGTGCCGATAGCGAAAAAGCAGAACTCGAAAAATCACCCCGCCACGGTGAATGGGTCAAAGTCACAGCTTCCAATGACCGTGTCATCAATGCGTTTGTTGTTTATCCAGAAGTCAAAGAACCTGCAACATCCATCATTATCATCCATGAAATTTTCGGACTCACCGATTGGATTCGGCTTGTGGCAGATAGACTTGCCGCTGATGGATTCGTTGCGATTTGCCCAGACCTACTTTCCGGTATGGGCCCCGACGGCGGTGGCACAGAGAACTTCGGCTCCGGTGATGATGTTCGACGCGCCATCCGAGAACTCCCCGCTGCACAAGTCATGTCGGATTTAGATGCTATCCAGAAATACGTCCGCGAGCTTCCCTCAACAAATGAAAAAGTCGGCGTTTCAGGATTCTGTTGGGGCGGTGGACAGACGTTCAGCTACGCTGTCCATTCCGATACAATCGCTGCGGGCTTTGTGTTTTATGGTCGTGCCGTATCCGCAGAAGATGTCCCCAAGATATCAGCCCCAGTGTACGGCTTTTACGGCGAGAGCGACAACCGCATCAATGCCACAATTGATGCCACCAAAGCCGCAGCCGATGCCGCAAATGTCACCTACGAACCTGTTATTTATGAAGGGGTTGGACACGCTTTCTTGCGGCGCGGTATGGGCGAAGAAGCGAACGAAGTACAGAAAGCTGCGACTAAAGCTGCATGGAAACGGTGGGTGTCTCTCTTACAAGGGCTATAGTCTGTCCTTCTTCCTTCCAGAATCTCCTTCAATTCTCGTAGAAACTATGATGTTGGAAAAAGCGTTGCAAAATCGCATCTGATTTGTTAGAATATATGCATGCAAGAGAGACGGATGCGTGATCTTTTCTGGGTAGGAGACTCTAAAAAACGGCTTTTAGAATTTCCAGACGGCGTACAGCAGGAAATTGGTTACACACTGGAAGGTGTGCAGTCTGGCGTAACGCCTCACAAAGCCAAGCCCTTGAAAGGATTTTCGGGCGTGTATGAAATTGTGAGCGATTATGCTAGTGCTTCGTCAAGTCATAAATGATTGATACATCGGGCGGGGAAACCCCGCCCCTACGAAAAATTCTATCCATCATTTGAATGTGGACAGAACACTAGGAATACCTATCGGGCGGTTTACGTGGTGAATCTGGGAGACCTGATTTATGTTCTGCCCTGCTTTCAGAAGAAATCAGCGCGCGGAATAAAAACTCCGAAGAGAGATAGATCTCATCCGTAGACGCTTGAACACGGCAAAGACACTTGCACAAGAGGAGAGATAAAATGACTGAAGAAAAAATTGAAGTTGAAAAAGGTAGCGGCAATGTATTCCAAGACTTGGGATTTCCGAATCCAGAAGAATATCGCACGAAAGCTCGCCTTGCCCTAATCATCAATAGCATTATAACCGAAAGTGGTCTTACGCGGAGCGTGGCTGCCAAGCTTTTAGATATCAGCAAATCTGAAATTACGGCACTGCTAAATGGGCGACTTGATGATTTTTCTATTGAATCCCTGTTTTCGCTAATCAGAAAACTGGATTGTAAGGTCGAAATCGTTGTCAGCGGGAAACCTGCGCACAACACCGCCGCAGAGATCAGCATTTCAATGCCTTTCTGAGATTTTTTGGCACATAGAACCAACCTTCATATAGAAAGAAACCGCATGGCAGATCGACTCAAGGACAAAATCGCAATTATCACGGGTGCAGCACGAGGTATCGGCGCGAAAAGCGCAGAAATTTTCGCTAATGAAGGCGCAGCTGTCGCTATCTGGGATATCAATGCCGAGCGCGGCGAAGCAACCGCGCAACAAATTCAAACCTCTGGTGGAACTGCCCTTTTCTGCGAGTGCGACATAACCGACGCTGGACAGATTGAAAGTGCTGCTGCCCACGTCACATCAGAACTTGGCAATCCGAATGTACTGTTCAACAATGCCGGTATCGCTGTCGTAGGTGAATTAGAAGAGATCTCCGAAGAAGACTGGGACCGGCAATACGCCGTCAATGTGAAGAGCATCTATCTCGTCTCTCGTGCAATAATTCCGTTGATGCGTGCAGCCGGTGGCGGTTCGATTATCAACATGGCGAGTGAATCTGCATACGTCGGGTTTCCGATGCACCCTGCCTATACCTCCTCTAAAGCCGCTGTGGTCCACCTCTCACGGAGCATGGCAGTTCGGTATGCCGAAGACAACATCCGTGTTAACAGTCTCTGCCCCGGCACGATTAACACCGAACTCTATCAAGAATTCCTATCCAAGCAGCCAGACCCAGAGGCAATCAACAAAGAAATCAAAGAGATGCATCCGTTAGGCATCGGTGAACCGGAAGACATTGCTTGGGCAGCGGTTTATTTAGCCTCCGACGAATCAAGATACATGACCGGTGCCCCGATGCTCGTCGAGGGCGGAATTCTATCGCTTTAAACGGCATCCAGCAATCCTCTCGTTCGTTAAGAACACTGGCGAGACTTGGCAGATTATCCGTGATGGGTTGAAAACCTTCGCAACATTCGGACGATACACTTCATTAACCCGCGCCGTTGGTGCCGCTGGCACCATCATTCATTCGACAGACGGCGGTGAAACGTGGGAACAAGAGCATACCGGTGTTAACAATGACCTGTATACTATCACACGCGTCAAAGATGGTGAGACGTTATGGGTCGTTGGACAAGGGGGTGTTGTACTGCGTCGTCCGAAACATTAAAGGAGACCCTATTTGAATATCGTGCGGAGACCCGTGAGATACACAGCGTCTCTGCACGATATTTCTATTAATGCACTCGGATGATTCGCCGCCCTGTGAAAGTTTGACCGAACATATCAGTTGTACGGACATAGATAACGTGCGTTCCTTCCGGGACATTCGCTGGCAGCTTCGCTTGCCAGATATGCGTTGATTTTGTAATTCCGCTAATCCCTCGTCCCCTTTGTGGCAGTTCACTGTCTTCCTTCAACTGTGACTTCATTGTTTCTCGAAGTGCAGTATGCAATTTCCGCTCAAGTTGGTTCGTATCGTCCCGTGCCTTGAGTGCTTTATAGTATGGATCTTGCTGAGGGAGATAGGTCATTGGTCTCCATTCCGCATCTTCGCCGAGACGGATTTCAACCGTTGAGCGTTTAGTGCCGCCAAAAACGTTAACGATGACATCTGTTTCGTCAGTTTCTGCCGACGCAACTTCCCAAGGTGCCCATATATTCATTTGATAATCCGCTGGACGCCGGGCGGCTTTAAACCGAATTGAATATTGATTCCCGCTGAATGTGAAGACACCGTATCCGTTGGGTGCACCATCTCGCATGGTTGTATGGGGAATACCGACTTCATCGAGCGCGCCCCGCCACCAAGAACCTGATGTGGTTGCATGATTGTGATGATGATGTGGATCATCTCCATGCCAACCGTGATCCGGCCCAACGAAGTCATCGCGTTGGATGTGCGTGTGCGCTGACAGGGACAACGTGTGGGGTCGATCACCGAGTAGGTTCATCAGTTTTTTTACATCGCGCATCTCGGTCAACGGAATATGAAAGGAGATAACAATCAGCTGATCTTTCGGCACAAAAGCAAGGTCATTGCGAATAAACGTCAACTGTTGTTCTCCCACCTCACTGGAGTAGCGAGGGTTGTTTTCCTCATTTCGGTAAAAACGCACATTGTCGATATTGATGAAATGGACAGGTCCCCAATCATAAGAATAGCATGCGGGCCCATAGACACGTTCAAAGGTCTCATCCGCGTACTGGTCATCCGCAGCAAGAAAGTTCATATCATGGTTGCCGTGAACGTTGTACCACGGTATCCCCACGGTCGCCATCACTTCGTTCAGTGGGTGAAATAAGCTTAAATCGTCACCCACCAAATCACCAAGGCTGATTCCGAATACCGCGTCTGTTCCAATCACTTCTTCGACCACATCGTGTGCTAACCACTCAATCTCTTGCATATTATAGGGTTGTGTATCCCCGAAAACGAGTGCCTTAAAAGTATCCGCTTCGGGCCGTTCAGTGAGCGGAAAATCAATTGATACCGGTAATGGGCCGGTTGGTGCGACCCCAGCATATTTCAGTCCGTCTGGTGAACCGTGCGGTTTGTGAATGTAATAAAATTTCGGGAGCCGATTTTCATCAACCGGTGTCATAAACCCACGGGGCTTAATGACAAAGAGAATCGTGTCATCAGTGACTTCAAGCGCGTATTGTCCGTTAGCATCAGTTTGGACAATATCCCGTCCATTAGAGACACGAACCCCAGACAATCCTTTCTCGTTGTCATCCTTCACCTGGTTTCCGTTTGTATCCAGAAACACAGTGCCAGTTGCGGTTGAATTTGCGCCTACACTGTTTCCAATCCCGTAAAAAATCAAGATGACGATTAAAACTGTAAAATTCCATTGCTTGTAAACCATAAGAATCTCCTTGTTAACACCAACGCATTAGATGATGTTTTTGATAACAAATTATGGGGACCCAAACGCCTCCAACACCGGCTTGGCGATCCAGCAGTCGGGTGCGGTCAACCCGAAGATATGGGTAACCGTCGCAGCGGTGTCGTAGATGTTCACGAAAGAAGTCAGTTCCTTTGCAGGCGCGACCCCGGGTCCAGCGATAATCCAAGGGATCTCGATCTCCGCCAGCGTCGCCCCGCCGTGCCCTTTTCCGACACCGCCATGATCCGAAGTAATGATAAGGATCGTTTGCGCCAGTATCCCCGCCGCTTCGAGTCCGTGAATCGCCTCGCCGATGAGCCGATCCGCCTCTTCAATGGATTTGTAATGCTCAGACGTTCTATAACCGTACTTATGCCCAGCGTGATCAATGTGATCGAGATGGATAAATGTAAAATCAGGCTGCTTTGCCTTGAAATAGGCGACTGCGCGTTCGGTGGTGTTGACGGGCCCGTCTGTATCTTCAATGGTGTCCAAGGCTTCGCGTTCAAACAACACGCCGAGACCACTCCAATCGTGGAAGCAGGCAATTACTGCGGATGGCTGCTGCGCATGCAGCACACTGAAGATCGTCGAGAAAATGCCGCCCGACCCCACCGCTGTCGGCGTGAGTGCAAATTTATTCGGTCTCCAGTCGTTAGATGTGACACCATGTCATCTTTATACACACCAATGGAGAAAAAGATACGATCCGGGTAATTGATCCGCCCCGATTGGACCCCCGAAGTGCCCTCAAGTTTCCCATTGACGTAGATTTTCATCTCTTTACTGTCATACGTTCCGACGACATGGTACCATTTATTCATCTCGGACGCGTTGGCGGCGTTGAGGTAGGTTAAGAGACCATCGCCATCATCAGCATCCTCCGAGGAGCGCGCGAAACTGAACGCTTTCCATCGGGTGCCGAGCAGCCAGCCTTAACCAAACTCAGAGCCACTTTTTCCTTTGCGTTCATAACAAATAGAAACATTTCTTCCTCCTTTGGTTGACCTTACCGCAAATAGCGGGTGAACTGTTGGCGCAGGTGTCTCTTCAAAACCTAATCCGATATTATAGTATACAATACATATTGTGTTTTATCAAAGTATAATCGTCAACACTGTTATCAGGGATAGTATCCTCCAGCACCATGCCCGAATTTTTCACTTTATGCACCTTTTCCACTTTTATAGTAAAACCTGTAATTAATTGGGCACTCTCGAACAGTCTGAATACCTATAACAGGCATTCAGACTGGCACAAACTGGAAAGTTTATGCTACAAAGATGTCCACTTATTTATCAGCTTCACTATAAATCGGATCATTAATAGGATTTACGCAAAATTGGTTCAGAACGCCTATTTTGATATAATAAAGGCACTTTCTATC
>VXZK01000037.1 GCA_009845545.1 Candidatus Poribacteria bacterium
GGTTTAATGCAATTTTTAACAACTTTTTGCAAGTCCGAAACGACTAATTCCGAACATTAATAACCTTTCAGAGGATGAGAGTCTGAAATAATATTAACATTAATTCCTGAATTTAGCAAATTTTTTACGGATATTTTAAATTCACACGAAAGCCCCTACTATGAATTTTATCCCCTACGATTGGGTTGCGATTGGGTACTTAGCATTCACGGGTGTACTCATCCTGATTTTCCGCAAAAATGTCACACGCTGGCATTTCTATTTGCTGGCACGCGTACTCTGTATTATTGGCATTGTATCACTAACATTCACTAATGAAGATACACCCTTAATTTTGCAATTCCTACGGGATTGGTATCCACTATCCACGATCGCGCTTTTCTATTTTGAGATAGAAAAATTAACGCAGATGGTGTTTCAACGTTATTTCGATGAAACGGTGATCTATTGGGAAAAACGGGTCTTTAAAGGGATGCCATGTCTTGAATTGAGTGATCGATTTCCTTCCATGATTCTATCAGAAATTTTACACCTCTGTTATTTTAGTTACTACGTCATGGCTGTGTTTTTAGTGGCATGGCTCTATTTCAGCGGGCGGATCGGTCCGTTCCAAGAAACAGTCTTTGCGGAGACATTGGCGTTTAATCTGAGTCTACTCTGTTATCCGTTTCTACCTACCACCGGCCCCCGATACCTGTTTGAAAAAATTCAAGGTAAACTGTCCAAAGGTTTTTTCTTTCGATTGGCGCATTTAGCGGTCTCAAGAGGTTCGTCGAAAGGCACAGCGTTTCCAAGTTCGCACGTTTCGTTATCAGTAACTGTGCTGCTCTGTGCTCTGCGTTATGATAGCACAGCATTTCTGATGCTACTGCCGATGTGTGTAGGACTAACACTCGGCACTGTTTACGGTAGATTCCACTATGTGATTGACGCTATCGCTGGAGCAATTTTGGCGGGCATCGTCTTTGGTATCACGACTATGCTCTTTTAGTTCTCAATCGGTCCCTGTCTTTTATTACAACACTGCTTTTCCCTTGACAGTTTTCTGGATAGCATAGTACACTTAACAGAGGAGTTGAACGCGAGTGCCCTTTACAGAAGAATTTCCTTTGCTCATTTATTATACAGAAAATCGGAGATCCGTATGTCCAACCAATTAGCCATTTCAGGCGGTACACCTGTCCGCAACATAGAAAGCGAACCGTGGTCCTCATGGCCCCTCACGACAACCGAGGAGTGGAAATCGAAAATCGAACCGCTGCTCCGAGAGGTCTATTTGAGCGGGAGCGAAGGCTCCGGTGGCACGATGATTGAGCGTTTCGGTGAACAGTACGCACAGTATACCGGAACAAACTACGCCCTCTTCATGCCACACGGCACCGATTCAATTAGTGCCGCCTTAGCTGGTGCCCTGGACCTCGACGGCTTCAGCGATGGCGGTGAGGTTATCGTGCCGAATTATACGTTTGTAGCGACTGCAAGTGCTGTCTTGGAACGCCGATGCACTGTAGTGTTCGTAGACATTTCACCAGAGACATTTACGATCGATCCTGCCGGCGTTGAAGCTGCTATCGGTCCAGAAACGCGCGCAATCTTGCCCGTCCATCTCGGCGGTCATCCTGCAGATATGGGGACATTACAAGAGATTGCCCAACAGCATCAACTCACAATCATCGAGGACTGCGCACAAGCACACGGTGCCGAATACCAGACGAAGAAGGTCGGATCTCTCAGCGATGTCGGCGCGTTTAGTTTCCAAGCATCGAAAAATCTGACCTCCGGTGAAGGGGGCATGGTCACAACAAACGACAAAGACATTCACGACCGAGTCTGTGCTTTTATGAACGTAGGACGGGCCCCGGGTGGTGCGAGATGGGAATACCCGCGACTCGGCTGGAACTATCGTCCGTCAGAATACCTCGCGGCGATCCTGCTTGTCCGGTTGGAACGCTTAGAGGCACAAACCGACCGCCGGAATCGGAACGCTGCTTACCTCTCCGACGCTTTGGACGCAATCAACGGTATTACACCCCCACAACTTGCACCGTGGGTTACGAAGCACGGCTATCACCTCTATTGCCTGAAGTATCATCCTGAAGGTTTCGGTGGCAAGTCCCGGGAGGAGTTTGTCAATGCACTTTCTGCTGAAGGCATTCCCTGTTCCATCGGCTACCGTTCTCCACTTTCGGAGGAACCCGGAATGGCACACGTCGCGGCGAAATATCCGCATCTCATCCGGTCATTGCCTTGCCCAAACGCTGCGTTAGTTTGTGAACAGAGCGTCTGGCTTTTCCAAAATCTCTTTCTCGGTTCAGAAACAGATATGGACCAGATTGTGGAAGCGATCACCAAAATTCAGAAGGCATGGAATTAATCGCCAACGCTGCGTCCGAAAGTCTAAGTATTGGCAGACACCACCGAAAATCTTTGATGCATCCACAAAATAGCAAGCCGCTCCTTGTTTACGATAATGACTGCGATTTTTGCCGATACTGGGTTGTTCAATGGCAACACACTACCGGCGACCGAATCGACTACGCGCCGTCCCAAGAGGTTGCTGCAGAATTCCCCGAAATACCACTTTCAGCCTTCGAGAACTCAGTCCAGTTAATCCTCCAAAACGGCACAGTTTTGAGTGGCGCAGAGGCAGTCTTTCGTGCCTTGAACAACGGTTTGCTCCTCTGGTGCTACTATCACCTATTCGGATTCGCAAACGTAGCAGAGGGAACCTACCGCTTTATCGCACAGCACCGTCCATTCTTCTCTGCGCTAACACGTTGGTTTTGGGGAACACATACCGAGCGAACAACGTACTATCTCTCGCGCTGGCTGTTTCTACGTGGACTCGGCTGTATCTATCTCATCGCCTTTCTATCTTTATGGGTACAGATTCACGGATTGATTGGGAGCAACGGAATTTTACCGGCAGAACAGTATTTAACCGCTGTCCGCCAACAAATCGGAACCGAAGGCTACTACCTTCTACCAACGCTGTTTTGGTTGAACCCTTCAGATGCTTGCCTCCATTTCCTGTGTGCTGGCGGTGTTGTGCTGTCTTTAATCTTAATCGCAGGTTTCTTGCCGACGGCTACGCTCATCGGTTTATGGATGTTCTATCTGTCGCTGGTGACAGTCGGTCAAGCTTTTCTTAGTTTCCAATGGGATGTGCTACTCTTAGAAGCAGGGCTTTTGGCAATCTTTTTTGCGCCGCTGCGAATCCGGGATGCCTTCACACGTGTGTCTGAAACTTCCCGTGCGTTCCTATGGCTTTTACGTTGGCTCTTATTCCGGTTGATGTTCGCCTCCGGGTTCGTCAAACTTGCGAGTGATGCGGTATGGCGAGACCTCACTGCGCTCAATTTCCATTATGAAACGCAGCCGTTACCGACATGGATCGGGTGGTATGTGCATCAATTACCGGAGTGGCTGCACAAAGTTTCAGTTATCGGTATGTTCGCCGTTGAACTCGGCATCCCGTTTCTCATTTTCGCACCACGACGGTTACGTACTATCGGATGTATCGGATTGATTGGACTACAAGTCCTAATCCTATTGACAGGAAACTACTGCTTTTTTAATTTACTGACAATCGCACTGTGCCTCCTGCTCGTTGACGATGTAACCTGGAAAGGTCTACTCTCCAAAAGATTCATGCCGCGGTTCCAATTCGCCGAAAGCTCGCCTCACCGATACAGGCGTATCTGTATCGCAGCCGTGGCAATGCTTCTCTTTGTGTTGAGCGGTATCCGATTCGGCGGGCAACTCTTTAGAGATGTGCAATTTCCTGATGTCGCTTGGATGAGACCTTTTCGGAGTGTGAACACCTACGGACTCTTCGGAGATATGACCGAATCGCGCCTCGAAATTATTGTTGAAGGTAGCAATGACCGGATAACATGGGAAACCTACCGTTTCCGATGGAAACCGGGTGAACTCACAACTGCGCCCAAATGGGTTGCACCGCATCAACCGAGACTGGATTGGCAGATGTGGTTTGCGGCACTTCGGAGTTATCGAAATACACCTTGGTTCCCCCATTTTATAGGGGCACTGCTACAAGGTAAACCTGAAGTCCTGCAGCTGTTGGCGGAAAATCCGTTTCCTGACACACCGCCTCGATATGTTCGCGCAACGCTTTATGATTACCATTTTACCGACATCGCCACAAAACGCTCGGAAGGGACGTGGTGGTACCGAGAACTGAAAGGACTTTATTGCCCAGCAGTTTCACTCCGCTAAAAATAGATCGAAGCGATTCCGATCTTATTCCCCCTGATAAGGGAGGTTAGGGGGTTATCTTCTTCCAAGTGTCCATTTATTTTCGGATTTTACTATAACTTCAAAAAACCCAATAGGAGAATTTATGCCCAGCCAATTCTTAAAGGTTGCATTAGAAGCAGCCAAAAATGCTGAAGAGATTATCACCGCCTACTACACCGGCGATGCCATGAAAGTTGAACTCAAAGAGGACGAAACGCCGGTCACGCTCGCCGATAGAGGGGCAGAAAAAGTCATCCGTGAAACCATTAAACGAGCATTTCCCAACCACGGATTTTTAGGGGAAGAGTATGGCATCGAAGAAGGTGAATCACCTTATGTCTGGATTATTGACCCGATTGATGCCACAAAAAATTACATCCGTAAAATCCCGATCTTCGGCACACAGATCGCGCTGATGAAAGGCGATGACCTGATTCTCGGTATCTCCAATGCGCCGCTTTTGAACGAACTCCTCTATGCAGAGGCAGGAAATGGTGCTTTCCTGAACGGCGAACCGATCCAAGTGTCCGATGTCGCCCAACCCGAAGACGCAATGGTGTGCCACGGCGGACTGAAGTGGTTCGTAGAGAAAGGCACCTTTCCCGGTGTTTACAATCTCATCAATGACGTTGCGCGTTCCAGAGGGTTCGGCGATTTCTATATGTATCACCTCGTGGCTTCTGCAAGAGCAGATATTGTTGTGGAGGCGGCGATTAGTGTTTGGGACATCGCCGCCATCACGGTTATTGTACGGGAAGCCGGTGGGAAAGTAACGGATATACAGGGACAACCCATCACAACAGATACTGCCTCGTTAGTCGCAACGAATGGCGTGCTGCACGACACTGTATTGGATTACTTTAAAGATGCTAAATCGTAGTTCCGCTCAATTTTACCACCACGCGGTTCGGTGGTATCCCGTCAAATCAATTTCTTGACCAAAGGATGAAAGCATTATAACGGTTGTTGTGGGTTCAAATGTGCAACCGTATGCACGAAGAGGGGCTTCATATCTCCCACCTTCTGCTGCTTCCCAAGTGCGGGTTGTCGGGATCGCTGCCTGCACCGATGCAATAACTTCCATCGGATCCACATCCGGTGCAATAGGGTCCCGGATTAATCCATGTCGATAATATTCTGAGGGTTCATCCCATCTTGCATAACCGACAATGTTTTGACACTGACGCAAAACGCGGTATCCGCCCATATTGTATTGATTTACTTTTATACTTTTCCGATCGCAGCTCATTGGGAAATTGCGTTTTGCCCATCTTTCATCCAGTTGAGGCAGGGCACTTAAATTCTTTAGATTCGTCTCTGTCCATGTGAGCTGCGAGGCATTCGGATTCGGTGCGAGCTGTGTTCTGAGTTCCCTCGTCAATATCTGGTAGCCAACTTTCTGATACAATCGAATAGCTGCCTCTTCATCCGTATCAAGAATGCTCCCGCGATACCCCTTTTTCTCAAAGTATGCATGTAACTGGTGCATCAAGTGGGTCGCAATACCTCGCCGACGCATATTTGGGTTAACATGCACAAGACCGACACGCCCGAATTTCTGAATCTTTTGCTCAATGAGGAATGAATCGGACATACCTAATATATGTCCAACAGCTTTTCCACCAACAAAAGCCAAACAAATCCCTTCCGCTTCAATGGACCAATCGCGAAACTTATTGCGATAACTGTTTTCACTGCTAAGTTGTCCAGAAGGCACTAATAACTCCAAAATTGCATCATCATCACCGGGCTGCCAATGTCTGTAAATAATTTTATGCTGCATGGTCTTCCCTCCAGACGAAATAGTTTTCATTTATACATCAAAACGGATGCACTTTTCAGGGGGACGCGAGATATGATTTCCTTGAATATTTCAAGCGGATGTGTTATACTACATATCATAGCCTTATAAGGGCGACATGTTTGTTAGAAGGAGAAAAATATAATGCACCTTGACTTTCAAGACGTGCTGGATTTGTCTTACGTGGTCGATGAAAAGAGTCCATGTGAGCTGCCAATTGATCCTGCCAAAATTTATGACCAAGCGACGTTAGAAAAAGATGGCTACTTTGAAAGCCGGATTGACACGTCTGGACACTACTCTACGCACATGGATGCCCCTTGCTTAATGTACCCCGGCGGCGCAACTATCGCGGAGATTCCAAAGGAGAAACTGACTGGAAACGCCATATTGATGGACTTTTCCGCGATTAAGAAACCAAACGATGCTGTGACCGCAGAAGACATTAAGGCGTGGATAGCCGAAAACGGTGAAATCCCAGAAGATAGCATCGTCTTTATCCGAACGGGGATGGACAGATTCGTCTATCAGGATAACTTCAACCGAGAGTGGATCGGTTTCAGTGAAGATGCCGCCGAATTACTCGTTGAGAAAGGCATAAAAGTCATCGGAACAGACGCCTGTAGTATTGACTCGGTAGCAGGGCACCCACCGTTGCATGACGGTCTACCGCCCGCACACCTCGTTTTCCTCGGAGCCGGTATCCCGCACGTTGAAGATCTGTGCAATTTGAGTCAACTCCCGACGCATTTCTATGTCGTCATCGCGCCCCTAAAGTTAGCACGGAGTTCCGGCGCACCGACGCGTGTGTTCGCGTTCGTATAAGTATCCTAAAGATGTACCTCTCCTTCAGATAGGATGCGGTTCTGCAACCTCGTTCGACATGAGAAAAATGATACCCAATATCCCCGAACCGATCTTAAACCTGTTATATGAAATCGGTGAAGTTGCAGGAAAAAACGCCTACATCGTCGGTGGATTTGTCCGTGATCTCTTGCTCAAACGACCGAGTCTTGACATCGACATCGTTGTAGAAGGAGACGCAATCCGAGTTGCAGAAACGATGTGTGAGCGGTGGAACGGGACATTGGAAGTGCATCCACAATTCGGCACCGCAACCGTCACGCCTAAAAGTATTGACCTGCCCAAAGTGGATTTTGTCACCGCACGGCGTGAAACTTATCAAGGTGCAGGCACGTTACCTATAGTGCAAAGCGGGACAATCACCGACGATTTGCACCGACGGGATTTTTCAATCAACGCCCTTGCAATGCACTTAGATATAAATGCTTTCGGCACCATCGTGGATGAGACAGGCGGACGGGAAGACCTTGAGGCAGGGATCATTCGGGTACTCCACAAACAGAGTTTCATAGACGATCCGACGCGTATCTTCCGCGCGGTTCGGTATGCTGGGCGTTACGACTTCCGTATCGCTGAAACCGATCAAGCTCTGATTCAGGAAGCACTCCCGATATTGCCACAGTTGAGCGGTGAACGGATACGCAACGAAATTGACAGCGTACTTCTTGAGAAGCACGCAGCCAAAATTATAGAACACCTCACACAACTCGGTGTATGGGAAATTATCGCTAATGACTGGAATATAATACCGGCTACGTTCACATACGATTCTCAGAAGGCTGAACAGGCAATCTCTTGGGCATCAACGCACCTCGGAGATGAAACGTTTCAGCCAGAACGGGTCCGCTGGATGACACTCTTCGGCACTGATATGCCGATATACCAAATTGAAGCCATCAGCTTCAGATTGATATTAGAGCCGCAACTTCAACGACTGGTAAGCCGTGCACAGGCAATGAAACACAACGTTTCGCTTGAAAAGGTGACAGATTCTGCCTTTGAAAAACTCGGATTCCCGTTGTCGAAGCACACATCTATCGAACACCACAACGGAATGTGGTGCATCGTTGATAATGATAACATGAAAACTTATGTATGTGGAGATGGGCATCTCTATCGGGTGCAAACACCGATCGCCGCTTATAGGCAATTCCAACAGGTGCTTACACCATTACAGGAAACAGTAAAACCGAGCGAGATTTACCAGTTGTTAAAACCGTATCCAATCGAAGCGTTAGTACTCAGTTATGTAGATGCAACCGTGCCCGAATGGAAACGCAAAAAAATAAAAGAATACCTTCTCGTGCTTCGCAAAGTTCAACCCTTTATCACTGGAAAAGATTTGATTGCGTTTGGTCAAAAACCCGGAGAGACGTTTAAAACGCAACTCTGGAAACTATTCGCTGCACAGTTAGATGGAGAGATAACAAAAAAAGGAGAAGGATATTCTCACTTACAGAAAATAAAAAATAATGGCTAATTTTGATCCTTTTGCAGCTATACTTTTGGTTACACAGTTTATTGTCCTGTTGACTTTTCATGAGTGGGGACACGCCAAATCCGCAAACATGTTAGGTGATCCAACTGCCCGCGATCAAGGACGGATGACACTCAATCCAGGTGTACATATTGATATGATCGGGACAATTATACTACCCTTAATCGCTTCCTTTTTCGGAGGTGCCTTTTTCGGGTGGGCAAAACCTGTGCCCGTGAATCCTTACAATCTGAAGAATCCGAGGCGAGACCTGATGCTGATCGCAGGGGCAGGTCCGTTCATGAATATTGTCCTGACCTTCGTGATCTTAGGTGCGGTTAAACTACTGGTGGCGTTTACCTCATTTGATCCAACCGAATCCGCGCTGCATTTTGAGATTAACAGGCAATTACTTAGGATGGGGCTTATTAGTATTTTTCTCGCGGCGTTTAACATGCTCCCACTCTTTCCATTAGACGGTTTTAGCGTCGTGAGAGGGCTACTACCGGAACACTTAGCACGCGGATTTGAAAAATTGATGCCATACGGAATGCCGATTCTGATGTGCCTCATTTTTCTCCCAAGTCTCTTGGGCATACCGAACTATATATTCGAGTTCTTGAACGATATTAGCTACACAGTATTCAATCTAATAGGGGAAATCGTCGGCTTACGATGAAAATTTGGTTTTTGTCGTAAGTGTCAAAGCCGAGCCTTGACGACATCTACAACGCTGAAAGCGTCAAATATGTTAACCGAAACAACTGAAACCCTTGGAAATCAAGATTTGGAAACCACATCTACTGCCACAGCACCGATCTACTCGGTCAAGTTAGAGGGCTTTGAGGGACCGCTTGATCTGCTCCTCCATCTGATTCAGAAGGAAGAGATGGATATCTACGATATTCAGATCGCACAAATCACGGATCGGTACCTGGAATATGTCAATCTAATGGAGCAGCTCGATTTAGACGTGGCCTCCGAATTTTTGGTGATGGCAGCGACGCTCCTGCATATTAAATCGCAGAGCATCTTGCCACAACTCACCGCAAACACTGAACACCCGATCCGGGACCAAGAGCAACTCGTTAAACAACTCCTGGAATACAAACGCTTTAAAGAGGCTGCTGAGGTACTCGACGTTTACGCCGAGCGACAGACATGGGTCTACAATAGGAGTCCTAAGCTCCACGCAGATTTAGATGGGACGCGAGCATTCGAGATTAGAGCTACCTTATTTGATCTACTTACCGCTTTCAAGATAGTGAATGACCGGATTGCAGAGATAGATGCCGAAGAATTATACGAGACAGTCGAAGAAGAAACGATCACTGTTGAAGATAAAATCGCCTTTATTGAGAGGCAGTTGGAGATTGCAGACCAATTACTATTCGATGAGTTGTTCCCCTTATCTTCAAACAAGACGGATCGGATTGTCACATTCCTTGCCATTTTAGAACTGATTCGGATAGGAACAGTCGTTACTGTTCAAACCGACCATTTCGAGAGTATCTATATCGTTAAACAGGAGCACCAGCCCGATCGCGAGATCGCGCCACCGCCAACCGTAGAAACCCCGCGTTCAGAAGAACGCGGCTATTAGGAACTATGTTTATGGATTCTGATAATCTTACCACTGTTGTTTCGATAGAAGAAGTAGATCTCATGTCGGAACAAAAACTTAAGTCAATCTTGGAAGCGATTCTATTTGCAGCGAGCGAACCCATCTCGATGGAACAGTTTCAAGACGCGCTGCCGGATGTCGGCAAACGTGCTATCCGGAAAGCACTCACCGCACTCCAGGACGAGTACCAAGAAATAGATCGAAGTTTTCACCTCGTTGAAATAGCGAATGGCTACCAAGTCTGCACGCGCCCCGAATATTCTGAATGGATACAGAAGTTTTATACCCGACAAGTTCGCGTTACGCTGTCCCCATCTGCACTTGAGACGCTTGCAATCGTCGCATACAAACAACCTATCACGCGTGCCGATGTCGCAGCCATTCGCGGCGTAAACAGTGACAGCGTCCTCAACTCGCTCGTAGAGAAAAGAATGGTCCGCATTACAGGCAGAAAAGAGGGGCGCGCCCTACTTTTTTCTACAACGGATGAGTTCCTGCAACAATTCGGATTGAAGGATGCCTCTGATTTGCCCTCACTTGATGAAATCGACGAACTTCTTACCACACCAAACGGGAGTGAATCCGCCCAAAATCTACTTCCAGAAATGATGGAGGAGGGGGCTGAGCAATGAACTACGATGCATGGTTCCAGTGCAGTGAAGGATGTGATGAGACTTATCCACTCACTGAAATTATCTATCGGTGCAGAAATTGCGGTGGATTGTTAGAAGTCCAACACAACATGGACGAACTGAAACAGCGCAGTGCGGCTGATTGGAAAACGCTCTTTGAGAAACGCTATAGGCGTACGCAATACCCTTACGGTAGCGGGGTCTGGGGGAAAAAGGAACTCGTCTGCCCAAATATTGATGACGATAACATCATCTCTATGTATGAGGGCGGCACCAATCTGTTCTGGGCAGAACGTTTCGGCACACAACTCGGCTTACACGACCTCTGGATCAAGCAGTGTGGGAACAGCCATACCGGTTCCTTTAAAGACCTCGGAATGACGGTCCTGGTCTCAATGGTTAACCAGATTATCGCTGAGTCAGGAAATATCCGCGCTGTTATGTGTGCCTCGACCGGCGACACTTCTGCCGCTCTGGCTGCTTATGCATCTGCAGCCGGTATACCCGCAATTATCCTCTTGCCAAAAGCCAAAGTTACGCGTGAACAACTCATTCAACCGATCGCGAATGGTGCCCTGACACTTTCACTGGAGACAGATTTCGACGGATGCATGGAGATCGTCCAAAAACTCGCCGGACGGAAAGATTTTTATCTCGCTAACTCCATTAATTCTCTCCGCATTGAGGGACAGAAAACCATCAGTATTGAGATTGTACAGCAATTTAACTGGGAAATCCCGGACTGGATCATTATTCCAGGCGGTAACCTCGGCAATGTCTCCGCACTCGGACTCGGTTTTTTGATGATGTACGAGCTCGGTATCATTGACAAACTGCCGCGCATCGCTTGCGCGCAAGCTGAACGCGCGAATCCGCTTTACCGAAGTTATCAAACGGGGTTCACAGAGTTCAGCGCGATTACCGCACAAGCGACACAAGCGACAGCAATTCAGATCGGAAACCCCGTTTCGGTGCATCGCGCCATCCGGATCTTGAAACGATTTGACGGTATTGTCGACCAAGCGACAGAAGTTGAACTTGCAGACGCTGCAGCAAGGGCTGATAGAACAGGATTGTTCAATTGCCCGCACACCGGTGTCGCATTGGCTGTGCTCATAAAAATGGTGGCGCGTAAACAGATTCTTCCAGATCATAGGGTCATTGTTATCTCCACAGCAACCGGTCTCAAATTCCCAGACTTTAAGGTGGCATATCACAACGTCGATCCCGGCGAACCTGCCCCGCGCTACCTAAATGCCCCGATCGAATTGGAAGCAGACTATGAAAGTGTCTTGAAACAGATTGGCGCACATCTTGACCCCTAATACTTGCCTATAGGCCGCAAACGGAATTGTACAACGATAAGGATTTGCAACAAATCCACAAAATATGGTATAATCTAAACGTTAACTTATAAACTTCATCAAAATTAATAAGCAATAGGAGTGAATGAATGTCAGAACAGTATCAGCCTAAGCCTGAACACAAGTTTACCTTTGGGTTGTGGACCGTCGGTAATCCAGGACGTGACCCATTTGGTGATGTTGTCAGGCCGCCTCTGAAACCTACTTACACTGTCGAAAAACTAAGTGAATTGGGCGCGTATGGAGTCAATTTACACGATAACGACCTCGTGCCATTTGATGCTTCAGCCACTGAACGCGATAATATTGTTAGCGAATTTAAGAAGGCTCTTTCGGATCACGGCATGAAGGTCCCGATGGCGACAACCAATCTTTTTTTCCATCCGATCTTTAAAGACGGGGCTTTTACTTCCAATGATCCGAAGGTACGCGCATTCGCCATTCAGAAAACATTAAATGCTATTGATCTCGGTGTGGAACTCGGTGCAACAGTTTATGTCTTTTGGGGCGGCCGCGAAGGCGCGGAAGTAGATGCCGCTAAAAACGGGCCCGATACCGTCAAGTGGAACCGTGAAGCGATGAACTACTTCACGCACTACGTCAAAGATCAAGGATATGACCTCCGATTCGCGCTTGAGGCAAAGCCGAATGAACCGCGCGGCGACATCTACCTACCCACGACCGGTCACATGCTTCACTTTATTGAAACACTTGATCACCCGGAAATGGTCGGGGTCAACCCCGAATTCGCACATGAAACCATGGCAGGGTTAAACTTCATCCACGGTGTCGCACAAGCTTATGAAGCCGGTAAACTTTTCCACATTGACCTCAATGACCAGAAGATGAGCCGTTTCGACCAAGACTTGCGCTTCGGTTCCGAAAATATCAAAAGCGCGTTTTTCCTCGTCAAATTCCTTGAGGATGTCAACTGGGAAGGCAACCGCCACTTTGACGCACACGCCTATCGAACTGAAGATGAACAAGGCGTCTGGGACTTCGCCGCAGGATGCATGCGCAGCTACCTAATTTTGAAGGACAAAGCACACCGTTTCAACGAAGATGCAGAAATTCAAGGGATTCTCGCCGAACTGCAAGCACGCGATCCTGAACTTGAAGCACTCATGGCAAACTATAATGCCGAGAGCGTCGGAAAACTGAGAAAGATAGACTTTGAACCGGATACCCTCGCACAAAAAGGACTCGGATACGAGAAATTAGATCAACTCACATTTGAAGTTTTAATGGGAGTCAGGTAAGCTAAACTTTTACCGAACCGTAAGCAGTAGTTGGCAGTTGGTTGTCGGTAAAGAGGTTTCGTTTTACATTGGTTACTACTAAAGATGGCTTCAAACCCTGTAGCTCGTAGTCTTTCAACTTTGAACTTGAGGGAAACCGGTTCGTAGTAGTGCGATTTATCGCACGTCCACAACTCAATAACGGGCAATGAATTGCCCTACTACGAACCTAACTTACCTATAAACTCAACATTGAACGACTACTCGTAATGAAGCAGATCGCTTATGGGCGAGTACGCCGCAAAATGGAGAGCGAATTTAAGGAACGCATCCGATAGGTCTAACGCCCCTTGTTCGTCCGCAAGGTAAAATTAAAAAATGAACACGCTTATTATTGCGGTTTTAAGCTTTATCGGCTTTATCGTCGCCTATCACACCTACGGTAAATGGTTGGCGAGAAAAATTTTTGGATTAGATGCCCAAGCGACGGTGCCGAGCCAAGAACTGAGAGATGATGTCGATTATGTGCCGACCAAGAAGGAGATCATTTTTGGGCATCACTTCACAAGCATTGCTGGCACAGGGCCCATCGTAGGCCCCGCCATCGCCGTCTTTTGGGGATGGTTACCGGCGTTGCTATGGGTCGTTCTCGGATCCGTCTTTATCGGGGCTGTCCATGATTTCGGCGCGCTTGTTGTGTCGCTCCGCAACCGCGGGCAAAGCGTCGGTGAAGTCGCTGGTAGAATGATAGGGCCCCGCGCAAAATTTCTCTTCCTTTTCGTCCTCTTTATGGGCTTGACGATTGTCCTCGCAATCTTCGGTTTAGTCATCGCCCTGATTTTCTCCTACTATCCTGAATCTGTTTTATCCGTTTGGGTGGAAATCCCGCTCGCCGTAGCCATCGGGCTCTGGATCTATCGCAGAGGCGGGAACATCCTCATTCCTTCCATTGTCGCACTCGGTATTATGTACGTAGCGATGGGTGTTGGTGCCTATCTCCTACCAATTGATTTAAGTCAAATATTCGGTATCCCGTTACTCGGACAAACTTATCTGAACGTTGTGGTCGTCTGGACATTGGTGCTTTTTGTCTACTGCTTTATCGCCTCAGTACTACCCGTATGGACACTCCTGCAGCCCCGTGATTTCATCAACAGCCACGAACTCGTCCTGGCGCTGCTCCTATTGATTCTCGGACTCGCCGTGGCGGGTTTCACCGGCAAAGCAGATTTAGTAGCATCCGCACCCGCCGTTGCGTCAGACATCCCGCCCGATGCCCCACCGATTTGGCCCTTTCTTTTCATTACAATCGCGTGTGGCGCTGTGAGCGGCTTCCACTGTATGGTGAGTTCCGGGACTTCCAGTAAACAGGTCGAATCCGAAAGTGATGCACAATACGTAGGCTACGGCGCAATGCTGCTTGAGGGCGGACTTGCTGTCATCGTTATTCTCGCGTGCTGTGCCGGCATCGGTATGGGAATTTTCAACCGTGTTGGGACAGGCGCAAATTACACGTTTGAACCTATTGTCGTAGCAGAAAGTGCTGCCCCCGTTACCAATCACGATGCATGGAGAACCCGCTATGCTACTTCCGAAACAGTGACAAATGCTGATGGTACAACAAACGTGATTGGGGGTTGGGCAAGCCATAATCTCAAGGCAAAGGTAAGCGCTTTTGTTGATGGTGGTGGAAATTTCCTTGCATCCCTCGGTATTCCACTCAAGATGGGTATTGCGATTATGGCAGTGCTCGTCGCCAGTTTCGCTGCCACAACGCTTGATACCGCGACACGGCTTCAGCGGTACGTCATCTTTGAACTCGCGCAGACGGCTAATATCAAGCCGCTCACAAACCGGTACATCGCGACAGCGTTTGCCTTGATCCTCGCTGCAGCTGTCGCCTTACTGCAGGGACCGAGTGGGCCCGGTAGCGGTGGGTTGACGCTGTGGCCTCTCTTTGGCGCGACGAACCAACTTTTGGCAGGATTAGCCTTTATGGTCATCGTTTTCTATCTCATGCGTCGTAACAAACCGATCTGGTTCGCGTTCCTCCCGATGGTTGTCATGCTCATCATGCCCGCGTGGGCAATGCTGCATCAAATGTTCGACCCGCAGACCGGATGGCTCTTTACCGGCAAATATCTGCTCTTCGGATTCGGTGTTGTCGTGGAGGCATTGCAGATCTGGATGGTCGCTGAAGGGGTCATTGCGTGGCGAAATGCCCGTGGAAATTACCCAGAACTCCCGCCGTTGGAAAGTGTTCCTGCCGATTAAATCGCCACCCATACAACTTCAAGGCATCAGTTCTACCGGGCAGTAGAAGGTAAGGGAATGTCAGCAATCTCAAAAAAACAAGCAAAAACCGAAGACCTCCACAACTATCCTTTCGATGCAAACATCTTCCGAAGGACATTCAACAGATACGTTCAGAGATTCAAGACCATTTTTTTAACTTTAGTCTTCTTGATTTGTGCGCCTTTCATAGCATACGCGATTGCATGGTATTTAGGGGAAGCAAGAGTTGATACGACAGGTTTCTTCGACCTTTGGCATGCTATTGGGTCTCTACTGTTAGATTGGGGATTCCCATATATAAACTACAGACCGATTTCATTAGAAATGATTTCATTCGGTATGCTCTCCTGTGGTGTTATATCTATGGGGTTCCATGTTTCTTGCGGCATAATCTCGGTCGGAGGCTTTGTTTCTTGCGGCCTGATTTCGGTCGGCGGCTTGTCCTCTTTTGGTCTCATCGCACTCGGGGGTAACAATGTTTATGGTGTTATCGCTATTGCTATAGGGAACAAAAAACCTTTTGAAAAAGGCGTATACATGAACGGAAAGGCTTTCGGAGTGATTGCAATTGGGCGGCAGGCACACGGGGTTTATTCGCTGTCTTACGGAGAGGAAGGCGAAGGCACTTATCAGTTTTCACCCAAACGTCAGGACCCAGAAGCCATCGCACTCTTCACGAGTTGGTTCAAGAAGTTCAAAAACGCATTCGTTTCGCCTTCTTAATCCGATACATGCTTCTGTAAAACGCACCTTACCTTATCATCGTCCTTTACATTTACAGACGAATCGAGCAACTGAAACGGTGATGCGTCGAACTCTGCCTTGAGGTCCTTGAAAAAGAAGTGATGCACATAGATTGACGCTTCCAAATAAAAATTATCGCCTTCCTCTAAAGTCTCATAGTCTGCTGCAAATTGATAATAGTTGTCATCGTAAATCGGTTCGTAATTGTCAAAAACGGCATCAAGGATGGGTTGAGATATAAAAAGTTGACCGTCCGAATGGAGGACTCGCGCGATCTCTTCCAAAAACGCGATTCTTGCCTCACGATGTGGGATATAACAGTAGACGTTCTCCAAAAAAGCCGCCGCGAACGACGCATCAGGAAACGGCAGTGTCGGCGGTTCATAATGCAGGAACGTTGCGTCAATCCCCTTTTTCTCAGCAAGCTGCTGTGCTTGTGCAATCTGTTTTTCGGCAATATCAATGCCGGTCGCTGTGTATCCGTGCTGTGCGAGTGCAAAGCACAATCGACCTGACACACAACCGATATCCAACAGACAACTACCCGCGGGGTATTTCTCAACAAACGCCTGTTCGTGCTGGCTCAATCCTTGTTCTGCTTCTTCCCTACGGCTATCCAACTCATTAGATAGGTTGAATTGTGCTCTTACAGAGTTTAACAATTTTGGAATTCTTGTGATTTTTTCGTTTGCACAGATCCTTCTCCACAAATTCAGGCGAAATACCTTACTATCACTCGTAATGACACATTGAACAAGTTATACTTGGTAATTGAAGTAAGCCGCTTCGCCATAATCGAAGATTGACACAGACTTGCCACTGACCGTGCCTTTATAGTGGTGACCTTGATCGTATGCATAACCTCGAAATTGATTGCCGCTTATTTTCAGCGAAATATGAGATTCGGTACCATAATCGTAGAAGGAATCGGGATTTCCGGATAGGTGGCATCTACGGTCATGATCAAAAATATTAATCGAGGAATTGCTTACTGAACCACTTATAGAAATATGTTTTCCCTGCGAATAATCATAAATTGATTGTGAAGTAGATCCAGAATTGATTGCTCTCGCTATATCAGCTACACATGCTCTTGAATTTGTGTTCACAGCATCTCCTTTTTATCTACAAGACATTTCAAGATTCAGACCAATGCTCAAACTTTTGAGATCATTTCGCGTTTTAACGAACCTTAACGAAAAGAAAAGTTTAAATGCCCATATCGGCAAATGTAGAGTTAAAAGACCAAAAGTTGAGTCCCCATCTTTTGCGTCTTTCGCCGAGCATCTGCTAATCCATTCACCTCATATGCTGTAATAGCCAACCAGTCTTTCATTTTAATCGGCTCAATAGGGATGAATGTTTTAGTTTCTTTATGGTACAAAGCAGCAGGCGAGCGATCTAATTCAATAAGCCTTTTACGGACAATATCTCTTGGAATCTCAAGATCCCTCTCGGCAAGACGGAGTGAACAATGATTTGTTTGAAAAATTCTCCCAAATTCCTTTTTCAACTCATTCTGGTCAGGAGTAGCCGTTTCAGTCGCTATCTTCATATTCATTTGGTTAGCAAGTTTCGCCAGAGTGTCTTTGTAGTTTTCCATTATTAATCCTAATTTATTAGTCGGGTACCCGAAGACATTCGCAAATGTCGATATATACGGCCCCGCCGAGAAATTTAATGGACCATCATTCGCCTTACAAATTCATAAATCTCCTAGTCCGGGAAATCCGTAATATCTGTTAATTCTGATTCTGCTATCAAGAGTGGCATACCGCGTAACACACCGCGGTTTGGGGTACAGATAAGATAGGTCATCGACTCAAGTATCGCAACCACAAGCTCTTTGTTACGCGGATCGGGTTTCCCTACTTCTACATAATAGTCTTCGCCTCGTTTCTGATAGGCAATACTGAAAATACGTCGATCTGAGACCTCCCAGTCCAGTGTCTCTTCCGCAAATTTCTTAACAGATTCCCAGACTTCCTCTGCTTGGGCATCATCTTTCGCTTTAGGAATAAAAAATTTTGTTTCTGTCGTCATTTTGATTCCTCTCAAAAATTATCTGGTACAGGTAACATTGTGATTTAGAAATTCTGAAGTGATAGCACCTATCCATCAGCTTAGGCAGCTACTTTTTCCGAAAAGTAGCGATCTAACAATTCTTCCAAATCAAACAGAGAACCATTTAAATGGACAGGATCGATTGTTAATTCTGTTGCCTCAAGGGCAAAATCATCTAACAACTCTGATGTAATAACGGTATTGTCCAGATCAAATAGATAATGATTTAACTGCACAAGATCGGTATTCATTGCCTCAACAGAACTTGTTCTGCTTACACTCGCTGTGCTCACCATATTCTCAATTTCCAGTACCAATAATCTTTTTAGCGCGCGTTCTGTTACCTCTTCAAGGATCCCCTCCTCTGCGAGAAAATCCTCAAAGCTAGCCCCTTCGTACTTATTCATATTAAGATCCCTCGCTTTGCCATAATTTACTTCGATTACGGGCCAAATTCAAATCCCTCTGTGGAGTCCTTTGCGATTTCTTAATGAAGCCATGCAGAAGGATCATCTGACTATCTCTAACGGTAAAAAAAATCCGGGCAATACGTCTCTTGCTGAGGCGACTACGAATTTCCCAGAGATGTTCTTCCATTTTCCTAACAAGAGGCATGCCCATGGGCCAACCAAATTGTACGAGCCTGATGTCTTCACCTATAGCCTTTCTATCTGCGTCATCAAGGTTTTTGAGCCATTGTTGGACAGGTGCCCGACCGACATCAGTACGAAAAAAACTAACGTTAAGGACGGGATCTCTGCTCATAAAAATAAACCGAGGTTTGAAACAATCTATCGCTGACTCAAGTTCAGCATACTAAGTTTGGCACCTAACAACTTTACACTTTTACCATTAATCCCACCAGTCAGTATACCAGATTAGCACCGATTTTGCAAAGTAAAACGGACGGAACTGTTTCCGCCCGTTGTAGGTTCAATAAGAACCCTATTGACTACATTGTATTTTCATCAAAACACATCTGTCGTGTCGAAAATGTCTTACGCTGGATGCCCCTCAACAGCCGCAAAGAAATCAGCATTCGACGCGCTGAACCCATACTGCTGCTCCACTTCCCGAATAGCGATCTCCGTTGTGAACAGATTATCGTAGGTATCTGGGAATTCCACACCCGTTGTGGCATCGCGGAGTAGCACCATGTTATAACCATACCTTGACATAGATCGGATACCGTAATCCCTGCCCAATACACACCAATTCGTTGCGAAACCAGCAAAGATCAGATGTAAGATACGCCGTTCCTCCAACAACGCATGCAACTGCTGCCCCGTTGCAATAACAAAGTCATCATCTTGTACATCAATTGCAGGCGAGACAGCGAGTTGTGAAGCGAGTTTATCCCAATGAATACCGATACCCGGCGGTTGACTGCGCGGTCCACGGTAAACGGCGTAGTCACCCTCACGACTACGGAAATCGGAGGGCGGCCACGCCGAAGGTGTTGACGGTTCAGGCGGCTTGTGGCGTTTCAGTTGCGGATACTGCTCTGCCACCGGTGGCGATGGTGCATGCACAATCGTCAAACCTGCTTGCCGCGCCGCAGCTATCACTGGCACGACGCACTCAGTCGTTATCTGTGCCGCGCGTTCTATCCAGCTTTCGATGAAATGCACGTTCCACAGATCCACGAGTACCAAAGCCGTCTCATCAACCGCTAACGGCATCTCAAACTCACGGCGGATGAATGCCGTTTCACGGCACGGTACATCTGCGGGTGTACTATCCTGAAAGTAACGGACACGCAAATCTAACGTTTTCATTCTGGCTCCTGAAATAGCGATGCGTCAATTTCAGCGTTCAATGTGATACCAGTTACGCTGCTTTCGCTAAAGGGTTGACCGTCCACATTCTGCACAATATGATACGGCACTTTAATGCCCTCAACATCGCGATAATCACTCATGAGCGTTTCCCTGTCCACTGTAGTCCCTTGAGCAGCCTCGCGATAAGAGATTTTCACAATATAATACGTCTCGTCGCTAATGAAGACCTTCAACATCTCTCCGGACGGTTGTTGAACAGCCAGAACATGTGCTTGCTTACCTTGCACTTCTTCTGTACCGGCATATTGGATCGGGATATTGTTTTGTGAAAGGTTCGCCAAAAGCCATACATTCTCTCGGAAAACCGCATCTTTGAAACTATTAGCCATCTGCGGTGGAATCGGTTGAACCCCCATCGGTGTCATGGCGAATCCAGCAGTGCCATCGAAGACATAAGCCATTTCACCCTGGGGCATCTTCATATCCTGTCTAAACTTATCAGGGTAAACGTAGTACGATTTGCCTTCTACTTGCATCGGTCCTGCCGGTGTATTGGCAGAAGCGCGCGCTTCCATGACAATGTTTTTGACGGATTTCAACTTCTCAAGCCCACCGTGTGCCTCAACTGCTGCCGCAAGAATTTCTTTAGCTTTCGCCATGTCCGCTTCACTCGCCTCTGGCATCGGTTCTGCTGGTGGCGGTGCCGGTTGCTCTATCTCAATCTCGTTAACCTCGCCAAACTCGTCAAGCGGTCGGTCGAAACTCTCTTTATTCCCGACAGTAACAATCGTGAGTGCGTCTGGGTGAAGATACTTTTGCGCCACTGCCTGCACATCTTCCGCTGTGACTTTGGCAATGTTATCGGTAAAGGTTTCAAGGAAATCAGGCGCAAAACCACGATAAGCAAGCATCATCTGTTGAAAAGCGATTTGAGAACTGCTCTCGAAACCGAAGACAAACGAATTGATGAGCGAATCTTTCGTACGCTGCAGCTCTGCCTGCGGCACGGGGGTATCTCGGAGCCCTTTGACGACATCAATAATGAGCGAAATCGCCTCTGCTGTTTTGTCCGTACGGGTTTGCGAGTAAGCGAACCATTCCCCCGGATTCGTGTAGTAGCTTGTTTGCATGATACTGCCTACCATGTAGGCGAGGCCGTGCTTCTCACGGACTTCCCGCATGAGACGCGAGGTAAAACCACCTTCGCCGAGAATATCGTTCATGACGCGGAGCGCGAAATAGTCCGGGAAATCGGGCGTGCGTTTGATACCGAAATGCCCAATGAGCATTACCGACTGAGGGAGATCTTTGAAAATATAATTGACAGACGGTTCCGAGGTCGCCTCTACTATTGGAACATCTGGAAACGCTATTTCTGTGGATTCCCATCCCTCAAACACCTCTTCAAGTTGCGGAATCAAAGTTTCGGTATCAAAATCACCCGTAATCGCGAGCATCATATTGTCCGGGTGATAATACTTCGCATGAAACGCTTTGAGATCATCAACGGTGATGCTTTCGATCCCTTCAATTTCAGAATACCACCCGAATGGATGATCCGTCCCGTATAGGAGTGCTGAGAAGTTACGCCACGCAAGTTGGATAGGATTATCATTTCGGCGGCGGATGCCTTCAACCGCTTGTTGCTTGCGAAGTTCCAATTTTTCCTCACGAAAAGCAGGATTTCTGAGGACATCCGCAAAGATTTCTAATCCCTTTTCAATGTCCTCTGCAAGCGTTGAAAGGTTAACTGTGCTATATTCACGCGACATACCGACTTCAACGGAAGCCGCCATAAATTCCAATTCCTCATTCAACATGTCCGGTTCACGCGCCACTGTTCCGCCAGTGCGCATAACGCCCGCGCAGATGGATGCCAACCCCACTTTATCCGCCGGATCATAGATGTTCCCAGTTTTAATCAAGCCGTTGATGTTGAAAAGTGGTAACTCGTGATCCTCAAGCAGGTAGAGGGTCATCCCATTTGAGAGTACCCGTTTATCTGGAACCGGCGGTTTAAACGTAATCGGTTCAAAGGTGAGCTCTTCGTGCGGTTTCGCAAATGTAGGCTGGACACCGCACACGATGAAACAGGTGATGAGTACTGCGATGACAAGCCCGGTAGATGTTCGTCCCTTCATTATTCGTTATCCTCCGCGTCGTCACCGGCGGGGGCTACATCCTCTTTTTTGACGAGGGTGCCGACGGTGCGGTTGCTTTTCGTGAAATACGTTTTTGCGACCTTCATAATGTCCTCTGGCGTAATTTTATACATGTTTTCGCGCCAACCCAGGATATAGCGCCAGTCGCCAGCGATGCCTTCATAGAAAGCCAACTGCTGCGCCATTCCTGCGTTTGAACTGAGGTTCCGGATGAAACTGGCATCAACCTGTTTAAGAATCCGTTTAAATTCCTTTTCCGAAACAGGTTCAGTTTTAAGCCGTTCCAGTTCCGCATAGATGGCTGCTTCAACATCAAGGGTCGTGTGTGGTGAACGGGGCGTGCCATTTAGAACAAAAAGATTATTGTAACGCGCACCTGGATACCCATTGATTGAATTAACAGAAACGGCTATCCCCTCCTCAACAATGTTTTTGTAGAATCGGGAAGTACGTCCATCCGAAAGGATCGCGCTAATCATATCCAGCACATAGTCGTCAAAATGTGGAAGGGTCGGCTTATGATAGCCAATCATCAGCTGCGGCTCCGCGTCATATTCGACTTCAATCCGGCGTTCGCCTTCCTGCGATAGTTCTTCAGTTGTCACTTCGCTCGGAAGCGGTTGGGACTGCCTATCACCGAAGTACTTGTCAATAAGCGCAATCGTATCGTCTATGTCAATATTCCCCACAATCACCATGACGGAGTTATTGGGCGCGTAGTGGATCTTGAAAAATTCTTCCGCTTTGCGCCGATTCAGCATCGCAATATCGGAGGGCCACCCGATAATCGGCATGCCGTAGGGATGCGCCGTAAACGCAGCAGCGATAAACTGTTCATAGAGTTTGCCACCCGGACTCGTATCTACACGCATCCTGCGTTCCTCTTTCACTGCTTCACGTTCCACATAAAATTCACGCAGCACAGCGTTTTTAAGACGGTCGGATTCAAGCAGCGCCCACAACTCTAACTTGTTAGATGGCAATTCCACTGTGTAAATCGTGTAGTCAACAGAGGTACCAGCGTTGAACCCTGTGCTACCGTGTTGTGTATAGATTTCAGTATATTCACCAGTGACAATCCACTCTTTCGCGAGCTCTTGTTGTGCTTTAAGTGCCTTTTCCAATTCGGCAACCTTATCAGCATCTGCTCTTGGACCTTTCGCACGTTCCAGGTCGAGAGCATCGCCTATCCGGTCAATTTCAGCAAGCACGACTTTTTCTTTTTTATAGTCCTTTGTGCCGATCGTTTTCGTACCTTTGAACAGCATGTGTTCTAACATGTGAGCAATACCACGCGTATCGTCCGACTCATCCACGGACCCCGCTTTAAACAGGATGTACGGCGCGACGGTCGGCGAGGTGTCACGTTTAATCATCAACAACTTCAGACCGTTGGGAAAAACATGCTCCACCACACGGTCTGCAAGATCTTGTGCTGACGCTATTCCGCTCAACGCAACAAGGAATAAGATCAGCAAGTAACGTATTAGTTTCATTTTAGATAATCACGGCAGTTTTTAACTCAGAATATGCCGCTTCCTTTCCATATAAAAACCCCTCAGTCATAAGACGGGGTACACGGTTTTCTCATATAAACTTCAACTGGAAAATTATAGTGAAACTCAGAATTAATCCTACATATTTGTAGCACAAAGTTTTAGTTTGCGACACGCTTTTTGTAGCATAGGAAACCATTAGTCTCCTGTGGTACTTTCAAGGACCATGAGAGCATCAGAAATTGTTTGAGAGTGCCCTCTTAATTCTGAAACCTACTATAAATTGTAGAACAAAGGCGAAAGAAGCCTCGATTGATTCATCGAGGCTCCCTACGCTTTACTCTTTTTTAACATCACCCAGTAACCCGACAAGGGCAAATCTGATGTGTGATGAGAGGGCAGAATTCTCTGCGCGGAGGTCTGCACCTTCTTCGTCTGGATACATGACATGGGCGGCCACTGCACGTTTTACCCACCGTTCCGCCCGGTCATCGTAAGGAATATATTTCTCTTTCGGAGCAGTGCAGGCTGGACACTCTTCCGGTGGGCTAGCCGCTTCTTTCCACAAATAGCCACAAGCTACACAAACAAACATTGTAGAGTCCTTTCTCTGTGCCTCAGAAGATTAATATTTTATAGTAAAGCCCATAATTATTGAAACACATCAAATCGAAGCGATTCCCATCTTATTCCCCCCTGATAAGGGGGGTTAGGGCGGTTGTCTTCTTAAAAGTGTTCATTTATTTTTGGATTTTGCTATAAAT
>VXZK01000186.1 GCA_009845545.1 Candidatus Poribacteria bacterium
CGGTTTCCTAACCGAACCGGCGCGGAGTGTCCTATTAATTCTAAATTTTACTATAGTTGTCAGTTGTCAGTTAAAGAGGGTTTTTGTAAGGGATAAAGTCAACATGACTGCCACAAGGTGGTTCTTAACTGATAACCGAGACCTGACAACTGATAACCATTCCTCTGACTGCTACTTTACATTAGAAGGTGCATAACTGCCCCTGAGATAAGCGGCACCGTCAGGTTGTCGTCAATCGGGAAGGGCATGAGTTCCACGATTGTAGCGACCAAGGCACCAACGATTGCTATAACAGGGTTTAATTTCACCAAAGCGATTGCGGCACAAACAACGAAACACGCTGCACTTCCCTCTAAACTTTTTCTACCGAGGAGTTTCGTCCTCCCCCACTTTTTACCGACCAACGCGGCTGCCATATCCCCTAATATCATAAAAAAGATACAGACAATAGCGAGCGTCTTAGCAAATAAGAGAATACATAGGAACGCACTGATGAGATAGTAGGTCGCGCCTGTTATCGCACCTTTACGCTCGTGCGTGCGGAGGAGGGAAGCGAAAATTTGGAAAAAGAACTCGCCGAAAGACGGAGAGAGCCACTTCACCAATTCCACGACAAGCGCGAAACCCATCAGTATCCCCATTAAAACCAACATCGTCGGTTTATCTAAGAAGAGATAGATAACCGGCAGGATGAGTCCTGATAAATGAATGCTTTTGCGAAGCAGCTCGGCGATCATTGATCTACCTCCCCCACAACCGAATAACACACACTTAATTATTATAGGGTTTAGAAGAGAAAATAGCAAGGGAATAGTTGTCAGTCGTCAGTTGTCAGTTAAAGAGGTTTGCTGTTGCTTGACCAGTAGCCTCAACTACCACAAGCCCCTCTTAACGGATAGCTGATAACCAAAAGATTTTTCGCAGAAAAATCGTACGGACAACTGAGTTCCAACCGTTTTTCTATTTTTTTGACAAAAAAAACACATTTTTGTTGCATTCAGAGATTACAATTTTTGTCGTTGAAATAGTATTGGAAATAGAAATGTTGGCGGAACACTTTTTGCACCTTAGAAAATTATACGAGGATTTCAAATTTGCCTAAAGGGATAAAATATAAAATGAGAGGACTTTTTAATATGGGTTTGCAGGCTTCACCCGTTGCCGGACGACTTCGTATCGGATACCTGTTGCTCATGATAATCGGTACGGGGCTTGCGCTGTGCAATGTCAGTGCTGATAACCGTGAAACGCAACAACTCGTGACAATAACAGGTATTATTGTAGACAGCAATACGGAAGTACCGCTGCCAGATGTAACAATTAGGGTTACTGATACCCAAATCCGTGTAACAACTGACGAGACGGGTGCGTTTTCGCTGGAATTACCGATCGGTACTTACAAAATTCAAGCAAGCGCGTCGTTTTATAACACCTATGTCATTCCTGATCTTGAAGTAAAAGCGGGCGAAACCCCGGAACCGCTTCGCGTCCTATTGGTGGCGCAAGTGGTGAAACTGGATGCGATTAAGATGCCGGTCCAGTTGAGTCAATCCAGTGAGCGTGGGCTGCTTGAACAACGGATGCGTAGCTCCCGAATTGAGGATAGCATCAGTACGGAAGAGATTAGCCGGCTCCCGGCAGCGTCTGCCGGTGAGGTTATTAAACGGGTGACAGGTGTCAGCATTGTCGGTGGACGTTATGTATTTGTGCGTGGATTAGGCGAACGCTATAGTAACACACTCTTGAATAATGTCGAAATTCCGAGTCCTGAACCGAACAGACGGGTTGTGCCTATGGATATTTTTCCGGCAAGCCTCCTTGCGAGCCTACAGACGGTAAAGACCTTCTCGCCTGACCAACCGGGCGGCTTCGCAGGCGGTTCCGTCCAAGTGTTCACGAAAGACTTCCCGGAAGAGTTGACGATGTCCCTATCGATGTCAACAGGTTTCAATACACAGGCAACCGGTGAAGAAGGCTTGACTTATCCGGGTGGAGACTACGACTTTTTAGGCTTTGACGACGGTTCGCGTCAACTCCCGAGTATTATTGAAGATCAGGCAGCAGATGTGCCTATCCGAGAGCGTGGGCGTTTTACCTCCGCTGGCTTTACGCCTACAGAGATTCAGGCATTTGGGCAATCGTTTGAGAATGTCTGGTCTCCGGAACGTCAAACGCTCCCAGTGAATCAAGGCTATAAATTTAGCCTTGGGAATAACAATACGATTTTTGGCAAACAGTTCGGTTATTTGGGTGTCATCTCTTACGGAAACAGCCATAGTTACGATACCCAGGTTCGCAACGCCTTCCGCATCGGTCTGAACGAGACCCTCTCACCTGTAACCTCCTACGCCGTGGAACGGAGCGGTAACGAGGTAGATTGGGGGACAGTCTTAAACACGAGTCTCCGCTTCTCACCGGAACACCTCATCAGCTTACGGACGCTTTTCACACATACTGCCGAAAACGAGACCCGAACATGGGAAGGCTTCAACGCCGATAGAAACACGGATATGCGGAGTACGCGACTCCGATACGTTGAACGCCAACTTTTTTCTGGGCAGTTCGCCGGTATGCATGATTTCAATTTTAGCGAACCTGATCCTGCGTTAGAAGCCCCGGAAGATGCTGCTGTTTCTATGGAGTGGCGGCTGACCTATTCACGTGCGGCGCGCGATGAACCCGATACGCGCGAGAATATCTACGAAGATAGAGGCGATGGCACCTTCGTATTCCGGGATGTTACACAAAGTGGAAGCCGATTTTTCTTTGATCTTGAGGACGATGAGTACAACGCTCGCGTTGATTGGAAAGTTCGGATTGGCACGGAAGGTCTGTTCAAATTTGGCGGTTTGCTCCGAGATCGAGCCCGCACCTTCGATGTACGCAGATTTAGATTCTTGCCTTCTGACCAAGTAGATGCTACGGTCAATCTCTCCGCTCAACCTGAAATACTTTTCCAAACCCAAAATATTGCGCCCCGTGTTTTTGAATTGCGAGAATCGACGCGTTCTACCGATAACTACTTGGCAGATCACAACATCTACTCAGGTTACATGATGCTGGATTTACCGCTTTCCGCGAAATGGCAGGTGATGAGCGGTGTCCGGTTGGAATCTTCTGATCAAACGGTTACAACCTACGATCCGTTCTCTGCCTCAGTAAGACCGCTTATAGCGAGTCTGGAAACTCTCGATTGGCTGCCGGGATTAAATGTAACGCATCGCCTAACAGAACGGATGAATTTGCGTCTTGCGGCATCTCGTACGATCACGCGCCCGGATTTCAGGGAACTTGCGCCTTTTGAGTTTACAGATTTCGTCGGCGGCAGAACGATCCTTGGCAACCCAGAGTTGGAACGGACGCAGATCGACAATTTCGATCTCCGCTGGGAGGCATTTCCGCAGATAGGTGGCATTTTGGCGGTAAGTGCGTTCTATAAACGCTTCCAAAAACCGATTGAGCAGATCGTCCAACCCCAAGCTGAAGTCCGAATCACTTATGAAAACGCCGAAAGTGCCCACAATTACGGCTTGGAGTTAGAAACACGTCAGAATTTAGGTATCCTCACAGATGCGTTGCGTAACTTTTCGATTAATACCAACGCTGCGCTGATTTCCTCGCGAGTTGTTTTGCCGGAGGATGTCGGCATTCAGACTTCTTCGGAGCGTCCGCTACAGGGACAATGTCCTTACATCGTGAATGTGTCCGTCGGTTATGAGGAGCCTAACTGGGGTATTTCAAGTGCGGTTGCGTATAACATTTTTGGACGGAGGCTCTCTGAAGTGGGGAACCACGGCGCACCAGATGTATATGAGCAACCCCGTGGACAACTGGATGTGAACTTTAGTCGGACGGTCGCAAATCATTTCAAATTCAGCGTTTCTGCGAAAAACCTGCTTGATCCCTACGTCCATTACAATATAGGAGCGGCAACCTATCTTGAGTACAGGCTCGGTAGATCGTTCTCGTTTGGGATCAGCTACAATTTGTAGTAGGAATTAGCCACCAACCGTCAACGATCCGGAAAAAACCCGCCAAGCATAAAAAAATCATAATATTGTCATTTTCTTGCAACAATTTATGAGTATCCTTAA
>VXZK01000148.1 GCA_009845545.1 Candidatus Poribacteria bacterium
CCATTCACTACACCTCCCCTCAAATTAGACCCGGATAATTTGGCGAAGGTATTGACTATAAAGACATTTTGATAATGCGCTCAGGTGCAAATGTAGGTCAATGTGCTATCTACCTTGAAGATAGCCCTGCTATATCAATGTCGGATACCCTTATCATCCAAAGCGGCGACTTAAATCCTTTCTTTCTCACTATTTTTCTCAATACCAAGCACGGTAAAGCGTTAATAGAGCGGGGTAAATATGGCAGTGCACAGCCGCATATTGCTCCGCCCTTTTTATATCAAATTCCTGGACCGAGTTGGGAACACCTTCAAACGGAGATAGAGAAAACCTATCTCCGTTCCAAAGAACTAACAGAATTATCAAAAACCCGGTGTGCCGAAACCCAAATCCTTCTTTTGAGTGAACTCGGACTCGCTGATTGGCAACCGAAGCACACGTTAGCCTTTGCCACGGATTATGCGAGCATGCAACGCGCAGAACGCATTGACGCGGATTACTTCCAACCGAAATACGAGGATATAGAAAAGGGCATAAGAAACTACTCAAATGGGCATACCAGCATTAGAAATGAATTTGAGCAGAACACGAGCATTTTTGAGATAGAACCGGAAAAATTATATCGCTATGTAGAGATAGGCAGCGTTAATGTTTCCACTGGAGAGATAGTAGAGGAAGAAGTCTTGGGTAAAGATTTACCTGCGAATGCGAAGCGCGTTTTGAAAAAGGGCGATATTGTTATCTCTAAAGTTAGGACTTACAGAGGGGCTATTACTGTTATTCAGGAAGATGGATACGTCGGGAGCGGTGCCTTCTGTGTTTTGAGGGAAAACGGGAAAATTGACAAAGAAACTCTATTGGCTTGCTTACGTTCTAAACTTTTCCTAACGTGGTCATGGAAACCGAACACTGGAACATCATATCCGACCTTAGATGACGATGACATTCTGGATTTTCCTATTCCCATTCTGCCCAAAGAGAAACAGTCTGGAATTAAACAGAACGTCGATGAATCCTTCAACTTACGCAAGCGTGCCAAAGACCTTCTGGAATGTGCAAAGCGGGCAGTCGAAATCGCTATTGAGCAGGACGAACAAACTGCTATCGACTGGTTGGCATCTGTTTCGCAGGTGATAGATGCTTAGCGTGTGCATCTTCAATCACCGGATGATGCTTAAGCGCGTCCAACAGAGAACTAAACGTATCTAATAATTGTGTAGCATCCTCTTTAGCGAACATATTTAAAAGCGTTTCGGTATCAATACCCGTTCGTTTGCAAATTTCAACGACTCCACCTTGTGATGCTATAAAAACCCGCAGCTCCTTCAGGAAGAAGGGCAAATCACCATCAGCAAGGTATTCCTCCAATGTCAATTCAAGCAAGTCAATCGCTGACTCCTGATCATTAGCAAGTCTTCTAATTCGATACTCGCGCCAGTTTCCCATTTCTCTCATTGATGTGTCTCCTTATATTCCCGCCAATAGGTTTTTGCGATGTCAATGTCCCCTTGTTGTGATTTTTTATCTCCACCACAAAGCAGAAGGACGAGTGTATTTTGAATTTGACCAAAATAGATGCGATATCCTGGTCCGAAGTGAAGGCGCAATTCAAAAACGCCTCCACCGACAGATTGGCAATCACCCAAATTGCCATCTTCAAGCCTCGCAAGTCGTTTGTCAATTCTCTGCTGCGTGTTTCTATCTCGAATGGATTTAAACCATTCAATGAAAGGTTGCCTGCCGTTTGGATCCCGGTAATATTGTATTTCTATTGGTTGTCTGTTCCTATTGACAATCGTTTCATACCCGCTATGCAATGAAAAATAAACAGTTCGTTGATTGATAATTATACTTCATTTTCTATTAGAAACGCAAGGTGTATTTGCAATTTCGGAATTGCTCAGCGTCATCAAACTCACGTTCTTATAAAAATATCCTCCAATTGCAGTTGACATCTACACTGTTTTCCTATAAAATATGTTCTATACAACTTGTAGAGGTATCTTGAGAACTGGAGATTGATTTGTAGAGGAGATCAAAATATAAGATGGCTAACAATATTTTTCCACCGGTGGAGACTGCTTATCCGATCGGTGATGCACATGTCAATAGTCTGGATGCGTATCAGGCGCAATACGCCGAATCGATTCAAGACGCAGAAGCGTTTTGGGCAACGGTTGCGGAACGGTTGACATGGTATCAGAAATGGGATACCGTTCGCGATTATGACTTTGTTAACGGCGATATTAAATGGTTTGAAGGTGGCACACTGAACGCTTGCTATAATTGCCTTGACCGGCATGTAGAGGCAGGACACGGTGATGCAACCGCGATTATCTGGGAGGGAAATGATCCATCCGAAGATAAGACGTTCAGTTTCAATGCGCTCCTCGCTGAGGTCAAAAAGTTTGCCAATGTACTGAAAGCACAAGGTGTTGAAAAAGGCGATCGCGTCTGTATTTATCTACAGATGATACCAGAGTTGGCGATTGCGATGTTGGCGTGTGCGAGGATTGGTGCTGTTCACTCCATCGTCTTCGGGGCATTTTCAGCGGAATCGCTCCGAGATAGGATTAATGACTCGGCATGTAAGATGCTCATCACGCAAGACACGGCAATGCGGGGTCCGCGTAGCGATATACCGATGAAAGCGAATGCTGATGCCGCTGTGGCAGAATGTCCATCTATTGAAAAGGTGGTCGTCGTGGAACGTACTGGAGATACCGTCGATTTTGACACTTCGCGCGATATCTGGTGGCATGAAGCGATGGCAGATGCCGACACAGAATGTGAACCAACAGTGATGAATGCTGAAGATCCGCTTTTTATTTTGTATACTTCTGGCTCAACTGGAAAACCGAAGGGCGTTTTGCACACCACTGGTGGTTATCTCGTCTATACGTCCTATACACACCAACAGGTCTTTGACTACCACGAAGGCGATGTCTACTGGTGCACCGCCGATATAGGCTGGATTACAGGGCACTCTTACATCATCTACGGTCCGCTCGCGAATCGTGCGATTAGCATTATGTTTGAAGGCGTGCCGAACTATCCGGACTTTGGACGTTTTTGGCAAGTCGTCGAAAAGCATCGGATTAATATTTTCTACACCGCTCCGACGGCACTGCGGGCGTTGATGAAGGAAGGCGATACATGGGTCGAAAAATACGATAGGTCTACACTCAGGTTACTCGGCACGGTGGGTGAACCGATCAAAGAACCGGAATGGTTGTGGTATTACAACATCGTCGGTGAGAAACGGTGCCCGATTGTGGATACATGGTGGCAAACCGAGACTGGCGGTATTCTGATGACGCCGCTGCCGGCTGCAACACCGTTAAAACCGGGTTCCGCGACATTCCCTTTCTTTGGGATTGAACCCGTCATATTAGATGAGGCAGGCAACGAAGTGGAGGGTAACCCTGCAACAGGTTATCTGTGTATCAAAACAGCGTGGCCCGGCATCATGCGAACGGTTTATGGGGATCATGAGCGGTTTTTAGAGACCTATTTTCGCCGATTCCCTGGCTATTATATGACAGGCGATGGGGTGCTGCGCGATGAAGATGGCTACTACTGGATTACCGGGCGCGTGGACGATGTGCTGAATGTTTCAGGCCACCGATTGGGTACAGCGGAGGTTGAAGGGGCAATCGGTCAACATGAATCCGTCGCGGAAGCGGCAGTCGTCGGGTATCCACACGATATCAAAGGGCAAGGTATCTACGCGTATGTCACACTCATGACGGGTGAATCTGCATCTGATGCGGTAGAAACGGGTATTAAACAAGCAGTCCGACAACATATTGGACCGATTGCCACGCCGGACAAGATTCAGTTTACACCTGCGCTGCCGAAGACAAGATCAGGCAAGATTATGCGCCGCATTCTCCGCAAAATCGCGGAAGGCGACATCTCTGATCTCGGTGACACTTCGACCCTTGCCGATCCAACGGTTGTTGATGCCTTGGTTGAAGGGCGGCAGTAGCAATCACAGGGCTAGCAGAACGAATATTAAAAATTAATTCGGTAATCTCTTGACGAAGTCCGGTGCCCCTTCCCAGTAACGGGTGGGGACCCCCCTTCCC
>VXZK01000197.1 GCA_009845545.1 Candidatus Poribacteria bacterium
CCCTAAATGGAGAGAATGTCCGAGTTGAAGTTATTCAACTTGTTGTAACTGTGATTAGCGAAGTTGTTTCAGTCGGTTCTTCCGGAATTGAAACTGATACACAAATTTTTACAGACACGAAAAACGTCTTACTGACCGTTAGAAATTAGGTAGTAGTCGCAGATTCTGTCTAAGTGAGCAATATTCGCACTGCCCAAATTTTGACAGGGTCGCTTCTGTTTTGTTTTATCAGGGTACCAAATGAAGAGAAGGTTAATTTACATTCTTATCGCTGTTTTGTTTGTAGGGACACTTTTCGGAACAGCATCCGCTGCAGGTGTTCAACAACATCTGGTTCAGAAAGGTGAAACATTATCGGAAATCGCTCAGAAGTACCAAGTACCCCTCAAATCGATTATCCAAGCGAACAGTATTAAATCAGCACATCGCATACGGACTGGAAGAACGCTGCGTATCCCCGGAGAAGGTCTCACATTTGAAGATATGTGGTATAAGGTTCAACCCGGAGATACGTTGTGGAGGATCGCACACCGCCATAACGTTGAGGTACGTGACCTGCAGAGGATTAACGGTATCTCCTCGCCACGCAGCCTCCAGATTGGCAGAATGATACGGATTAGTGAGCGTGGCCCCGGTTTCGGAAAACCGCTCCGGGTCCCCTTAGTCGTTACGTCAAAGTACGGCTACCGACCTCACCCCGTAACGGGGCGCTACCAACACCATGCTGGAATTGACTTCCGTGCCGCCACAGGCACCCGTGTTTACGCTTCCAAGGCAGGTAGAGTCATCTTTGCTGGGCGGAGAAGCGGTTACGGGAAAATCATCGGTATAGAACATGAAGGCAATTTTACCACTTGGTATGGGCATTTGTCACGCATCAGAGTAAAAGTTGGACAAACTGTAAGCCAAGGCAAAGTCATTGGCTTGTCCGGAAATACTGGTATATCCACCGGACCCCATTTACATTTTGAAATTAGGTACAAAGGCAGAAGTGAAAAACCAACTAAGTACATTACCATACCGTAAATGGGGGCTGCTACTCGTAGCGGCTGCTTTTCTCCTATTCTCGTATTTTCTCGGTCAAAAAAGCACATCATCAGATCCGATCAACCTAAGACCTGAAGTTGGTACGCGTGGCATTGGATTGGGTGGCGCATTTATCAGCAGTGCAGACGATGCGACAAGCCCCCTCTGGAACCCTGCGGGGCTTGCAACGCTGCAGCGTGGAAACCTGATTTACGACCTGTCTCAAGGGGCTGTCTCCCTCGCTTATCCTATCAAACCTATCGGTACATTCGGTGTCAATTTCCTCGACTTAAATGGCGGCGATCGGTTTTTATCAGATCATGTTGCAAACCCGATCGGTAGTTTTGAACTCGGCAATAATCAGGCACTGTTCTCTTATGCAAGGAAATTCGGTCCTTTGCAACTCGGTGCCAGCACAGGGTATAGTCGCGCCGCTTATTACGGCAGCCGCTGGGCACAAAATTATGACATCGGTGTGCTGACAGCACTTAATACGCACTTTGCTGTCGGCATACGGTTACGCGATATTTCTGGCGTTACCATTCGGCATAGAAATGGACAAGTTTTACAAACCTTTGACCAGCAACTGGCTCTCGGGGCTGTACTTACACCCCATCCGCTTATCCGATGGCACAATCGGTTAGATATTACACCGCTATGCCTCGGGACAAGCTTAGAAATCGGAAGCGATACAATTGCGGCTCGCGTCGGATCAACATTTACCTTTGGCGACGAGGCACCCCCTCAATCATGGAGCCTCGGATTTTCACTTAACCAATTGGGTAAGCAGCTGCATTACACCTACCTCAACCAAGAAAATCTCGAGCACAAACATCTCGTTTCAATAGGCATGTCTTTTGGAACGACACAACCTATCTCACACAAGCCTGAGGCAGTCGTCTTAAGTGCACCGCAAACCCCTATATCCAAATCGGCAACTGAAACAGAAAAAAGAGAACAACCGAAGTTCACGGACACGGCCGTCCAAATAGCAAAGCAATACGATATTGATGTCGATCTCATGCTCGCTATCATTTACGCTGAATCCAACTTTAATCTGATCGCCGTGTCTAAGAACGGCGCAGGGGGATTGATGCAGATGATGCCCGAAACTGCCCGTGAACTTGGACTTACAGTACCGAAGTATCAGGACAAACGGAAGCCGAAACTTGATTCATACATAGACGAACGATTTGATCCACACAAAAACTTGCACGCCGGTTTAACTTATTTTAAGAGGCTTTTAGAGAAATATAGAGGTAACCTGACTTTGGCGCTCGGTGCTTATAACATCGGTCCCGGTAAGGTGAAAGTCGCTGGTCCCCTTATCAGCAGCGGTAAAAAATATGCCAATAAGGTGCTTAGCCGTTCCCAACACTACCGTGACAATGCAGCGCAAATGGAAGCTGATCTCAAACGGTTAGAAGCACTCCTAAACTAAAAAGAGGGTAACATGGATAAAATTAAATTGGCAATCGTAGGATGTGGCGGGATGGGACACCGGCACATGTATGGGTTAGCAGAACTCCATCGGGCAGGATGGACACGGTTTAGCCTTGTCGGTGCATGCGACCCGGTCCTTGCCAATGCCGAGTCACTCGCTGCACAAGCAGAAGAACGTTTTGGTGAAAAACCGACTGTCGTTGGAAACCTCGAAGAACTCGCTGAAGTCGGTGTCGATGCTGTGGATGTGACAACCACGCCACCGTATCACCACACTGTTGCTATTGAAACGCTCGAACGCGGTTGGCACACTATGGTCGAAAAACCGATGGGGTTAACTGTCCGCGCGTGTAATCTCATTCGGCGCGCCGCTGAGGCATCTGATGCAATCCTCAGCGTCGCAGAGAACTATCGACGGGACCCGATCAACCGACTTGCCAAAGCACTGCTTGAGGCGGAAGTTATCGGCACACCTCGCTTCCTTATCCATCATGCCATCGGAGGCAACAACCGCATGCTTATCTCCGTCTGGCGACATCAGAAAGACCAGAGTGGTGTACTGCTCGATGTCGGTGTCCACTATGCTGACATGATGGAATATCTCCTCGGTGAAATTGACACCGTTTATGCGCAAACCCGACTCCATGAACCTATCCGACATAATCCTGCCGCAGTGACCGGTGAATCCGGCTCTAATCCTGCTGGTGTCTATACGAAATGGCAGCGCGAGATGCCTGCTGAATTTGAGGCAACTGCCGAGGATGCCGCTTATGCCACGCTGACTTTCAAAAACGGGGCAGTCGCGCAATATATTGAAGATCACGGCGCGTGGGGACAAGGCAGCTGGCTCCGTAAAATTCACGGTTCCCAAGGCTCTATGACGCTCCCGGGAGACCGAGGCGGTGGAACTATCACCCTGAATATTGACGGACAGGACACGATTAACGACCAACGGATTTTGGACCTCGTCCCAGACTTTCACTTAGACGCTGTCACAGCAGACCTGTTCGGCGGCGACCGATTGTGGAACTACTCGTTTGCGCAAGGTGACGCGAAAAATATCGCCATGGAATATGGTGAATTTGCTGAAGTTATTGCCGGAACGCGCGAAGTTGAAGTTAACGCCTATCAAGGCACACGTTCTGTCGCTGTCTCCTATGCAATCCTTGAGTCCGGTGCAACAGGACAAATCGTTCAGATGGATCAGATGCTTGATGAATCCATTAATACTTATCAACGCGAAATTGACGAAGGATTGGGCATCTGATTTCAAAGGACAACCCACATAATGGCAGGCAAGCAAGAATTTGGGATCGGTTTGATTGGTTTGGGTATCGGGCAGCAGCACCTGCTCGGCTACCAACGCCGAGACTTGCACGTTGCTGCAATCTGCGACAAAGATGTTACACGCCTCAACGAAGTGGGTAACGCGTTTGGTATCCATAAAAGATACACCCGCATCGCAGATCTAATTGCTGACACCGATGTGGATGTGGTTGACATGGCGGTGCAACCGTGGATCCGTTCCCCTATTGTTAAAGCTGCTGCCGAAGCCGGTAAGCATATCCTCTGCCAAAAACCGTTCTCTATGTCAATGCAACAGGCTATTGAAATGGTCAACATCTGTGAGCGACACAATGTGCAGCTCATGGTCAACCAAAACTCCTGCTTTGTTCCCGGTTTCCTCGCCGTTGAACCCTACATCAACGCTGAACACCTCGGCGAAATCTACCACGTCTCCATAACCTGCAACGGATTTTACACCGAATTCCCGGAACGCCACTTAATCCCCGCGATGCAAGTACACCATATCGGGCTTGTCTATAAATGGTTCGGTGAATACGAAAGCGTTTACTGTCAAGCACACGGACATAATCGATCAATTGAGGAAGGGGAAACCCTTTCTGTCGCGCTCTTCAAAAGTCGGAGCGGTGTACAGGGCTTGCTTTCCTGTAACTGGGCATTCCTTGCCAACCCCGGACGCAACTTACAACACCCACACGAGGAAATCCGCATCCAAGGCACCAAAGGGGCGATCTATGGAAACAGCGATGACATGACAGTTCACCTCACAGAGCCGGAGACTCGCGAGATTAAACCGTCAATAGATGGGCCATGGTTTCCAGATGCTTTCGGGAATGTGATGGCTCACTTCTTGGAATGCTTGCAAACAGGTGAAAAACCGATCACGAATGGACGCAGCAACTTGCACGTTGTCCAGACGATATTTGCCATGCATCAGTCCGCGAGGTCAGGAAAGGTTGTCCTGCTTGACGATATTTCACTCGATAGCGACTACGACCTGAATCCACATCCTGTTCACAGCGCGAATGATACAAGTATTTTGCAGTGACGGCTCTCTACCTCGTAGATAAATATGGATTAATAACACTCAGGCGTGATATAATATCAGATAAAGGAGCTGCAAATGGACTACACAGACATTATTACCATTGAACCCGGTAAACGCAGCGGAAAGCCGTGCATCCGGGGAATGCGAATCACAGTTTACGAGGTGCTTGAATATCTTGCTTCAGGCATGACAGTCGCAGAAATTCTTGACGATTTCCCATATTTAACTGAAACAGACATCCGAGCATGCTTGGCATACGCGGCGGACAGAGAAAAAGCACAGATGGTCATTTACGCGAATGAAACTCCTATTCGATCAGAACCTGTCCCCTAAACTCGTAAATCAACTATCAGACCTCTTCCCTAATTCCATTCACGTCCAAGACGCTGGATTAGATACGGCAGAGGATACCGAGGTCTGGGATTACGCCCATGCCAGAGGGTATCTCGTCGTGTCAAAAGATGCAGACTTCGGTGAGAGAAGTGCTATTCACGGACATTCACCAAAAGTAATTTGGCTCAAACGCGGAAATTGCCCAACGAGTACTGTCGAAGGCATATTGAGAAATCATTACGCAGATATCCAAACCTTTGTCAGAGACGTAAATCAGGGATTACTTGTAATACTATAACATCGGCATAATCAATTATCGGTAGGAGTTGTCGGAGTGAGCGGACAGATTCCATCTCTGTTTTACCGGCAAGGGAACTTTGGAAGACAAAAGCATCGGTGATAATCAACGCTGCCATGCGGAGTGTCTGGCCGTTCGGTTTTTCTGCTGTGTTATCTTCCGCTTTAGAGAAGACCTCTTGGTGTAAAATTGTCTCAATTTTCTTGCCGATGGCCGGATGGTCAATGATAGCATCTTCAAGTAGATATGCTGCTTTGCTGACGCTTTTCTCCATATCTTCAGCAGCCTCTTCAAGTTGGGAATTCGGCATTGCGCCAATGTGGAGTGCATTTGCGATGTCACCTACAGTACCTATTGCCCATCCATTTGTTGGAAAATGTGCAACGGTATCACCGACTGTATTGACAAGTTTGTACTGGAGATCGTCTGCTTTGCGCAGTTGTGGATTGATATCTGCTCCTGTCATCGTCTTAAAACGGTCAGGATAAAGGATCGCCATGACGTTATTCAGGGTTTTTCCAACGACGTGGTATTCCGTTTCAAGTTCAAGCACAAGCCTTGTTTCCGCTTGTTCAATAAGATTTTTGGCGTTGGTAGTGGTAGCAAATTTGGCTTCAATTCCTACTGGTTCTCTGCCTCGCTCAATCACGAGTGCATCAAGTTCATTGTTGCCCTTGATAAACGCATGAACTGCCGTTTCTACTTCCCATGCATGTCGCATGTTTCGTAGGATATTCACTAATTCGTTTGTGATTGTTGTTTCGTGTTGATTTGGCATAATGTTTCCTTAGGGTTGTTTTCCAATAGTGTGAATCCGGTGAGGTTTCAAACCGTACTGTAGGTGTTAATTTAGATTTTTCACGGCATTTTATTTTTTAGCATCTCTACAAATGCCGCCCCTCTGGGGCTTAGGGCTTCGGGCCGATGCACATTTCTACACAAATGCCGTCCCTACGGGACTGAAGAGGTTTTTGAAGTCTTCAAGGTTTTCGCGTAGGAGCCGGTTCGGTTAGGAAACCGAACCTACCGGACCTGGTACCAAGACGGTTATTTTTCTTAAATTGACGCTTATGGTGCGGGTAGAAAACCGAACCTACCGGGTTGGAATAGACAATTCTATACCGAATAGAATTCCGAAGCGTTTTCGTAAAAGAGTCTGCTTTTCTCTGCATCTGACGCATCTTCAACAGCCCATAAGAGCGCGTTTACCCACTCCTGATACGTTGCTGCCAGCGTACAGACGGGCCAATCGCTCCCAAACATGAGCCGTTCATAACCGAATGCCTCTATTAGATGTTGGATATACGGCTTGAGTTCCTCACGCGTCCAATTCTCGCTCGCGGTCGTTACAATCCCTGATACCTTGCAGTGGACGTTCTCGAAACCGGCAAGTTCACGGGTATGGGTCGCCCACGGTTCAAATTGCCCACCCTTTATATCGGGTCCTCCGCAATGGTTAAGCGCATGCCGCACGTCTGGTGTTGCCTTGACGAGTTCGATTGCAGCGGGCAGCTGCATACTGTTCGCACAGAGTTCAAATGAGAGATCAAACTTCGTCAGCAATTTCACGCCGTTAATCAGTTCAGGACTCGCGTAGAACTGCGGATCGGGATGATGCCACGCCATCCGGCGCACGCCGACAACGAGTCCAAATCCGACAAGCTGCGCAAGGATCGCCTCGGCGTTCGGTTTTTCCAACGGTGCTGCCGCCGCGATTGCACCTATCATGCCATCTGTCTGAGCAATCTCCGTTAACCACTCAACCTCCTTGACGACTTCTGTTTCAGCGGGATCCCCCTCGACGTGTACGGATTTGATAACGTTAAGGTCGCCAATCGCCTCGCGATAGTCTTGTGCTGTATACCGTTTCGCCAACAGGTCAAAACCTTCAAGCCAAGGGTATTCCAAGTTTTCAGTATCCCAGAGGTGTTGGTGTGTATCAATTATTTTGAGCATCTATTTTTCCTCATTTCCTATAGGTTAGACACATCCTGCAGTATAACACGTTATCGGAATAGCGTCAATTTTCAGTTGGGAGAAAAATGATTTGAATTTCAGGACAATATCCCGTATAATTTCTTAATCTAACAAATATTTAACAACAGAAACCAAAAACATAATTTGGAGGTGTTTATCATGCTTTTAGGTTTGATTGACCCACTGTATATTATAATTATAGCACCAGGACTTGCATTGTCTCTATATGCGACGTTCCGTACAAAATCAACATTTTCAAAATACTCAAAAGTCGGTTCTCGTAGTGGATTGACCGGCGCAGAAGCTGCCGAACTGATGCTAAGGAGACAGGGTGTTAGCGGTGTGCGCATTGAACGCTCTGGTGGCTGGCTCAGCGACCACTACGATCCGGGTAAGAAGGCATTGCGATTGTCTAAGGATGTCTATGCCAGCCAGTCGCTTTCTGCAATAGGTGTCGCTTGTCATGAGGCAGGACATGCCATTCAAGACGCACATAATTATGGGATGCTAAGTCTGCGCACTGCCCTTGTACCCGCAACGAATTTTACTTCAACTTCTTCGTATTTTATGATAATAGGCGGGTTTTTGCTCCATTTCACAGGTTTGATATTCATAGGGGCATGCCTATTTTCAGTGGCGGTCGTCTTTTCACTAATAACGCTGCCTGTTGAATGGGATGCCAGCAGACGTGCAAAACTTGCAATAGACGAAGCGGGCATGCTTTCGCCAGAAGAGAATCGCCACGCCAGTAAGGTACTCAACGCGGCGTTTATGACGTATCTCGCAGCGGCAGTGACGAGCATCCTTACACTGCTCTATTATCTGATACTGTCGGGGATATTCGGTGGCGACGAATAAAATCAGGTAGGTGGCGCGGTTTGGCACCGCGCCTATTGGAGAGATTAAATCTCAAGCCTTGCTTTCGATATCGACACCGGGCCACTGATCGTCTTGCTCGGTAATGTCAACGACGATACCGTCTGGGTCTTCCACCTTGAAGGCGACTGAAGGCAGTTCATCCGAATTGGGATCGTAAGGTTTACTACCGTCTAAGCCTTCCCAAGTAATTTCAAAGCCGAGGTTTTCACACCGTTGCGCTGCTTCACGCAAATTCGGGACACGCACACCGATGTGGAGGTAGTCCAACATTCCACCGACGTGTTCGGGACGTTCGGGACCGCGGTGCTGAAATACACGGAAATTGTGATAACCATCGGTAAGGTCGTAGCAGCCGTTCATCGTTGAGAAGACTTGCAATCCGAGTGCATCGCGCCAGAAACGGATGCTTTTCTCCAGATCGGTTGTACGGACACCGATGTGTACAAGTGTTGTTGCCATAAGAGATTTTCCTTTTTGTCACGGCACGGCGGTGCGTGCCTGGTATCGCTATGTCAAGTCCCAAAGTTGAAGGGTACAAAGATCGCGAGCACAGCTCGCTCCTACAACAAGAGGTGTGTGGTTATGGGAATTGATACGTGAAATAAATATGATCGCCTATCACTTCAAATATAACAAAGCACGATTTTTGTCACGGCACGGAGGTGCGTGCCTACTACTTTAAACCACGATTTTTGTCACGGCACGGCGGTGCGTGCCTACTACTTTAAACCCAGACAGTCGGCTCTCGGTTTTCTGCTCGGTGCTCGTAGAGCATTTTGACATCCTCGGGGAAACTATCAAAAATCTCACCGGGAATCGTGGCAGTATTGACACCGAAGAGTTCTAAATTCAACCACCACGGTGCGTATCTAACAACGACAGCCGTCCGTTTGCCAGCACTCGGGTTTTCTGCGTTGGAATGCCAAATTCGGCTGTCCATGATAAGCACGCTACCGGCACTCCCAATGGCTTGCATTTCACCGTCAAGCGGGTTCCGGTCGCCGATACCGTCCTCTTTGCCTCTGGGGTTGCGAAGGTCTACATGCGTCTTCGGCACAATCCAAGTGCCGCCGTTCTCGGTTGTAAACTCGGAGAGCATCCAGAGCGTTGTGATGCCGATGACTGCGCTCGGGAACGGTTGTGGGATGTGCCATTTCTGGTTCAGATCATACGGGAAATCGGAGTGGTATGCGCGCACCAATTCATAATGCGGGGGACGAATCTTATACTCGGTCTGGGAGATACGGACTTGCGGTCCCAACAATTGGCGGATGGTAGCGAGGAGCCGCTCGTTTGCGAGATGCTCGGCAAATTTCGGCATGAAACTGATAACATTGCGTTCCCATCTGCCGCGCTCTTTGCTGAATGCGTTATAGTCCGCTTCTGAGGTTTCAACTTCTTCACGCACGCCACCAACGACATCGGCGGGAATAACGCCATCCAAGACGCACCAACCTTCTTCCCGCAACTGCGTAACATAAGGTTCAACTGTTTCTAAGGCATTGCCGGTTTCCATTGAAGTCTCCTTGCGTGTCAAGAATCGCAATTAATTTCTCGCTCACGGTTATAGCGAACGGCTGTCTTAATGAGCGGTGCGAGGCGCATCACCTTGCCGAGGGAGCCAATGATACCAATTTCGCGGGTGGTTATGGCACCCATGACGTTGAGTTCACCTGTCCAAAACCTGTGGGCGACATCACCTGTCATCGTGAGTTCAACATCTGGCGATGGCTTATTAGATATACCACGGGTGATGCTATATTCGCCATTTGCCACTGTTAACGTCATTGTACAATCAGGCAGAGTGTAGTTAAACTGGACGCTCAGCGTCAAAGATTTAAGTGCCGCTTGCGCTTCTGGTAGCGTCGCGATTTCTGCAAACAGTTCACTCATATAACTATAGAGTTGTTCAGACGTTTCAAATATAGCCATAGTTTGCGGTATAGCATACCCTATAACAGATTCGAGGTCAAATTAAAAATGCAAATGCATCCATTTAAAACATTTTCTAAAGAAATTTCAGAGGCCCTAACTGCTGAGATTCAACCTTACAAAAATATACTCGATGACGTTGCCGCCGGAGCTATCTCTTGTGCGTCTCCGATAGGGTGTATAAACATAGTAGCAGCGGATCAGAACACCATTTCGCATGTTTTCTTTACCGAACATTTTCCATTTGGCGAACCTCAAGACCTTCACATACAGTACCCAGTGCTGACCCGTGCACGGGAGCAGCTGGATCGCTATTTTGCCGGTAAACCGTTTGATGTCTCCGCGATTCCGATCCAAATAGATGGGGGGACCCCATTTCAAAACAGCGTATGGAAAACCATCCAGCAGATTCCTTATGGAGAGTTACGCAGTTATAAGTGGATCGCGGAGCAGATAGGGAAGCCGAAGGCAGTTCGGGCAGTTGGCAACGCTGTCGGTGCAAATCCTGTCTCTATTTTCAGACCGTGTCACCGAGTGATTAGGAGCAACGGTAACTTAGGGGGGTACGGCGGCGGATTAGAACGCAAACGCCAATTGTTAACACTTGAAGGACACACATCAGAAAAATTCAGATAGCACGCTTTTTTCACAAGAATACCAAACAGACTTTAGGAGTTTTAAATGACATCTCAGAAAAAGTTAGGGAAAGCCACGCAAGCGATCCATGCGGGTGAAAGCCCCCTCTCCGCCACCGAAAAAAGTGGGACCCCGCTCCTACCGCCTATCTATCAGAACAGTACTTTCCGGTTCGCAACAGCTGCTGAATGTGCGGAAACGTTCCAAGACGAAGAGAGCGGTTATATCTATACGCGTTGGGGTAACCCGACACAAGAGATATTAGAAAAAAAACTTGCCGTACTTGAAGCAGGCGAAGCGGCACTCGCGACAGCATCCGGAATGGGAGCAGTGAGTACTGCTCTGCTTACGGCTCTATCTGATGGCGGTCACGTTGTCGCGATGGAAAATCTCTATTCAGCGACATTCCAAATCCTTAATGAAGATCTCCGACGGTTCGGCATTGAGACGACATTCGTTGATGCCACCGATCCGTCGCAAATTGCGCGTGCCATTAGACCTGACACGAAAGCACTCTACCTTGAAAGTCCAACAAACCCGCTCCTCAAACTGATTGACTTGCGGACATCTGCCGAGATTGCGAAAGTACACGGGGTAACCTCAATTATCGATAACACGTTTGCGACACCGTGTGGGCAGCGACCGATTGCCTTCGGTATTGATGTCGTTGTCCACAGCATGACGAAATATTTGAGTGGTACGGGGGCAGTAATTGCCGGTGCGATCGTCGGAGAAAAGGAATTTATTACGCACGCCAAAACGGGGGCACTGCGTAACTTCGGGGCAGTTATCAGTCCATTCAATGCGTGGTTAACGCTACACGGGATTACGACGCTGCCGCTTCGATTTGCGCGGCACTGCGAAAATGCGCTGGACGTTGCGGCGTTTCTCGAAGCACATCCGGCGGTGGCGTGGGTTCGTTATCCCGGTTTGCCGAGCCATCCGCAATATGAACTCGCTAAACAGCAAATGGACGGGTTTGGAGGTATGATAACACTGGAGCTGAAAGGCGGACGCGTTGCGGGTGAGCACCTTGTCGATCACCTCGAACGCTGCGCGCTTGCGGTCAGCTTGGGTGATGTGCGGACCCTCATTTGCCATCCGGCATCAACAACGCATTCACACGTTCCAGCAGAAATCCGGCAACAGATTGGTGTTACAGACGGGTTGGTCAGAATCTCCGTCGGACTGGAAGATGTTGAAGATATTATTGCCGATCTCGAACAGGCCTTAGAGTCCTGTGCTTCTTAGGGTTTGAATATAATTCTCATTGATATTATTTGACTTGTGCGTTGCCTCTCTATGCGGTTCCGGGAATTCTGTGAGTAGTTTCTGATACGCGCCTATCGCTAAATCCGTTTCACTATTGTCCTCATAAATTTTTCCGACCCAATATTGCGCCATCCGTCGAGTGTCGTAATCGTAGGTAGCATTATCCGCCACTTTTTGAAACGCATCCACAGCAGTCGCTATATCTTTATTTACAAGTGCGATTTGTGCGATGTAAACCTGCGCGTTGGCAGCATTTTCATTCCGTGGGAACAGATCAATTCCTTTTTCAAGTTGCGCGATGGCTTCCTCGTACTTCTCAAGCCTTTCATAAGCCCATCCCATGTAGAAGTATGCATCCTGTCCGGCTTTGGTATCTGGATATAGGTCAATGACCTTTTGGTAGCCGTCAAGCGCTTCCTGATATTTCCCTTCAGCGAGATAAGCCTGCGGGATACCGAAACTCGCCAACGGAGCGAGATCAGGATCACCGGAATCGACAACGTTTGTGAACTCTACGCGCGCGTTTTCGTAATCCTGTATTTTAAGATAGATTTCGCCAGTAACATATAAAATCTGATAGAGCAGCGGGCTATCGCTGAACGGTTCTCGAAGCGCGTCAAACGTTGAGAGGGCAAGGTTCAATTCACCTTTTCCATAGTAGCACATCGCGGTATTAAACTGTGCTTGGTCTGACAGCTCACTGCCGGGATATGTCAGAATCAATTGATTGAAAAGCGCGAGTGCTCGGTCATAGTAGGCGTCAAGGGATTCAAGGGTGCCGGTCTTTTTTAGTTCCTCAGCAATCTTATAGGAGGCGAAAGCGATGGCATACATTGAGTCGTCCGCCCATTCGCTGTCAGGATAATTGTTGATGAGTCGTCGGAAGAGTGCGAACGCCTCTTCATCGGTACGTGATCGGGTGGCGAGTTGATAGATCGCATCATCCGCCCATAGGCTGTCAGGATAGTTCTCGAAAACTTCACGGTATGCGGCTCGGACTTTGCGCAAACGGCTTTTATCGGGACTATCAATCTGCACTGGCGGTGCATCGAGTTGCTTTGCCGCTGTCCACGCCTTGTCTGCGTTGTCGTAGTAGTCCTCATAACTGGTGCTATTCCCCGTGACACGCCCCAGCCAAAACCCACCAGCGAGTGCAAGCAGCACACAGATTTCTGCGATTATAAACTTCTTCATTTTTCTTCTCCTTACCAAGTATTAATTCTAAATATATTAACAAGACTTTCAAAACATGTCAAGTACAAGTAGCAAGTTTCGTGCCGATTTGAATTATACCCCACCGACAGAACATTTTACATGATATTCATAATGTCCTGCCCAAAACAGGGCATACCTCACAATCCCTTGCACAAAATCGGGCAGATACGACAAACCGTTAGCACTCTGGGCTGTCTATTCCGTATTAATTTCCTTGACAATATAAGGAGAGTTTGATACAATGTGTAAAAGATAACACTTACTTTCCTGTTTATCAGAAAGTCATAAATTCGATACTGATAAAATTATGAACAGTGATAACAGAATTTAATCAAATTGCCTTTTCAATAAGGGCACATTAAAAAGAGAGGTTTTCTGTGCGTAATAAATTTTTGTTTCGCGTTTGCGTATTAGTTTTAGCGATTTCATTAGTGACACCACTATTTGCAGACAATCACGGGAGTATCCTGGACAAAGTTAAAAACAGAGGGAAATTAGTCTGCGGCGTACACGGCGGTTTACCGGGTTTCGGTTTCCTCGGCGAAGATGGTAAATGGAGCGGTTTTGACGCTGATTTTGGACGTGCCATCGCTGCAGCCGTTCTGGGCGATCCCAGCAAAGTTGAATTTGTGCCCTTAAATGCTGCCGAACGGTTTACCGCCCTTCAAACCGGTGAAATAGATGTCTTAATCCGAAATACCACATGGACGCTTAGCCGTGATGCTGAGTTGAGCACTGACTTCACACCCCCGACATTTTACGATGGACAAGGCTTCATGCTACCCAAATCTCTGAAAATAACATCTATTAAGGAGTTAGGAGGCGCAAGCATCGGTGTCACCGCAGGTAGCACAACCGAGTTAAACCTTACGGATACGATGCGTTCTTTAGGGCTTGAGTTCAATCCAGTGAGTTACGCCGACATTGACACCCTTTACAATAGTTATGATGCACGACGTGTGGATGTTGTTACCAGCGACAAGTCTCAACTTGTTGCACGGCGTAAGGATCTAAAAAACCCAGACGATCATGTTATTCTCGATGTAACTATCTCAAAGGAGCCTTTGGGGCCCCTCACCATTCACGGTGATAATAAATGGAATGATGTTGTGAGTTGGGTTGTTTACGCAACGTTTTTCGCAGAAGAGCACAATATTACGCAGGAAAATGTCAAAACCTTTAAAACTGAAAATCCCGAGATCAAACGTTTTTTAGGTGAATCCGGTACAATGGGCGAAAAACTTGGACTTCCTGAAGACTGGGCAAAACAGGTCATTATGGCTGTCGGGAACTATGGAGAGATCTTTGAGCGAAACCTCACGCCCATCGGCTTACCGCGTGGCGTTAATAAACCTTGGACACAAGGCGGGTTGCTCTACTCTATGCCGTTCCGTTAGGTTATATATTGTAGGATGTGTCGGGATCTATTTCCCAACACATCCTAAAAGACATCCAAGTCGATGAAGTGCCAATGTTAATTTAGGCGAAAAAATCCGTAAAGTTAAGACAAGTTTTGTTCCTCAACCGGGCCTACCAACTGACAATTTCCACGGTATAGATGAATAATAATACACATAAGGTCATACCAGATAAAATCCCATTCTATCGAGACGTTCGGTTTCTGAAAGTATTCTTCCAGATACTTTTCGTTATCGTAGTCATTCTGTCAGCAGGATTCTTCTATTCAAACATGCTAAACGGGCTTCGCAGACAGAACTTGGAACTTGGCTTGTCGTTCCTAATAGACAGCGAAGCGGGCATTGAAATATCCGAAGGCATTGATTTCGACCCTTCCGAAACATTTCTCAAGGCATTTTGGGTTGGTGTTGTTAACACACTCAAAGTAAGTATATTAGGGATATTTTGTGCGACTGTTATCGGTTTCTTTTTTGGAATTGCCCGTCTTTCCAACAATTGGCTAATCCGTCAAATAGCCTCTGTCTACATAGAATGTTTCCGTAATATCCCGCTCATATTGCAGATCATATTTTGGTATGCGATAATGCTGGTCCTTCCTGTTGTGCAAGAGAGTATCCGTTTCTTCGATAGTATCTTCATAAACGTTCGGGGTGTATATGTCCCTTCACTTGAGGGAACAGCAGGATTAATACCTTGGTTGTGGTATTTTCTATCGGGTATCATAATAACGATTATTGTTGTACTGGGGCTCGCGGCATTCCGGTATTTCTTTCAGTTTCGTGAACGGCACGAGGCAGACCGTCCTTCCTTTATCTCAAACATAATTTTTGGTGCAAAATGGGTTGCCGCGCCAACTTTTTTAATGGCTACTATTGTAGGTTGGCTGCTAACACCAGAAGTGCCATTTGAATTATCACGACCTGAGTTACAGGGATTTAACTTCGTCGGTGGAATAAATTTTTCACCAGAATTCACAGCGCTCTTAATTGGGCTTGCAGTCTATACAAGCGCATTTATTGCAGAAGTCGTGAGAAGCGGTATACAAGCAGTGGTCAAGGGACAACGTGAGGCGGCCAGGTCCGTCGGTTTGAAAGAATCACAAGTATTACGTTTAGTCGTCGTGCCCCAAGCGATTCCTGTTATTGTACCCCCGCTTACCAGTCAATACCTGAACCTTGCCAAGAACTCCAGCCTTGCAATTTTCATCGGCTTCCCTGACCTGTTTCAAGTTGGAGAAATAATGATGAATCAGACGGGACAATCCATTCCTATTTTTGCTATGATTATGGTGAGTTATCTCATCATGAGTCTAACCACATCCGCCTTCATGAATTGGTACAACCATAGAATTACCCGAATGGGTCGATCCACGTAGCACTAAAAAGGAAGCAGAAAAGTGGAAAATACTGCAATTACACAAGAAGTCAAACCCCCAAATACTAAAAAAGGTCCTGTGAAATGGTTAAAAGATAACCTGTTTAACACATGGTATAATACGATTTTAACCTGTTTAGGGCTTGCATTTCTATTCTTTGTTTTTAAGGGTGTTTTCACATGGGTATTCACACAAGCAGATTGGGAAGTTATCCCTGCTAACTTGCAAATCTTTTCCATTGGTCCTTATCCATTAGAACAGATATGGAGAGTTTCCACTGTTATATATGGGTTAGCAGTATTATTGGGACTGAGTGCCGGCATTTGGAATGGATTGACTCGACAAATTACAGTTGCTATCGGTTGCATTGGTGCAATCATACTCCTTTTACCTTTTCATATACCTGTCCGAGAACACGCGCTAATAGCAACTGTTATCCTTGCAGTATCTTTTGCGATTGGACGAAACAAGGATAATTGGAAACGGTGGGTAGTCGTAGGTTGGGTGCTCTCCTTCCCGTGGACTATGATGATGCTGCACGGTTTCGGCGCGGGCACCGTCTCAACAACAATGTGGGGCGGACTTCTCCTGACACTCATTCTCGCTGCTGTTGGGATCGTCGCTTGCTTTCCACTGGGTGTACTATTGGCACTTGGGCGGAGAAGTCAACTGCCAGCAATAAGATGGGTCTCCACCGTTTATATTGAGACAATCCGTGGGGTCCCTTTGATAACGTTACTGTTTATGGGGAGTATATTGTTACCCATTTTTATGCCGGGTGATTTTCAACTTGATAAAGTTATACGCGCTATGGTTGCGTTAACGCTGTTCTCTGCTGCATATATGGCAGAGAACGTACGGGGCGGACTTCAAGCAATTCCGAGCGGACAAGTTGAGGCTGCACAAGCAGTCGGACTTACCTATCCCAAAACCATGCTTTTCATCGTTCTACCACAAGCACTGCGAGCAGTTATTCCGGCAATTGTAGGACAATTCATCTCACTTTTTAAAGATACATCTTTGGTATCTATTGTTGGATTAGTTGATTTATTGGGGGTGGCCAGAAGCGTTCTCGGAAATGCAGAGTGGATAGGACTCCAACCTGAAGTATATCTATTTGTTGCAGCTATCTATTTTGTTTTTTGTTATGCAATGTCCTTTGTTAGCCAGAAGATTGAATCAGACTTAGGTGTCGGAAAGCATTAGGAATTTGTTATCATTGAAGGAGGCATCAGAAAATGACTGAAAACGAAAGTACAACGAATGACCCAATTATTATATGTGAAGACGTACACAAATGGTTTGACGATTTCCATGTCCTCAAAGGAATTACCACTACGTTCAAAAAAGGTGAAAGGGCGGTCATCTGCGGTCCATCAGGGTCAGGCAAATCCACGTTTATCCGAACCATCAATCGCCTTGAGGAACATCAACGCGGCACAATCATTGTTGATGGAATTGAACTTAGCAATGATCTGCGTAATATCAATCTTATTCGTCAAGAAGTCGGTATGGTTTTCCAGCAGTTTAACCTGTTTCCTCACCTGACTAATATAAAAAATATATCCTTAGGTCCAATCCAAGTGAGGAAAATGTCAAAGCGTGCAGCGGAAGAAGCCGCTTTGGCTTTGTTAGAACGGATGGATATTGCTGACCAAGCGTATAAATATCCCGCAGAAATATCGGGCGGACAACAGCAGCGCGTCGCTATCGCAAGAGCATTGGCAATGGAGCCGAAGATCATGCTCTTTGATGAACCCACAAGTGCACTCGACCCCGAAATGATCTCAGAAGTGTTAGATGTGATGCGTGAACTTGCCCATTCCGGCATGACAATGCTGGTTGTTACGCATGAAATGGGATTTGCACGAGAAGTGGCGGATCGCGTCATGTTCTTTGACGAAGGTGTGGTTATAGAGGAGGCAGCACCTGCGGATTTTTTTGATAACCCACAGCACGAGCGCACGAAACTTTTCATCTCACAGACGTTGCAACATTAAGGATATACCGCAAAATTGTATATCTTCGTCGCAACACCTACTTAGCAAGCTGCTTGGAGAAGCGTAATCGGAATCGTTTCGGAAATTGAGGGTGTATACGACGAAAGCAAAAGTACATCGCTGACAGGTGGGCGTTGAAGAATATCTAAGACAATTTCTCGGAGGTCATCGGATAAGTCGGTTAAACCTATGAGCGGAAAACTCCGGGGGCCCATATCCGTCTTTTGGGCAAGTAAAGAGTATTCCAGGAGGGTTAGTCCAACAGCTTTGCGTTCCGGTTTGTTGAATCGTAGCAAGATATGGGGAGTCAATTCAAGACCTGTTGCCTGTTCATTTGGGGCAAATGAAACATACAACGTATCGCTTACTTCATCGTAGTTAAAGATCGGTTGCGTCATAATTTATTTACCTAATTCTTTTTTGGTGCTTAAAGTCAAATTTCTCAATCTACTGTTTAGTATATCATATAAAATAAATGAAAGCAAAATATGATTTCTCTAAAGGTGAACGTGGTAAATTCTATAATCCAAAAGCCGTTTTTGATATACCTAACTCTGAAAGAAAAGATGTAGGACCAAAGATGCGATTGAATAACAAAATTGCTATTGTTACAGGAGCCGGGCGCGGTATCGGTAAAGCGGTGGCACTTCGGTTTGCTGAAGAGGGAGCGAAAATCATCGTTGATGACGTGAATGACACCAACGGAACAGAAACTGTCGCTGCGATTACTAACGTAGGCGGCGAGGCGATGTTTGTCAACGCCGATGTCTCCAATGCTGCTGATGCTGAGGGGCTCATTTCGGAGGCTGTTGATGCCTATGGGACGGTTGATATTCTGGTCAACAACGCCATCTGTTCAACTGCCGATGTGCTGAACAACAATTGGGAAGCGAACTTAGCAGTCGCGCTCCGGGGGACCAGTCACTGTTCCGACACCGTCATTCCTGTGATGCAAAATGGTGGAGGTGGTAGCATTATTAATATTGCCTCTGTCAACGGACTCATCGGGTTGCAGGGAATTCATGCTTATTCTGCTGCGAAAGGTGGGGTTATCGCACTGACCCGCTCGATGGCAGTTGCACATGGCAAAGACAATATACGTGTCAACTGTATCTGTCCCGGCACGATTCAAACCGAAGTCTGGGAACCGATGCTTGAACGGAACCCTCAAATTTTGGACGAAATCACGCCGTGGTATCCGTTAGGACGCATCGGACAACCCGTTGACATTGCGAACGCCGCGCTCTTCCTCGCCTCTGATGAAGCCAGTTTCGCGACAGGCGCAGTCTTCGTCATTGATGGAGGCTTGACTGCCGGCAATCACCAGTTTCCGATTTAGATAAAGGTAGCAGCTTGCGTTGAATGAAAGGAAGAATAATGACTGAGAACAAGAAACAGGAACTAAGACATTTACTACAAAAAGCAACGGAAAGTTTAAAAGTCGAATTAAATTCAACAAATAAACCTCAATTACCTTCTGTTATCGATGTGTCTCAATACAGCAGTGTTCTACAACAAGCATGGCAGGATCATTCACTCAGTACCCCATCGCTTGCGATGTGTTATAAAGCACGAGTAACAAGTGAATCAGCAAGGTTGCAACTGCTTGACTTCATCAGAACGGAATACGCCCAATTTATTAACGAAGAAGACTATATCCAATCTGCATGTACTTTTATTTCAAGGACAGGCCCTTTTCAGGGGTTTCCCTTGGATTATCTTTTGGAACAACTTCTAAAAATTGCCATTGTTTACGGAATAGAAAAGGCAGTATCAGATTTTGAGAGAGGCATCGAAAACGGACAGCAATCTTTTCGGTATATTGCATTACTTAAAGGAGTAAGAGTAGAAACGGAAATACAAATTTTTAAAGGAGTCAGATTGGTTCCCCTTCCTCTTTCAACATCCGAAATCTCGAACTATTTGCCTGATATGGTCAATTTCTCCATGTTCCCAGATTCTTTAATGGGAAAAACGTTGCTTATTATTGATGCCTCTGTATCTCCTATATTTCATAAACCTTATCCTGAACTATTCAACGATGACTTTCATGAAGACAAATTACCCTTTCATGTCGAAGTGGCTGGTGGAAAGTTTTCTGACTTTAAAGTAGAGGAGTTTTATAAGAACTTTTGCCAAGCCTTATCTTTATCTGGAAATTCCGCAGTTCAAACTGTCATTGACTGGCGAAGTTTACCTCAAGATGAACTTTTTAACTTGAGTACACTTAGTGTAAATCATATAGCTCATCACTATAATGCTGGCAGACTTAATACTTTTATTGATGTCGACGAAGTTCAAGTACAAAAAATTCAATGTTTATATGATGTGTTAACTGATTGTAAGACAGAAACACACGGGAAATTACAAATACCCATTGATAGATGGATAAAATCAAAAGCAGATCAGGACCCTGTCGATAAAATGATAGATTTAGGAATAGCGTTTGAATCTCTTTATTTATCCGGCGATAATCAAACTAGCGAACTATCTTTGCGACTCCAGCTCCGCGCTGCTTGGTTCTTAGGAAAAGATAAGACCCATAGGCAAGAATTAATGGCAGATTTTCGAGACATATATAAACTGCGTTCTAAAGCTGTTCATACAGGGAAATTGTCCAGTAGGAAAAATAAGGAATCTGATACTGAAGAAATTGTTACCGAGTTTATTCCAAAAGCACAAGACTTATGCCGGGACTCAATTGTAAAGATTCTGAAAGAAGGGAAAATCCCGGATTGGAACACTCTAATCCTGGGTTAAATCGGAATACACTGTCCAATAAAGAGGCTATCCGTTATGCGAAAACCAGACTTCAACCAAAAATTAATCAAACTGCTCGAATCCAATCCCAACTTTGTTGACGGAGCCGGATCACTTCACCGCGCAAACGTCAGAGACCGCGCTTGGAAACTTGACCCCGAACTCATCAGCCTTCTTCTTACCGATCAGGAGATTGAAGCGAAATTCTTCACAGAAATCGAGGGACGTTGGATTTTCAATTATAATATCTTCGTTGATTATATCACCGACAAAAACTTCTTTGCCGATTCCTATACCAAGTTCCGTAATAAAATCGGTCTGAATATTGACGGAAAATATCTGCGTGAACGCGGCGAAGTGGCACTGGTTTGGCCCTATAAGGATTGTGTTCTGGAGGGGGGACAAACGCGGGAAGAAGAGAAACGTAAAGAGATTTTTTTCAATGAAATCCTTGCACCGGACGAAATTAACCGCATGTTTGATCCGAAAGTGCTCACAAACTGGAAACGCCATACTGCTAACAGTGAACAAGACGTAACAGACATCCAACGGGACGAGAACGGCACGATTCGAGAAAACCTCATCATCAAAGGTAACAATCTCATAGCACTCCACACCCTCAAAGAACAATTTCGCGAAAAGGTCAAACTCATTTACATTGACCCGCCGTATAATACCAAAGGTGAAAGTAGTACTTTTGGATATAACAACTCTTTTAATCATTCGAGTTGGCTTACTTTTATTAGAAATAGACTTGAAATAGCTAAAGACTTATTGCGAGACGATGGTTTGATCATAATAGCAATAGATGATGAAGAACAAGCCTATCTGGCTGTTTTGTGTGATGAAATTTTTGGTAGACTAAATCATATAGGCACAGTCATAGTTCAGAGTAAACCTAGCGGCAGGACAACGGATTCTTATTTCGCTACATGCCATGAGTACTTACACATCTATTCTAAACAGGTAGGCTTGCCAGCAATTAATTTTCTGGAATTAACGGATAAACAAAAGAGCCTGTATACTGAAGGAACGGGGAAAAACCTTTTCAAATGGCGTGATTTTTTAAGAACGGGAGGACTTTCAACTCCTAAGGAAAGACCAAATTCGTATTATCCAATTTACTTTCTGCCCCAAGGAGAGCAAATTTCTTTAGAAAGAGTTTCTGATGAACAAATTGAAATCTTGCCATTAGATAGCAATGGAAATAAAAGAGTTTGGCGAAAGACACCTCCATCCTTCTTAAAGCATGTCAATGATAACGAAATAAAAATTGAGCAGAACAGGTCAGGGCAATGGAAAGTCAAAATTATTGACAAAATAAAGGAAGGCACCCGGCCTAAGAGTGTTTGGACAGACAGTAAATATGATGCATCTTCGCATGGAACGAAACTATTAAAGAATCTTTTTGAAGGGCAGAAAGTTTTTAGCTATCCCAAATCAATAAACGCTGTCAAGGATGTTATTGAAATACTCTCGGAAAGAGGAAGCGACGATATAATCCTCGATTTCTTTGCGGGAAGTGGAACAACTGCTCACGCTGTCTTAGGATTGAACAAGCAAGATAATGGAAATCGGCAATTTATTTTGATGGAACAGATGGATTACATTGAAAATGTTACCGTTAAACGAGTGGAAAAGGTGATGAAAGAGCAAGATATTGGCGACTTCATCTATTGTGAATTGATGCCTTACAACGAAGTTTTCATGAAGCGAATCCAGTCAGCACAATCAAGTGAAGATCTCTTGGATATCTGGCGCGATATGTCAAAAGATTCCGTTCTGAATTGGTATGTCAAACCCCAAAAACCGATGGAAGCAGAAGAACACTTTATCGCCATTAACGACGTTGAGAAACAGAAACAACTGTTAACTGCGCTGTTGGATAAGAACCAGCTCTACGTCCATCTCTCTGAAATAGAGGACGAGATGTTTGCAGTCAGCGAAGCAGATAAGGAGCTTAACCAAGCGTTTTATGGAGAAGGTTTAGGTGATAACGTTTAGGTACTTCCCAATATCTCTTACAATATGAGGTTCAAAAATTTACGAAGAGCATCCAGTCTTCAACCCTCCATCTGCTGATGCAGTATTATGGAGATACATGGATTTTACCAAATTCGTATCCATTTTGGATAAACGCGCCCTATTTTTTCCGGCGGCAGACAAATTAGGAGACCCTTTTGAGGGCTCTTTCTCCAAAATTACCGAAGTGATGCGTCTTGCACAATTCAAGGAGCATTTTCCTGAAAATGATGATCATAGTATAGAACAGATGCGCCGAAATTCTGCGCATTGGCTAAAGGAACAACGGCGCGTTACGCTAATCAGTTGCTGGCACGAAAGTAGTCACGAATCAGAGGCTATGTGGAAACTGTATTCCAGAGAGAGTGACGGCATTGCTATCAAAACTGATTTCGATTCTTTCAAAAAGAGTTTTACATGTAGCGAAAACATCTATATTGGAAAGGTTAGTTATGTAGACTATAAGCGTGCCTGGATTCCTGATGGCAATACGTTCTTTCCTTATCTATACAAGCGAAAAAGTTTTATGCATGAGCACGAAGTAAGAGCGATTAGTGATAGAAGTAATCCACAGGATGAAGTATGTAAGAAACTTCGCGACGAAAACCTCACGGGCATTGATTACGAAGTTGATCTTCTGCTCATGATCAAAGAAGTGATTGTTGCCCCATTTGCTCCGGACTGGTTCCTAGAATTGGTCAACTCAGTTGTTGATCGTTACGACTTAAATGTTCCCGTTGTTAAATCTGCCCTTGCTGACACTCCTATGTGGGGTTGATTAGACCGATATTTAGAAAAAGAGGTTTGTGATGTCTGAACAATTTCTCTATGAACAACTGGATACACTCTCCGAATTTGGAATGCTGAAAAAGGAAATGCCCGATAGCATTACGCAAAATCTGCACCCTAAGTTTGAACTTCGTCCCTACCAAGTGGAGGCGTTTGCGAGGTTCATTCACTGCTTAAACAATGATTTTCCCAGCAAGCGAAAGCCTTTGCATCTGCTGTTCAATATGGCGACCGGTAGCGGCAAGACGCTTATCATGGCGGGGTTGATTCTCTACCTCTATGAGCAGGGATACCGGAACTTCCTCTTTTTCGTCAATGCCGATAATAT
>VXZK01000234.1 GCA_009845545.1 Candidatus Poribacteria bacterium
TGCCTTTATTATATCAAAATAGGCGTTCTGAACCAATTTTGCGTAAGTCCTAAAGGCTATACTTTATATGTGAAGAAAAGCATTCCGTTCACAGCACAAAAACCTTGACGATCTCTTTAAAGTTTGCTTGATGAGGGACTTTATGAAGAATAAATTATCTCGACGGCAGTTTCTACGTACCGGCGCGCTCGCGACCACAGCTGCAGCAGTCAGCCTCGGATTTTTAGGGTGTAGCCGTACCCTGATTCAAAAAGTGCCGGGCTTTAGACCTGAACCATCATTCCAATTCATGCCGAGTGCGAACCGTCTCCTGGATCTCCCTGAAGGCTTTACCGCCCACGCTTTTTCGAGAACAGGCGAACAGATGGACGATGGGCTTTGGGTACCGGGCGGACACGACGGCATGGCGGCTTTCCCCGGTCCCAACGGTAAAACGATCCTTGTCCGCAACCATGAATTGACCGCCACTGCCAAAACCGTTGGACCCTTCGGATGGAACAACGAAAAGATTGAACGCGCCGCTATTGACAAATTCTATGACGCAGGATCCGGCGAGCTCCCGTGCCTCGGCGGGACGACGACGCTCGTCTATGATACGCGCACGAAGACGCTGGAGAAACACTTCTTAAGTCTGATAGGAACAATCCGGAATTGTGCCGGGGGGCTAACCCCTTGGAATACGTGGATAACCTGTGAAGAGACGATGCAGAAATCTGAAAAAGAAAATACCTATGAAGCAGACCACGGCTATAATTTTGAGGTGCCTGCTTCTGCTGATATAGGGTTAGCCGACCCAATCCCCTTGAAAGCGATGGGACGTTTCAATCATGAGGCTGTCGCTGTTGACCCCAAAACTGGTATTGTCTATCAAACCGAAGACAGGGGTGATAGTTTAATTTACCGGTTTATTCCTGAGAAGCCGGGCGAACTCGCTGCAGGCGGTCAGCTGCAGGCACTGAAAATCCGAGACCTCAAGAGTGCCGACACCCAAAACTGGCGAAGTCGAAACCAAAAGATTTTCTGGTGGACGTATAACCCGATCCCCGTCGGAGAAACGCTTGCGGTTGAATGGGTGGATATTGACAATGTGGAATCGCCCTTGGATGATCTCCGTAAACAGGGGGCTGAAGGCAAAGATGCGGCGAAGTTCGCACGCGGTGAAGGGATATGGTACGGCGACAATCAAGGGAACGGAGAGTTCTATATTGCCTGCACGAACGGCGGTATCGCATACAAAGGGCAAATCTGGAGATATGTCCCCAGTGCTTACGAAGGGACAAGCCGCGAGGCACAAGAACCGGGCACCCTTGAACTCTTCATTGAACCGAACGACAGCAATCTCATGGAGAACGCTGATAACTTGACGATCACACCGTGGGGCGATCTCATTATCTGTGAAGACGGTCCCAACGAGGAGTTCCTTATCGGCGTAACCCCCGAGGGGACCCTCTACCGGTTCGCGCGGAACGCCGGTAATCTATCCGAACTCGCAGGCGCGACGTTCTCACCCGATGGCACGACCCTTTTTGTAAACATCCAGAGTCCTGGAATTACACTGGCGATCACCGGACCTTGGCACCAGATTCGGCAACGTTCTGAGTCACTCTGGCAGAAACCTAATAATCAAGTTTCCGCTGCTTAAACCTTCAAAATATAAGTGAAACCCAACACCTTCTCACACCGACAGCGTTTGAAGTGTTGGGTTTCATGCCTTTGACAAAATATTTACACTGCCACTTGATTTCCTTTAGCAAACATGGTATTATGTGAACAAACCTTCACGTTATATTTTCACGCGCTTAAGGGCAGATTCTTTGATGACAGCAATAAAAACAGACCTTTATCTGGGGGATTGCTTAGAGGTCCTCTCCAATTTTGATGACGATTCATTCGACCTAATCATGACTTCTCCGCCGTATGCGGACCGGCGATCCAAAACGTATGGCGGAACGAGTCCGGATGAATACGTCAACTGGTTCCTACCTCGCGCCGAACAATTTTTAAGGGTCCTCAAACCGTCTGGCACATTCATTCTGAACATCAAGGAGAAAGCCGTTAATGGGGAACGGCATACTTATGTCATTGAGTTGATACTTGAAATGAAAAAGCAGGGATGGTTGTGGACAGAGGAGTTTATCTGGCACAAGAAAAACTCCTATCCGGGCAAGTGGCCAAACCGATTCAGAGATGCATGGGAAAGATGTTTACAGTTTAATAAAACAAGAAAGTTCAATATGTACCAAGAGACTGTTATGGTCCCGATGGGAGATTGGGCAGAGAAAAGATTAAAGAAACTCAGCGAGACAGATCAGATTCGCGATACATCGAAAGTCGGAAGCGGATTCGGTAAGAACGTATCCAATTGGTTAGACCGGAAGATGGCGTATCCGACAAATGTTTTGCACTTAGCAACGGAAACGGGAAATCGAAAACATAGTGCTGTTTTTCCGAAGACGTTGCCAGAGTGGTTTATCAAGTTGTTTACCAAAGAAGATGATTGGGTGCTTGATCCGTTTGCGGGTTCCGGTACGACATGTCAGGTCGCTCAAAAGTTGTTAAGAAATTCCGCTGGCATCGAAATTTTGCCCCAGTATTACCAATTGGCAAAAGAGAATCTCAACTCAACACAAGGTCTTTTATTTCAAGAGACTCAATATGAAACCCATTACACAACAAGAGATCACTGATTACATTGAGACGAACATTCAAGATTTTCACCAGAGAAGGTTGGATAAACTCCAAAAACTGAAGTTACTGGATGTCGTTAAGCGAAAAAATCCCTATCTATTTAAAACGAAAAACATCAGGACAGTACCAGAATTTATAAAGACTATTTTGGATGCTCATCTATCTTCGCAAGAAGAGACGATTTTTGGTAAGTTCCTGGAAGAACTCGCCATTTTTATCTGTTCGCAGGTATATGGTGGTAAAAAATCTGCAGCAGAAGGGATTGATTTAGAGTTTGAAAGGGATAATATAAGATACATTGTGTCAATCAAATCTGGACCCAATTGGGGTAATAGCAGTCAAGTCAAAAAACTACGAGACAACTTCCGGAAAGCCAAACGAATCCTCCACACAAATATATCATCAACGAATGTTGTCGCTGTTAACGGCTGTTGCTATGGAAAAGATCGGAAGCCAGATAAAGGTGAGTATCTGAAACTATGTGGACAAAAATTTTGGGAATTTATTTCAGGTGACCACAATCTGTACACTGACATAATTGAACCTCTCGGACATCAAGCAAAAGAGAAAAAAGAGCAGTTTAGGGAAGAGTATGATAAAGCCATCAATAGGCTTATCTTTGAATTTATTCCGAGATTTTGCGATACCGAAGGTAACATACTTTGGGCGGAAATCGTCAAATTCAATTCAGCAAATACCACGTCTTGAAAACCGATTCCAAGTGTGATTCGGTTCTATCCAAACGTTCAATTCTCCAGAAGAAACCTACACCATTAACGCGCACGTCGCTTAGCAGCTAATAATCTGGTCATTGATGCTTCTGTTGACTGGACAGAAACTGTGTCTCCTGTAACGCGTTCGGTTGAAGGCGTTGTGTCCACCTGTACACCCGCAGACCGTCCACGCAACTTTCCAAAGAACGCAGCGATACGCCGATTCGCTATGCTGTAGCGTCGGAGAATCATCTCCAACACAAAGAGGATCGCGGCAATAACCAATAGGGCTTGGGCAAGCGGGACCTGCCGCTCAAGAGGTGCACCTCCAGGTGATGCTATCTGGGTCGGTGTGGGTTCGTAGATGCCAGCAGTCTCTGATGCCAGCGTTTTTAACAGATCGGTATTGACTTCAAATTCGGCGTATTCCACCGGATAGGGGAGTGACAGGACCTCAGTGCGTTTGCGCCCATCACCCTCACGCTGTGCAGTCACGATGTAAGATCCGCTGTCATGTACTTGAAACGCGCCGTTGTAACGCCGCAACGTCCGCTGTTGCATTTCAATCGGTTCACTGCTTCCATTCGGACCCGCAACGCGGACCGCGTAAGCGGAAACCTGCGAAGCTGTTTGTGTATCAATGCTAACTTCCGCCGCACCGTGGCGGAGCGATACAGTGAGATCAAAGTCGGCATCTGCGTCTGCTGCAGGCAGCACCCAATTGACAACCTGCCCCCAAAATTTCCCGAAATTCTGCCACGGAATCCATTCTTCTGCCCACGCCGGTTTGGCATCCGAGGTCCACGCGACCGCTTTCCCCAATCCGATATTCCATCCCGCAAGAATCGGTTCATCTTTATGCGAACGGATGAAGACTTGCGCTGTATCCTTTCCCGTTGTTGCGATGTAGCCGTGAAGTCGTGGCGGAGTACCGATTCCCGCCACGATGGGTTCACCCGGAGCAGTGATAACAGGTTGAAAAGGTTCTTGAACGATGTAACGCTGCGTTTCTCGGACAGCTTCCGTTAGTACTATCGGCAGTTCTTGTAGATTTTGAACGGGGACAAAATGTCCGCCGCTGGTCTCTGCAAGCTGCGTGAGAAGTTCCGCATTTGCATCGCCGATCGCAATCGCTGTGATGCTGATACGTGCTTCGGCAATTTGTTCCGCCAACTTCAGAAAATCGGATTTTGTATCATCGGATTTACCGTCCGATAAAAGAACGATGTGCTTCCGTTTTGCGTCGCTTGCTTTGAGCATATCGCCTGCATCTTCAATCGCTTCTCCCATCAGCGTTGTGCCACCTGTCGGCTTGAGTTTTCCAACAGTTTGAAGGAGCGTATCGCGATCAGATGTGAGATCTGAGACAACCTGAGCATCCTTGCCTGCACTGAAACTGATGACCCCGGCGACATCACCCGCTTTAAGATTATCAATACCCGCACCGATCCCAGCAATAGCGAGATCCATTTTACGCCGTTGGCCATCAACATAATTTGCCATGCTCCCCGACGTGTCCAACACAAAAAGGATCGCCACAGTGTCCTTCTGCTCACGGGGCGTCATTTCTACAGGAAGTATACGTTCCAAGACGGTATCGGTATACCCACCAGGTCCATACGCATGTTCACCCCCGATAACGACTAATCCGCGCCCGAGATCCCGGACATAATTTTCGATGTTTTGCAGCTGCTCCGATGAGAGCACTTCTGCCGAAACATTACTCAGAATCAGGGAATCGCTGCGTTTGAGTTCAATGAGATCCATCGGCATCTCCGCGGGTGTCCTAACTTCCACGCCAAAGCCGTTCTCCTCAAGGACGGTTTTCAGATGCGTAGCCTGTGCCCGATCCGCTTCTACATATAGAATACGCGGTTGGTTTCCCTGAACTTTTACAACCGCATAGCCTTGATTGTTCTCAAGGATTTCATCGGCTACATCCAGCTGCAGTTCATATCTATGGTTTCCTTCTTCCGAAACAGGCGGTACAGTTATAGAGATAGAGCGTATGCCACGCTGTAATGTCCATTCAAATTCATTAATGCGTGCACCTTTGTGATAGACGATCGCATCTAACTTTGAAATGCTGCCATCGGTTTCAATCACGGCATCCATCTCAAAAGGCTGTCCTTTGCGGACTTCGGTAGGTGCCTGCAGCTGCACCACTCGAACTGCATCTTTAACCGGGTCAAGCGGTAGTGTTGATATCTCAACATCACTCGCCGAGAGTAAAGGCAGATAGTCTTCCAAGCGTGTCCCACCCGCGTTATGAACCCCATCGCTTAACAACACGATCCGCCGATGATACCCATTTGGCAGCACTGCAATTGCGTGCTTAAGGGCAGTGAGTATATCAGTGCCATCTCGCCTAATTGACTGCTCCGCGAGTGTCTCCAGCAGCCCCGTAGACATGCTTTCCAAGGGTTGATTTTGTTTCTGTCGAATTCCTGTCAGGACAGAGGTTTCACTGGCAAAACCGATGATGCCGAACTGATCGGTAGGTCCCAATTTTGCGATAGCGGCGTTGATCTGTTCGACTGCTGTTTCACGCTGGGCAGGCGGAACGCTTTCGGAAGTGTCCATTAGAAAAACGACTGCCAGTCGCTGTTCTTTGTGCGTCCGGTGCAGGCTGGCTAAGGCGAGGATTGCACACAGGAGCGCAGCACCTCTCAGGAAGAAGGTTACGCTTTTTCGCCACTTTGTCGTACCGAGATGTGTCCGGCGTTGCACAAAGACTAACAAAGGTATAGCGATGAGTAGGATTAAGAAGAGTGGCGTTCGGAAATCAAACATTTTTTAGCCATCAGCTTACGTGTTCACAGTTCCCTGTTCCACCGCCTCGGCATCCACCTGATATTCCTGTTCGTTGAACAACACAATGAAAGCAATCGCAGCGAGAACTGTTATGACAATAGGGACCATAAAAATTTTCGCCCACGCGTGACCACCGTCTGGATAAGCAAAGTAGTCATGCACACGACCACTGACGATATGCCCGACCAGCATACCGAACCCATTCGTGACAAAGAGGAGCAGTGCCTGCGAACTCGCCCGGACATCCTGTGCACTCAATCGTTCCACAGCAATCATACCACCAACGAAAAAGAAGGAATAGCAAATGCCGTGCAATGTTTGTGCACCAACCACCAACCACACCGGTTCACCAATCGCGAAGATCGCGTAACGGACGGGCCACGCAAGAATGCCTAAAAAGATCGTAAACCGCATGCCGAACCGGCGCAGACACGGAAATAGAAGCAGCATAAGCAAGACTTCAGCAACCTGTCCGAGACTCATCGCTAAGTTGGCACTACTCCCGGCTAACCCAACGCCGTTTTCTGCTTCAGTTAAAAAGAGATAGGTTAAGTTGTAATAGAAAGGGAGTTCAATCGCAACAACAAAGGAGATAATCAGAAGCACGGCGAAATTTCGATTTGAGACGAGGGAGAAGGCTTCAAGAAAGGCATAAGGGTTTTTTGCCGCTTTACTCGGCGGTGTGTTGGGCAGCGTCAAGCAGTAGACCCCCATCATGAGTGAAAGCACGGCACCGAAAAGGAGACAGTCGCCGACGTGTGGAAGTGTTGGCTCTTGACCCTCCCAGAACCGGAGGTATAGACTCAGGATCCAGTTAATCGCAATCCAGCCGAGTGTTCCGAAGACCCGGATATTCCCGAATTTGTCTGACTGTCCCATGTGCCGAAAAGCAATCGCATTGGTCAGCGCGATCGTTGGCATATAGAGAACAGCGTGCAGGAAAATCATACTCCACATCATTGGAAAGGAGGTCTGTTTCCATGCAATAAAAAGGCAGATACCACCGAGTATGTGGGAAATCGCTGCGAACACCTGTGCCGGCATTAAGCGATCCGCAATCCATCCTGCAATGATCGGGGAAATTATCGAACCGATAGCAGTCGTGCCAAAGACGTAACTAATCTGCTTGCCGCTGAATCCGAGGTTTTGCATGTGTCCAGCGATAAGTACTGCCCACGCACCCCATATAGCGAACTGTAGAAACATCATTCCGGATAGTCGTGCGAAGGTACCGAATCCTGTTCGTTTAGTTGCCATAGCAGTCTCCTCTTTTTTCGATTCTAAAATGGGTTAACAGACTTCACGGTGCTTTGCCTACCCCCACTGCGCAATCGGTTCTGTTGACTGCACCACGTGCATTCCTGCGTTGGCAGCCTTGGCAAACACAGCATCTGCTGGCTCCGTATAATCAACGACACCCGGTACAACAACGGGTGAAGTCAGATCATCCACCAGATAGATTTTCTTCGCCAAGTCGCTATCGGTCTGCTGAATTTCTGCAAGCAGATCGCTGACAGTCCACGCGACACAGTGGCTTTTCGCCTGTCCCGCGATAATCACTCGGTTGTATCCGAGAAGCATTTGGAGAAATTCGCTATTTTTCTCTGCAATTGGCTGATCGTCTGCATCGTTAAGAACTTCTGGACGTAAGACGGAATAGTTTTCAGTCAGTGGGTTCCGACCTTTAATTTCGTAATGTGTTTGCGTCTTACGCGCGATCGTATGGAAAAAGCAGGCTTCATCAACAGCAGAAACAACGGCGTGTCCAATCCCGCCGAGCATCGCATGGTAGGGCCATATCGCAAGTGGATATTTACCATCTGCAGTAAGCCTTTTGACGTAGTGTTCGCCGTACGCCTGGAGCCATACGTATGGATCGGACGCTGGAACTTGGCTCGGCAGATTTAGACTCCCAACAACAGCAGGGTTGACGCGCCATCTGCCTGTCTCTATATCTTCTGGCGTAATCAGTGTCTGCAGCGGTAACGGATGCTCACCCGCATCATTAATCCAGAAGACTTCATGAAATATTTGCAGTGCCGTGTGTGTATCCAGTGTGCAAGCAATTTTGGTAATCTGCGGCAGGTTACGATAGATGAACTGACACAGCCGAATATTATCCGCTACCGCACCATTTCCCGACCTACCCCCGACAAACAGTTCATAACCTGGAATACAGAATGTATTTTGGACATCGACAAGAAGTAAGCAGGTCCGAAAATTGTCTTCGGATGCTGCAGGTATTGAGTGGTGCGCTGCCCCCGTGAGTGCTTCTCGCTGGCGTTCTTGATACGGGATTCGCCAAACCTTGTCTACCTGATTAACATCGAAATGTTCTGGGAGTGGAAGTTGTGGTGTAGACATCGTTTCTATCCTTTTTGTGTGGGCCTTTTTGTGTAGGCGTATTTCCAACTGTACCGGTTTTGGTTGCGGAGCGCGGTTTTAGGTTTCCGATATTGGGAATTTTATAGAATTTCGCGGTTTTTAGCAACAAAAATCGGTTGATATCTGTTACACATATAGAGTAGAATAGAGTAACATTCTCCAGTTAGCATCTTTTAGGATTAAAAGGTTGGCAGGTAAAACAGATGAAAAAGTTTTTTAAACCACTCCCAGATTTAGAAGAACGACTTGATCAGGTCAATGAACGGGTGCGGCGGGCGCGCCGAACTTTGGATTGGCGAACTCGCGAAGCACGCATCCCCCTTGACATTCAAGAAGACTTCGGTATTTCTGAATTGGAAGGCGATGTGATGCTCGTTTCACGTGACGGCAGTGTACATGATAAAGTAAGGAATCTCGTCCGCTCTGAAGGCTACGGATGCGACATCCCAGAGCGAAGCTCGGAAGCTATCGGTTTGTTGAAATTGGGCAAATATCAGATGATAATTGCCGACTACACTCGCCGTTCGCGAGGTCGGCTCTTTGAATATGTTAGGCGGTATCAGCCGCATGTCAAAATCGTCTCGATTGTCCGCAATAACCACGAAGGACGACAGGTCATGCGAGCCGGCAGCTACAGTTACCTGTTAGGACGCGGTTTCGATCCTGAGCAGTTACGTACCTGTATAATAAGTGCCCTTAAATTAAAGCATCGCGCCTGCTGGTTGTTAACAAACGGCGAGCGTTGTAACCGGTCCTGTGTTGATGATTTCCAATCCGATGAAGATTTTGCGGAAATCGAATGAAACACGGTACCGATCTCTTAATAGCAAATTTTGGCATTTCGCTGCCTGCTACGAGCATGTAACCCGAAGACACTGGAAAGTAATTATCGCTACCCGCTTGATCGGAAACCCGTTTTTGACGAAGGAAAAACGGAGCAGGTCCTAATATTTAAAAATATGGCAACAAATTTAGAATTTAAAGCACACTGTCAGTCATTTGAAAACCTCTATTCGAGGTTGGCTGACTTAAACGCGACACATCGTGAAACTGTCCATCAAACGGACACCTATTTTTATGTGACGCAGGTAAAAGACGCTCCCACATTGGCAACTTGTAAACCGCGTCTTAAATTGCGTGAGATTGATGAAACTGGCGAAGCGTGGCTCATCTACTATGAGCGTCCAAATCACAGCGAATCCCGCTATAGTCAGTACCAACTCAGTAAGGTTAGCGCCCCGTCAACCCTCAAAACGTTGTTAACCGTTGCCTTGGGAGTCGAAACGATTGTCCAAAAACAGCGAGAGGTCTGGATGTTCAAAAATACCCGTATCCATCTTGATACGGTTGCCGATTTAGGACAGTTTATTGAATTGGAAACGGTGTTTCAGGGACAAACGGAATTCAAAGCAGCAGATGAACATCAGCACGTTAAAAGGACACTTCATTTAGGCACCGCTGATCCAGTGGCTGTCTCCTATAGCGACCTTGTTATGCAAAAGTCCTAACCGAATATCAGCAGGATTGCGTAAGTTCTATATTTTTTATTTTACTTTTACCACAGAACCCTAATTCTCCACCCAAACATACCTATTTTTGCAGAATTATGCACCCGTTTTACACCTAAGTAGCGTCACCAGATTTGAAAACAGAATGATGAAACCACTCTTTTTTGGAGGCGACTGATGAAAAATGACGATGTTCAACTCATCCAACGCGTTCTTGAAGGCGACGATGATGCCTTCTCTGTGCTTGTGAGAAAATACCAGAAGCAGGTGCACGCACTGGCATGGCGGAAAATCGGCGATTTCCATACCGCAGAGGAGATTACACAGGACACGTTCCTGAACGCATACAAGAAACTCCCAACACTCAAGGAACCGCAGCGTTTTGACAGCTGGCTTTATGTTATCGCTGCGAATCGCTGTAGCTCTTGGCTCCGAAAAAAGCGGGTGTGGACGCAGCCACTCGAGAAACTTGAGGAGACAGACAACACGCACGTGCAAACAGGTACATATTCCGGATACGTCGCTGCAGAAAACGAGCGCACGACCGCAGAAGCACAGCGCGATGTCGTCAAAAAGTTGCTCGCAAGACTACAAGAGAGTGAACGCACCGTCATCACCCTCCACTACTTCGGCGAGATGTCGTGCACAGAGATCGGCACGTTTCTGGGGGTATCCACAAACACGATTAAGAGCCGCCTCCGCCGCGCACAGCAGCGTTTGAAGAAAGAAGAACCGATGATCAGAGAGGCGTTAGATAACTTCAAAATCACGCCGAACCTCACAGACAATATTATGCAAGAAGTCGCTCGCATTAAACCCGCCGCACCCTCTGGTGGTAAGCCTTTCGCCCCGTGGACAATCGCCGCTTCTACAATAGCAGTGGTGTTGCTAATGTTCGGATTCGGAAATCAGCAACACGCACTCCGTTTCCAACAACCCTATAGCTTTGAGGCAGCATCAGAGATGACAGTTGAACTCATTGAGACACCGCTTGTGTTGAATCACATATCAAAGCCGGACACACGTACACAGATAGGAGACACTAAGACACCGGGCAGAAGCCGCAAATCTGAACAACCACCTGATGATGCACCAGCATTCGTTGCGGAAGCACACGCTGACGCACTTGTCGATGATTACACAAAATGGGAACTCCCCAAAGAGGCGAAAGCACGATTCGGAAAAGGTGGGATTAATGCCATTCAATTCTCACCAGACGGCACACAAATCGCCGTCGGCAGTAATATCGGTGTATGGCTTTACGATGCAGAAACAGGAAAAGAGATTAATATGTTTCCAGGCATGTGCCAAGCCATCGCTTTTTCGCCTGATGGGCAATTCATCGCAAGTAGCAGCGGCAAATTTGGATTTCATGGAGAGGGACTTCAGTTGTGGGAAACTGCCACTGGTCAGAAAGCAGCACTTATTGATGGCCCTCCGGCTGCCTCAGCCCTACACTTCTCTGAAGATCGCAAAACGCTACTCAGTTTAGGGAACTGGGGGGAATTAATCAGCCAGTTAGATATTGAGACCAAACAGGCAAATGTGAAGAATATCGACGATCGCTCTTTTGAAAAGATGCCGCGCAGATATAGTCCGGAACCCTACGCACTCACAGCGGATAAATTTGCTGTTGGCGGTCAGAATGGAAAGATTCAGTTGTGGGACACAATGACCCGCAAAAAATTAGCAACCCTCAATGGACATACAGCCGGAAGTCAGGAACAAATTCAGGAACAGTTGTTATTCGCAGCAGATGAGGAGACCCCACCAGAGGAGGATCAGGTACGGTTTGTAGACGGCAACCCCTTTAATGTGTTAACCTTAGCATTTTCACCCGATGGCACGCGACTTGCCAGTGGAGGTAAGGATAAAACCGTGCGATTATGGGATACCGCTACCAACAACGAATTAGCTACCCTCCAAAAACACACAGGCTGGACAAACGCGTTAGCATTCTCACCGGATGGAAAAATGCTCGCAAGCGGGAGCACCGATAAGACCGTCCAGCTATGGGATACGGCGACTGGGGCACACCTCGCAACACTCACTGGGCATGCTAACAATATTGTAGCACTTGCATTTTCTCCAAACGGACGGACCCTCGCAAGTGGAAGTATAGACGGCACAATTCGGTTTTGGAATACAGAAACCGGAGATTTGCTACCGCTCAATATTATGGAACATACGGAGTGGGTGAAAGCGGTGTCCTTCTTTAAAGATAGTTCCACGCTCGCAAGTGTCGCATTTAACGGGGTAATTACCTTTTGGGACCTGAAGACATCACAAAAAACCGGGGGACAAACGATAGACCCCTGGGATTTCTTAATGACTTCAGCGTTTTCACCCGATGGAACGAAACTTGTTAGCACCGGTGCAAAATTCGCCACATTCCTCAACATAGGTCCCAATAAGATCGCCCCCACGTGGGAGCCGGATCGTCTGGTCCGTTTAACCGATGTTCATACAGGACATGAATTAGCAACTTTAACAAAAACAGTTGGTGGTCTTGGTGGAGTTCAGCAAAAAGGAGGTATGACTTTTTCGCCCGACGGAAAAATGGTAGCCTTCTACGGTGTGGGTAAAATTCATGTATGGCATACAGAAAGGGGGGATACTTTTACTATCCCACTTGTTGAATCTCTAAATGACGCGATGGACCATTTCCTAAGTGACGCCGAGTTCCACCAGCACACGATGACTCGACTGTTAGACGAAGTCCGGGTTTTGATGTTCTCACCGGATGGGAAAAAACTTGTCAGTGGAACCGGGGGCGGAAAAGTTCAAATGTGGGATGCGGAAACAGGTACTGCGCTGGCTCCCTTTCTTGCAGGACAGGATCTACCCAGCACTTTTACCGTGGCATTGAAGGATCCGATTACAGCATTATCATTCTCCTCAAATGGGACATTGCTCGCCGTCGGAAGTGAAGAAAAAATCCGTTTGTTAGGGAATAGTAAGCAGCCCCGCCTTAAAGATGTACCACGCGGTACCCAATCGTTAGTGTTTTCACCCGATGACACTGTCCTCGTTACAGGACTCAGAAACGGTGGAATCGAGTTATGGGATCTGGCAACAGGTGAAAAAATTACTACGCTCAATGGACATACGCAACCCGTGGAAACATTGGTATTCTCACCCGATGCAAAAACGCTGGTTAGCACTGGACAGGACGGCACGATTCTCGTCTGGGATTGGGAGGAAGCCGTTAAATAGTTATCAGTTTTCAGTTACAAGAGTCCTCTTAACTGAAAACTATTAAAACCTAATCCGAAGAGACATACGATGGCTGCCGCCCAATGCCGGGTGGTTCGCAAACGCATAGTCTAACCCCGCACCCGCACCCGTGACGAATCGAAGATTCAAACCGACTCCCGCTGTCAAACGTCGGATCCGTTCAATCCCTTTACGCTCATCAAAACCAATACGCATCGAAAGCAGATCAAAAAGCGTCCACTCGGCACCGCCATGCAACTCAACGCCGTCTCTGATATAGGTATCCAAAGCCAAGATAAGGGTGCTACGGAAAACTGCCAGTGTATGTGTCGTTGCAATGCCGACCTTCAGATGCGGCGGTATCGTCTCGGTGTGGGATGTCAGGTCTGATGATGGTGGCGGTGTGTTCCAATAAATCTTCGTCCGAAAAACATCGCTGGCTTGCAGACCGAGCGTCAGCCGATGGGACCTTTCCGGGTTTGTCATCGCAACAAAACCGATGTCTGCACCACCACCGATGGCGTTTGTTGTCCGATACCCACTCATGTAGAGAAGCTTGAGGGTGCTACCGAGACGGAGATCAATACCGTGGAAAGAAGGGAGTTTCCAACCAGAAGCGAGAAGGAACGCGTTGTCCGTACTATTGAAAGTCCCCACCACTGTCGGACGGTTCGTAGGTCCGACAGGACGCGTGACTATCGGTAGACTGGTAATAGGAATATCGTCAACGCCGACACGTAGCCAACTGATACCGATCGCACCCCGCTTTTTGAGCGGATGGACATAACTCACAAAGTCATAAGCGTCCTGCCCGTTGAGCGTGGAATGCATGAAACTGACTTCGTATCGGGTGAGGTATCCCAATCCCGCAGGATTCCAATAAGCCGCGTAGGCATTGTCACTCAGCGCAGTCCCTGCCCCGCCCATAGCAAGGGCGCGAGCACCGACACCAAGTGTCAGGAAGTCCGCGGTGTATTTCGCATCCACAGATGGAATAGTCACCACACACAACGCAAGTATAGATACGACAAAAAGTTTGCAAGTGTCTCGAAAGTGTTCTAAAGTCGCGAAGTGAGGGAGAAGATTTTGAATAACTTTAGCACGTTTTATGGACTTCAGCACACTTTTAAACTTTGATTGATATTTCATTGTTTTTGGTTATCGGTTGAAACTATCAACGGAGTTTCATCATTTTCAATATCTCGGTAATGTCTTTTTCACCTTCACGTCGGATTTTGAGTTTGGCGTAGTAAACACCATTTGCGACTTCGACCCCATCGGCATCCCTACCATCCCATTCCACCATCAAGAATCCCGGTGTCGCTGGAGTAGAAAGTTCCCGAATCAACCTTCCACTTAACGTATAGATTTTCACATCAAGCGAGTCGGCAGGTGCCGTTAATTCACACGTGATCGTGGTCTTACGCGGAAATGGGTTTGGATAGTTCAAAAACGATAGCAACTGTAAGTCGTCGTGAATCCGAAATGTAGTGCGTTTTGTGTCAGTATTCCCATGTACATCGCTCGCTGTCAAGCGGAGTTCGTACTCCCGGGGTTCAAGTTCCGGCGACGGATATGTCAAAACGAGTTGGTTGGAACCCGGATGATACGCCAATTGATACGCCTCTGGTGCGATACGTTCATACTCCCCGGAGACTCTCCCCAACTCTAACAACAAGGGGCGCGTCAGGTAATCAATCCCACTTGCGTCGGTTAACGTCGCGCCGATAAGCGGTTCGGGATCTGTGGCATCCCCCGGTACGAAGTGCTGTTGGTTACCAATAGTGAGTTGAATATCTGGCGGCACAGTATCGTCGCTGTACATGAGTGTGACAGGTCCCAACCTGTCGGTTGTTGCGCGAATGATACCGATAGATCGGGTTTCAAAACTAAATCTATCACCAGGGGCAAAAGGACGTTCCCCTTGTGTCAGTTGAAAACTTAAACCGTAAGGTTCGTAGAAAAACGGCCGCCCGACTGTTCCTCGGAGCGGCAGACCATCGGATCCGGAACGCAAGACCCCTGTCCTTTCACCTTCAACTTGGAACTCGGTATCTGTAAGAAAAAAGACAATCCACCGATCTTCAGGGATCGCCGTATCCGGTGAAAGTTCAATGTAACTCATAGTACCGCTGCCTTGATTGGTATCTCTGAATCCAGATGGAAACCAGCGTAATTCTTGTTGCAAGGGGTCTTCGGCGTTCGTTGCACCTTCCACCGGTTGATTGAACGAACTAATATTGAATGCCCAGATATCGCCAAATCTCAAAGGTTGCTCAAAGTCTTGTTCCATGTCAAAGGCGAGACCGTGCTGCCGCCAGTTTGAATAATCTAAATTGAAACCGATAAGCTGCTCTGCAGGCGAAATAACTTCTAACGCCCCAAGATCCTGTGAGTCATCAACGGAAGGTGCAAGCAAGAGTCGATAGGTTTGAGGTCCTGTAAAAAAGAGGACGTATCTGCCAGTCCGTGTGCCTTCCGGTTGGATCCGGACATCGTTGAGTCGAGATACGCCAACATTTTCCTCACTCACGTTTGTCACATGTATGCGTTTCTGTAACGCGCCTGTAGCATCGGTCAGCCGCTGAGAGGGGAGTTTTATCCAGTTTCCGAGCGTTGAACTAAACATATAGACACCCATCTCACGTGCACGAGCGATGACTGCGGTATCAATCGTCGATGCAACACCCAACCCATCGGTTACTTCCTCCGCGCTTCCTAACAATTCTTCGGCGAGCTGGGCACTCAGCGTTCCGAAATCAAAATTTAAGTCAATTGCCACTGGAGAAGCAAGGAGATGGTCTGTCGGAAACCGCTGGAAATCATTCTCACTGCGAAGCATGCCTGACTGTTGAGAGTTGAGGGCTTCCAATTCGTAGCCATACGCGATCTGACCCGGCAGTGGCGCACGTTTAGACACATCGGTAACAGGGCTTATAGATGTATCAGATGAACTTGTTCCTATCGCAGCGAATCTCTGTTTATCCAAAGAACGAATTGAAAGCACGGTTTCCGCGTCCTGCAGCACGCCGGGTGGTGCAGTGACAACACAGTTTCTATCCAAACTGACAATTTGACGTGCAGCAGTACCGACCACACCCATATTCACAGATATCCGTCGGTAAGCGATATTATCCTCTTCTTCGTTTTCAAGGACTTCACCGGGCTGATCCGCTTCAGTGTTTATCGCATCAACATAAACAAATATGTCGTGTGTGCCGAGCGGCAACTGGTCTGTCAAATTTAAAGTTGCAGTTGCAATTGGCAAAGTATTCAGTGGATCAGGCGCATAGACATCTTTCCCTGTAGATGCCTCTTCTAAGCTTGCTAACGGTGTGCGCTGTATCCAGTCTTCAGGTCTAATTCGCGCAGTTCCGAGCGATCTGGCACCACTATCAACAAGCATATCTTCGTCAACATCCGGATTACCACTAAAAAAAATGACCTCTACAAGGTTCTCTATCTCTGGGCCTTCGACCTGCACATCCGCCGACAGATACCATTGCTTTTTATCAGAGTTGTAGCCGTATCCAACAACATCCTCCCGATCCACCTGCACAACGGAAAGATTCGGATAAACATAAGGGTAATACTCAAGTCTGTCGCTTGTGGTTAAATTACCATCTGAATCCGTGATTTTAATCTCGTATCGGACGACGGAACCGTCTGTCGGGGCATTTAGCGGTTCAGGTGTTGTCCACCACCCGTCCTTGTTCGTCCCGTTCGCTGTATCGGGCGGGGGCCCCCGAATGAGCTCCACTGTTTCCCACTGGCGCGCCGCTAAATTACGCCAATCCAAGATCACCAAGAGCGATTCTTCTTCTTCATCAGAAACTTGAATAGAGATACGAAACTTATCATCGCCGACTAATTCGGGATGGATATCAAGAATCTTGGGGACATTGACCGTAAAACCGTCGCCGCCGACTGCGACAGTGTTTTTGCTTGGGTGTTTCTTGTCGTCGCTTTGTGCATAGTACTCAACGTGTGCGTCTCCACTGGCGATGTTTCGCGGAACAGTGAAAGTTACCTCTGGATAAGCACCGCGACTCACAGTCACCGTTTCTGTCAGAGGCACATCACCGGTGTAGTATGTAACAGGACCAGCGACACCTTGAGAAACAGCCATCTTACCTGGGAATAGTGCTTTAACAGTAAGCGTTCCGTTAAAACTGGTGTCCTTAACAAACCGTTTCGTTCGACGCAGTGCATCGTAAGTGGCAGCCTGAATGTACCCAGGTGCTATTCGGAGTGTATCTCCTGGGGCAACAGTCTTTGTTTCTATAGCGGGTTGAATCTCGCCATTCGCGATAGCGATCTGTAAAGCTGGATCCCCAAACAGGGTGTATTCCATCATGACATCAATCTGACCCGTACCCTCTGTCATCAAAAGTTCGACCTTTGAGTCGAAACTTAATGGACCGAGTTGTCGCACATTCCGTTTAAAGACCATATCGAAGATGATACGATTCAGGGCATCGTTGCCCCTGCCGTAAGTCAGACGTGTCGCACTCAACATGCCGATGATTCCGCCCCTTTCCTTGCGCAACAACTTTTCTGCCATGCTCGGTTCACCCGGCTTATCAAAATAGCCGTTGTAACAACTCAAGACTAACATGAAAGGAATCTTGTCAGTTTCCGCCACCTGATCAACAGATACATTGTCAAAAATGATTTCGTGTGCCCAGACAGTGTTCCCGCCGTGTCCGGCATACTGTGCTATGACAGCCCCCTCGCCAAGTGATTCAATTATCATATCCTTAGCAATGCGCTGCGGGTGGAGCCCCGGAAACTCATCAGGTTTTGCCTCAACCTCGTCGGTAATATCTTCAAGGAAAATTTCGACGGTTTCGTAACCTAAGCGGGTATGATCTTTCGCGATTTCGTCGAGACTCTTCTTAAAAATAAAATCCCCAGAGTTGCTAACTTCGTCATCAGCGACGGAGATAATTCTTCGCCGCCAGTCACCATTCGGTGGTGCCTGCTCGTAAGCCAAAATTTTATCAACAACCGCCTCCGCTTGGTTAACGGTTTCAACGCTGAGCCTGCCGATATACATGTCGGTGAATTCATCGTGTCCGGAGATGGTAACATACCAGTGATCTGACGCGGTTCGTCCGAAGGAGTCGGTTCGGATATAGTGTGTCGGAATGTAACCATCAAGCTCTGGCGGTTCAGCGTGAATTTTGGTATCAATACCGCGAAAATCGTAGGTGCCATCGCCAAAGAGGACAACATAAGTGGGTGCAGGGGGTGTCCAAGATTGATACGCGTGCGTCAAAAAATCTTTGATCGCTTTTGGGCTGACACCGCCATCGCCGTAAGTGTTGTAGATATCGTCGGTTGTTACGACTTTGGTTCGGTACCCGCCACCGCCAGAGGTTTCACGCCATCCGGCTAATCTTTCAGCTGCAGCAAGGAATTTTCGGTGCGTTATAACCACATAATCTGCCCCGTGTGTTGCAGTCGCTAAGTCTGTGGGTTCGACGATTTCAATGCGTTCCGGCTGTCGTAATGCGGTATCCGCGACTGCGATGAATTGTGTTTTACGGGTGTCAGGCACCTGAAAAAGCGCGTTATACGTCCCCGTACGCGCTATATCCGCCTCTATAGCAAAGCCTCGCAATTGAGCCGTAAGGTATGTACCATCGGTTTCAAATATATGAATACCAGGGTCTCGGAACGCCTCAATTTTGTATTGGAGTTTACGCCCGCCTTGCAGTCGTGTACGTGAAGTATCATCTTCGGTAGGTGATCTGAACCACAGCTCATCTGCCACAGCGCGGAAGAGACGGGTATATTCAACAGAAAAACGGTTGAGATAAACATGATACGGATATCGAGTGGTATCTTCGTCAACATTATCATCAACACGTGCGAGAGATAAGACGTTCAGCTCGCCTCTCGTGTTATCCTTGAGTATATCCCAAGTTCGTAAAAACCTTTCAACAGTCAACGTATCTTGATGTTCCCACTCCGCGACTTCAATGCGAACCCCGTTAACAGAGACTAAAATCTGATGTGGGACGGGTGTACCGCCTTGCAAGTCAACAGAGATATGTGATGGATCGAAACTTTTTGCGACGTCATACAACGGAAATTCAAGGCGCATCTCGGCGGCATCGCCACCATTTTTGATACCTTCCCAGTACCAGAAATCATTTTCCGCAAACCACTTGTGTTTATCGTCGCTGTAGACAAATTCAAGGTTATTTGTTAGGTGATCCTCTTCAAAACTTACCTTAGAGCGAAAAGTGGGAACTTGCGTCGCCGTTGGGTCCGTTGGACTGGCAGTCAGCTGGGGCACCCGCATGCGGACACGGTTGTCGTCAAGTATTAGCCAATAGATGTTCCAACGGCTATACGGATTTTTCGGCTTATGTCCAAGAAAAAAGATAGCATCTCCGGGATCGAACCTCCCGTCTTCTGCGCCGGTGATATAGATAGGAATATCTCTGTTTCCTTGTGTTACGCGAAACCTTGCTGGGTTTGTACCGGTGAGTTCGACACCCCAATCGCGCGCGAGGGATTCTGCTGTTACGGCATAGATACCCGTTTCTCTGACGAACAACTTATAGCGTGGATTTCCATTACCGTTGTTAGAAACAAGTGTCGGTGCCGCAGGCACTTGTGGACGCGGTGCCCGAAAACGCGCAGCTTGCTCAGCATTGAGGAGTTGATGCGACAAAGCGCGCTCAAAAGCCTCTGATTCCAAAGAGTTGTCAGTTGTCGGTTGTCGGTTGTCAGTTAAAGAGGATCCTGATTCAGACAAGCTACCTCTTAACTGAAAACTGTTAACTGATAACTGACGACTATAGGAAAAACGGATGTCCACTGTGAAACGGGAATACACGCGCAACTGTCGGGTTTTTGGGAAATACTGGACAGGGTATAACGCCAGGGCGATGACACGTTGACTGCGAATATAACCCTCTCTGACAACACGCGCAAGCGGCAGTCCAGGGTATGAAGGATTTCCGGTATTCGATTGATATGCACTTCCACGCTCCACCCAACGTTGCGATGCTGAGTGTTGGGAGTTGGATGCCTGCACATCGAAAATTGAGACAGGCACAAGACGTACACCAGGACGGGTCTCAGTAGGCGCAGCCGAAACATTGACCGCCGCAATTGTAGCCGTCGCCGGTATACCCAGCATAAGGCGCGTAACAGGAACTTTAGGATTACCGGGTTCAGTGGTGAAGTGACAGTCGGCGTAATGTGCCTCGTGATAGCGCACATTGTCTCGGACTGCTTCTGAGATAGTGAGTTCAGGTAAGGTGAACTGAAGCGTGATGCCTTCGGCTGATGTAGATTGCGTGACACGCGCAAATACGCTGGAAGACCAGAGAAAAAAGAAGAAAACAGGGAGGCATAGCATGATGCTGAGTCGCAATCTCGCGCGCACCGCTTTGTTCTTCTCTTTGGTGTTTTTTGAGAATAATTGCATTTTTTAAGGGTTAAGAGGTTGTTGGTTAAGAGGTGAGTGACCAGAGCCTTTTTTAACTATTAACCGATAACCATTCCTCCTATAACTGAAAACCAAGAACCACTATTCAAACCTGAAAGGCGATGTCCTAACTTTGACAGCGAAAATCTTATGTATTAACTATATGTGTTTTTTCAGAGGTAGTTTCTTCATTTTTTTCTATCTGACTTTCAGAAGAATTTTACCGAAATTGCGATTCGCTTCCATATATTCATGTGCTTGTCGCGCTTCTGCTAACGAAAAAACAGTATCGATAACAGGTTGAAGTGCACCACGTTTTAATTCTGGTAACCATCGCTCAACAAAACGTTGTGTGATCGCGATTTTTTCGTCAATAGATTGGGGTCGCATGACCGAACCGATGATCTTGAGGCGATCGCGCATCACTGTACCGAGATTAATTTCTGTGGTTGCACCGCCGATTAACCCAACTTGTAAGAGCCTACCTTTTGTTTTCAGGATAGAAAGGTTCCGTTCAAAATAGGGAGCTCCAATAAAATCTAAAACGACATCAACACCTTGTCCATCCGTCAAACGTGCAATTTCAGTAACAAAATCGGTTGTTTTGTAGTTGATGCCCTCTACGGCTCCGAGTGCCTTGCATTTTTCAATCTTTTCCGATGTTCCCGCAGTGACAAAAACATTAGCACCCGCATGATGAGATATTTGAACACCCGCACTGCCGACACCACTTCCGCCAGCATGAATTAGAATTGTCTCGCCAGCCGATAATTCGCCCAAAGTGAAGATGTTTTCGTTTGCTGTAAAAAACACTTCGGGGACCGCAGCGGCTTGCTCAAAACTCCACTCATTAGGTATCGGCATTGCCATACGGTAATCAATGACAGCCTGCTTCGCGTAACCGCCACCACCGACGAGTCCAAAAACGCGATCGCCTGGAGTTACACCCTCTACAGCACTGCCCATCGCTGAAACGGTGCCAGCAATTTCTAAGCCGAGTATCTCAGATTCCCCTGGCGGTGGTGGGTATCCACCGCGCCGCTGAATCATGTCGGCTCGATTTAAAGCAGTGGCATGAACATCCACCACAAGTTGTGTTTCAGTCGGTTGCGGCGACGGTGATTCGCCTAATTGCAGCACTTCGGGGCCCCCATCGCCTGTTCTGATAATCGCTTTCACCCTTTACCTCGCTTTTGTTCCTGAGTGTTTATTCATACGCTCTTAATTCTAACACATTTCAAGTGTTATACCAAGTTTAAAGGGAAAACCAAAATCATTCCCGAACCCCCAAACCGCTCGGTGTGATAACACTGAGAAATCCGATACTCCATGCTGCGGCATAGATGCCTGTTACTGTAAAAAGTTGTGAGGCAGCCACGGGGTAAAGGCTTTTGAGGCAAGTCGCGAGCACTGCGCCAGTCTTCTCTATGCTGAATAAGTTCTAAATTATAGTAAAACCTGTAATTAATTGGGCACTCTCGAACAGTCTGAATACCTATAACAGGCATTCAGACTGGCACAAACTGGAAAGTTTATGCTACAAAGATGTCCACTTATTTATCAGCTTCACTATAAAAACACACGTGCGAAACGCTTCACACGCTATACATTGCAGTGTTTCACTGCAAACCCGTGAAGGAACTTTAGAATTCTATCTCCCATTCCTTAAATTCCCCCTTAATCCATTTTGAAAATATCTCAGTGTCGTTAAAACTGTCAAGAACTTCTCCCATCAAAACGGGTTCCGTCAGCATCAGCCAGATAAATCCGTCATCAGGACGTTTCTCTCTACGTTGTTCCTTGAGAGTTTGGTTTATTTTTTCAATGTTTGCGTGCTCAATATCTTCACTCAATTGTTGAAAATCTGCGTCAAATGCCTCATAAACTTTTTCATCACGTCCCCGCTTCATAAACCAACTCCAAACAGGCTCTTCTTGAAAGGTAGGTGTTAGGATCTCTGTCTCTGCTGCGAGCTGATCTATTCCATGATAGACTGAAATCCGGGCTTTTTGGTAGCCTTGGTGCAAGCGGTTTATAGCAATGACATCTTCATCCGTAACCTTCTCAAAATGTCTTTTCAATAGGGGCATGTATACTTCGGGATTTGGTGGTCTATTCTTAACAAACGCTTTAAAATTTTGATGCGGCAGTACGTCCGGATAGACCTTTTTGAGAAAACCTAAATAAAGGTCGCTCATACTGATTTTGTGAAGTGTCGCAAAGTGTTCATCCAAGATCGGGGACTCAGACATATCTTGTAACTTTTGGAACGTAGTGTGACGGAATTCGTGAAATTCTTCAGATGTTAGGTCAACAGATGCGTCTGTTGTTTGTTCATCAGAGGTGAAAGTCGTTGTTGGCGACTCCGTTTCATTTGAACATCCTGCGAAAAAGAATATGCTAAATACTAATCAATACCTTCGCCAAAATTGATTGATTAAATAGGGTAAATATCCTAAAGTTATAGGTGGAAACAACTAAACTTAGGAAGGATGTTTACCCATGTCAGAGATTATATCACTATTTACTGTTTTCAGTCCACATTTATTAGCAACACAGCTTCGGCAGTTATGCCGTGTTGTGT
>VXZK01000220.1 GCA_009845545.1 Candidatus Poribacteria bacterium
GTATAATTAAATACCAGAGTGTAAGGTTGCTACAGAGGCTTTGGTTGCTAAGCTCGTGATAGCGTTCCTGTCGTGTAAAGTTCTAAAACGGTTATTTATGATAAATAGCAGCTTGACATGCGTATCATGCGGATAGGGGACTCAAGGGTCAACGCGTATACCGTCAGATGGGGCAACTCAGAATTAAAATATGAATTCACTCCGACTTCTTGTTAACGGATTTCTGATAGGCATTGCCAATATTATCCCCGGTATGAGTGGTGGTACCCTTGCCCTCGTTTTGGGAATCTATGAGCGGCTTATCGGTGCGTTACGGTGCATCGGGTTTTCAACGGTAAAAAAATTGATTGGGGTCCTAAGATTCAAAAAACCTGCCTTCACGGAAGCAGGTGCTGAACTTCGTCGTATTGACTTTGGCTTTCTTGCACTGTTAGGCATCGGCGCGATCGCCGCTCTATTGCTTACGTCGAAACTGATTGTCTATCTGCTAAATAATTACCACGACGCGACTTACGGTTTCTTTAGCGGATTAATCTTAACATCCATCCTCGTACCGTTGCGAATGCTAAAAGCGTTCGGCTGGAAGGAGTTGCTGGTCCTATTGATTGCCGTTGCCTTGATATTAAGCCTCTCTATTGGTACAGGCGAAAAGCAGTTAGAACGGGTTGCCTATAAAACCGGAAATGCAGCAGCGATAGATGACAATACAGGACAGACGGATGGGTTTCCAACGTATTGGGAACTTGGACTCTTTTTTGGAAGCGGGGTACTCGCAATTTCAGCGATGATCCTGCCCGGCATCAGCGGTTCTTTTCTGATGCTTGCGCTCGGGGTCTATTTTCCGCTCTTAACGGCGATAAATACGCTGATGGAGGGTGTTCCAGGGTTGATCACCGGGACTTTAACCGAGGCGATGTTAGGAAGTGTTCTGATACTCGCTGTCGCTGCGCTCGGATGTCTGTTCGGACTTCTGGCATTTACACGGTTGCTTAATTATTTGTTGGAACGGTACCGCAACCTCACAGTTGCCTTTCTTATCGGATTGATGGTCGGTTCACTTTACGGATTATGGCCCTTTCGCGAGTTCGCAATGGTTGATGGGGAACGCGTAGATACCGCTCACATATTACCGCAGCTCGATATCAACCTGCTCATCACTGTGGGCGCTTTTCTCGTCGGCGGTGGCGTTATTCTTTTATTTACACGCTTGGAGAATTAAGGGCGATCCGTTTACTGGTAGCCTATAGAGATGAGAGAAATAAAAAAAGTCGGTTTTTTTGTCAATACTACCAAAGCGAACGCGGCAGGTATCGTCAAAGATGTGTCTACGTGGCTTAAAGAACGCGGTATTATCCCGCTACTCCCAGAGGAACAAGCCATCGAATTAGGGTATCCGCCAACCGGTATCTCCAAAACGGAGGTCGTTGAACAAGCAGATATGCTTCTCGTTCTGGGTGGAGATGGGACACTCCTAAGCGCAGCACATACACCACAGATTGAGAATGTCCCTATCTTGGCGATTAATATTGGGACACTTGGATTTTTGACGGATGCATCGCTTGACCAACTTTATCCGACTTTGAAGGCGACCTTAGCAGGGGACTATCGAGTAGAACATCGTATGATGTTAGAAGTTGTTGTGGACAAGCAGCCCGAAGTAGAGCAAGGTACACAACCATTCCGGGCTTTCGCGCTCAACGATGTCGTTATTCGGCACTATACGCGCCTCATTGAATTAGACGCGTATATTGACGGTGAACTCTTTATACCGTATAATGCTGATGGATTGATAATCGCGACCCCGAGTGGTTCGACTGGATATTCGCTCTCTTGTGCTGGTACTATTGTTGCCCCGCAGTTAGAGGCGATCCTTCTAACGCCTATTGCACCGCATAGTTTGACCGTGCGCCCCTTTATTGCTGATGGTAACGCTGAGGTAACCGTCAAGATGCGTGCTGCGTATCAGAGCGTCGATGTTTTTGTTGATGGACAGCGCGAGACGCACAGCCTCACTGCAGGCGCGGTCATAAAAGTGGAGAGAGCAGAACGGACAATTCAACTGATCCGTTCGCAACATCACAGTTACTATAGAGCCTTGCGTGAAAAACTAATGTTGGGAATAGTTGTCAGTTAAGAGGGGCTTGGGGTGTCAAGGTTTCTGGTAAAATCTATAGGTTGACGCAATACCACAGCAGACCTCTTTAACTGAAAACCGATAACCATTAATAACCAATAACCAAAAACCGATAACTATAATGATAGAAACACTCTCTATCCGCAACATTGCCCTCATAGATGAACTTGACTTGGAATTGGCACCCGGATTGAATATTTTTACAGGTGAGACAGGCGCTGGTAAATCGGTTATCCTCAAGTCGATTGGATTGGTGTTAGGTGAGAGAGCCTCCGCCGATATTGTCCGCGAAGGTGCCGATTTTGCCAAGGTAGAAGCGAGCGTCGCGCCTGACGATACGCATCCGATGTGGCACACCGATTTTGCATTTAACGATGTGTTGGACCCATCCGATGTGGTGATTCTTTCAAGGCAAATTAGCGCGAACGGTAGGAGCCGCTGCCATCTCAACGGGCGTTTGGTGAATTTGAAACAATTGCAGGCACTCGGAGCTTTGCTTGTTGATATCCACGGACAACACGAACATCAATCTCTATTTCGGACCGAAACACATCTCAAGCTTTTGGACGATTTCGGTGGAAGTAGTGAAGCGAGGCAACAGGTTAGCAAGTTATACACGCAACTCCGGGTTTTGCAACAAGAGGCGGCATCCATCGCGGACACTTTGGCTGCATCAGAACGGGAAAAAGATCTCCTTGAGTTTGAAATTAAAGAACTGACTACGGCGAATCTGGAGGAAGGTGAAGACGAAAAGTTGGCAGATGAAGCCCGCATTCTTAAAAATGCAGAAAAATTATCTCAGTCTGCAAACTATGTATGGGAACAACTTGACGGCAGCAACCGAGGAGGGAGCTTTGGCGGCGGTGCTGTGGGGACGGACTCGTCTACGCTTGACCGTCTGAAAGATGTTGCGAACGCGCTCATCGACTTATCAGATATGGATGGCAGCCTCTCGGAATTGCGGGAGCGTTTGGAATCATCGCTCTACGAATTGGAAGATATTGCCTTACAGATCCGTCAGTATGCCGACACCGTGGAATTCAATCAAGGTCGACTGGACGAGATCGCGGACCGCCTCGCGCTGATCGCGAAACTGAAGCGGCGTTATGGCAACACCATTGCCGAGATACTCGCATACCATGCAGAAGCAGAACAAAAATTGGAGACCTTACAACTCGGTTCAGAGAAACAAGCGTCGCTCCAAGCGGAGATTCAGGAAACAACCCAAGAAGCACAACACCTGTGTACAGCCCTCTCAACGAAACGGCTACACGTCGCGAAGCATCTTTCAGAACGGATTGAAAAGGAACTCCGCACGCTCGGCATGGACAAAGCAGAGTTTCAGGCATCCGTCCAACACATTCCAGACGAACGCGGCCCGTTTCAAATAGATGGTGAACGTTATGCATTTCGTTCCGACGGGATGGACGATGTAGAATTCTTGATTGCGCCGAACGTCGGCTCCGAAGCGCGACCGATTGTGAGAATCGCGTCAGGCGGCGAGATCTCTCGGATCATGCTCGCTTTAAAGACGGTGTTGGTACAAGTCGATGAGATTCCGACACTGCTTTTCGATGAGATCGATAGCGGCATTGGCGGCAAGGTCGCAGATGTTGTTGGCAAAAAATTGAAGGAACTTTCGGCGTTCTCACAGGTGATTTGTATTACGCATCTTCCACAGATCGCCCGTTTTGCTGACAAGCATTTCCGAGTCGAAAAAAAGGTTGTTGATGAACGGACTTTGATTACAGCGAAACCGTTAGCGGTGGAAGAACAGGTTAACGAAATCGCCCGCATGCACGGTGGCGAAGAAACAGAAATAGGGCTTGCACATGCCCGTGAGTTGCTGAAAAGATGAATATGTTGTATTAGATTCCGATGTATAAAGACAGGCAATACCATGGAATACCAATTATATATTATTGTTGATGTTCCTATATTCTTTAAAGACAAAGAATATGACGAATTAGCTTATGACATAGAGAGATTCAGTACCGAGCGTTCTTCGCTATGAAACAGCCCGTCATTTGCATTAGGGTCCTAATCAATCAACTGCCCCGACAACTCCGAAGAGGGATTTACGAAATGGATGAAAGATTTACGCAAGCCAGTGGAACGCATGTCTATACTGGGTGTGAGTTATTGGTCAAAGGTGCCTTAGAGAGTGGTGTTAGTCTTCTCACGGGGTATCCTGGTTCCCCACTTGCCGAAGTATTCGATGTCATCCAACGTAACGCCGAATTGTTGAAAAACAACGGCATTGTCGCGCAGATAGCCAACAATGAAGCGTTAAGTATTGCGCGTCTCAATGGCTCACAGATGGCGGATGTCCGCGCAATCGCGTTCATGAAAAGCGTCGGCTTGCATGTCGCCTCCGATGCGCTGGCGATTAGTAACCTCGCAGGGACGACTGAAGGGGCTGTCGTTGTCGTTGGTGATGATACTTGGTCGCACAGCACGCAGGTCCCGGCGGATTCACGCTTCTTGGCGCGACATGTCTATACGCCACTTATTGAACCGAGCACATTTCAGGAACTCAAAGATTGGGTTAACTGTGCTTTCCAGATTTCGGCTGCAGCTGACCTCTATGTTTGTTATTTAACGACTGAAAATCAGGCGAGTGGCGGCGGAAATGTTGAACTTCAACCTAACATTTATCCTGACATCACTGGTCTGAAACGCGTGAATCTTGATACCGAACTCATTGATGCGGATAAACGGGTTGTTTTACCGCCGCATACCGCCCAGATTGAGACAGAAACGTTGCAGGAACGGCTGCCTACCGCTCTTGAAATGGCAAGGCATCTCGGACTCAATACAATTCAGTTTGCGCGGGAGACCTCCGGTAAAAATCGGTTCCCTCTCGGGTTTGTCAGTGCTGGTTTGGCACATAGCTGCCTGCTCCATGCACTCGGAGAATTGAACCTATACGGGGACATCCCGGTTCTCAAACTCGGTATGACCCATCCGATTGATGCGGATATCGTCCGAGAGTTTGCTGAACAAATTGACGAAATCTACGTCGTTGAAGAGAAACGCCCCCTCTTAGAAAACGAAATTAAGGCACTCCTTACCCAAATGTACCAAGATGGTGGCATCAAACGGTATGTAAACATCTGGGGCAAACAATTCCCCGACGGTTTAGCAGGCATTCCCGCAGCCTCAGGGTTAGATACGTCTATCCTCATCCAGAAACTCATCCCACTTCTCAAACACCGCCTCGCTACAGAATCCGGCACCGGTGACTCGGAAGAGGCCGACCCCCTCGTTGATTTGAGACACTTTTCCCGCGAAGAGACCCTCCAAAAGGCGGTCGCCGAACAACAGATTGCGATCCCGCAACGGACACCTACCTTCTGTCCGGGCTGTCCACACCGGGATTCTTCGAGTGTCTTCCTTGAAATCACAAGACAGTTTATGGATGCGGACTATATGAAGAAGCATCACGCTTCAGGTCCGGTAGATATTGTCTTTCACGGTGATATCGGTTGCTACTCAATGCTCAAATACGAACCGTTTCCGCGCTTGATGCACAACCTCTCCGCAATGGCATTAGGGGGCGGGTCAGGGGCTGGTATTGACCCGTTTATCGAAAATAAACAGATCGTCTTCATGGGCGATTCGACCTTTTTTCACGGCGGGATGGCAGCGATTTCAGATTCAATCAAAAACAACCAAGACATCGCCTACATCATTTTAGACAACCAAACAACAGCCATGACGGGGCATCAACCAACTCCAGCGGGTGAACTTGACATTCTCGGTAATCCGACGTTTGCCCAGGATATTGAGTTGGTTGCCCAAGGGCTCGCTGGCAGCTCTGAAATAGACATCGTGCGTACGAATCCGGAAGATCGGGTAAACTATAAAAAATATCTTGAGAAAACCATTCTTAAACCGGGGGTCAAAATTGTCATTGCTGATAAAGAGTGCGCGATTACTTATCAGCGCCGCCTCCGTCGTGAACAACGCCAAACTATAGCCACAGATGGTTTTCTGAAACATGAGAAACATATTAACATCACACCTGAAGTCTGCGAATTTTGTCGGGAATGCACCACGGCTACTGGGTGTCCAGGTTTAAAAATCGTTGATACCGATTATGGCGAAAAGGTTGCTATCGACCAGTCGAATTGCGTCTCTGATGGGGCATGTGCGCGGATTAAATACGCGTGTCCAGCATTTGAAGAGGTGATCGTCACACGCAAACGTCCACCCCAAGAGCAAACAGTTGCTTCCGTTTACAAGGACCTTTTGAGTGACGCGCCCTTACCACCGCCACCACCGCTAACATTTGAGCGGAGTTGGAATACATACGCTGCGGGAGTCGGTGGCATGGGTATTGGGACTATTTCCAAGGTACTTGTCGTTGCGGGGTATCTCCAAGGCTATGATGTGACGTTCTGTGATAGAAAAGGGCTGGCAATTCGCAACGGTGGGGTATATACACACATCGCATATATGCAACCCGGTGTTCATACATCCCCAATGATCCCGTATGGCAAGGCGGATCTTCTGTTAGGACTCGACATTTTAGAGGCGGTTCGCGGTATTACACCGCGGTCCCTTTTCCGTGTCGCATCCCCCGCGCGTACTGCTGCTGTGGTCAATACTGCAAAAACTGAGACAATAACGACCCTCATTGGCAAAGACGATTTTGATCCAGACACGCTCGAAGAGACACTTCAGACACATACCAAATCCGACGCGTATTTCGGCATCGATCTGTTCACCGTTTCTGAGCAGTTGTTCGGCAATAAGTTGTATGCAAACATGATGCTCCTTGGGACTGCCTTCCAACGACGATTGATACCCCTTGAACTGGAACCACTCCAATTAGCACTTAAACAGATGGTGCCGCATGCCGATTTGGAGACCAATATGAAAGCATTCAATGTCGGACGGCGGCTCGCGCTTGATTCGCAACCTTTCGCGGATGCGGTACCGCGCCAGTCGAGTTATGCCGAAATGCTCTCTGCCAAACGACAGATTCTGGAGAGAAAACGTGGCGGAAAGCGTCTGGCACAAGAATATACGACCCTTGTCGAAAGTGCCGTGGAGACGTTAAACATCGGTTCGGACAACACACATCGTCTCCTGGCACTCTATGTCTACGACCTCGTCCAGTTTGAAAATCTTAACTACGCACGCGGTTATGTCGAAAAGGTAAAGCAGGTTCACGCTCACGATTCAGAATCGCACGACTATCGTGCCACAAAAGCCGCTATCAGATATCTCCATAAAGTGATGCTGATTAAGGACGAAGTCTACGTTGCACACTTACTGACGAGTGAAGAGAAATTGAAGCGTGACAAGGAATTATATAAGGTTGATACGAAAAACGGGGATAGGATTAAATATGTCCATCTCAATCGTCCCCATTTCACAGTGATGGGACTTGACCTTGAGGCGGATATTGACACACGTAACTGGCAATTAAACCTGATGAAGCGGATGAAATTTCTAAGACGATGGCTCTCGAAATGGCACGCGAAGGAAAAGGAATTCCGAGAGTGGTATATTACCCGTGTGATCAATACCTTCGCTCCAACCGATGCAGAGGCATACGAAAGACATCTCCGGGCGTTAGAATGTGTAGAAGAGGTCCGTGGCTATCGAGAGATACGCTATCCTAAAATGGAAGTGGCGAAACAGACAGTTGAAGAACTACTTGGGAGATAGCAATTGGCAGTCATCAAGATGGCTACTCAATCCTGTAGATAACGTTAATTTCTTCTCGCAGGCTGATTTGGCGTTGACAACCAGACGCCGACGGCTGACAGCCATTACATCAAAAGCCATTAAACAATGCACACGCGACACTTACTGACAGGACATACCCGCATTGTCGGTGTTATCGGCGACCCTGTTGAACACAGTCGGTCCCCTCAAATGCACAATGCTGCCTTTGCCAAGGCGGGGCTTGATTATGTATACGTCCCTTTTCACGTCCGGCCCAACGATTTGGCAGCCGCAATCGCCGGGTTTAAAGCAATCAATGTCGTTGGTATTAATGTGACGCTTCCGCATAAACAAGCAGTCATTTCACATCTGACATCAATCTCGCGGGAAGCAGAACTCATTGGAGCAGTGAACACCCTCACCTTTAGCGATGAAGGGATCCACGGCGACAATACAGACGCGCCGGGTGTTTTGAGCGCCTTAGAGGAAAACGAAAACATGTCCGTGCCGATAGGTGAAAATGTTGTTGTCTTAGGGGCAGGCGGTGCTGCGAGGGCAGTGGTCGTTGCGTTAGCACTCGCGGGTGTAGCTTCGGTTACGATCGCCAACCGCACTGTCGAAAGAGCTGTTGCCTTAGCTGAAGAGATGGGGCAAAAAACGGGTATATCCATGCGAGGGTTAGGGCTTGCGGATGCTCAATTGTCTGTTGCTGTTCGGGAGAGTATGCTTCTCATCAACACTGCGGCGGTTAGCATGGATACAACACATCCGCTGTTAATTTCAGCCGATTGGCTTCAACCGAATACTATTGTTTACGATATTGTGTATACGCCTCCGGTGACACCGCTCATGCGCGCTGCCGCTGTGCGCGGCTGTGAAACTCTCGGTGGCATCGGTATGTTGGTGCATCAAGGGGCCATCGCTTTTGAAAAATGGACAGGTATTGCCCCGTGTACGGAGACAATGCGCGAAGCACTCTCCTTGTCAACTCACCGCAAGGAAACTTAAAAATATGATAAAATAATCAAAAACGTAAGCCTGTAATGAAATGGAGGGCGACTCTAAAGAGAAAAACTCTCAAAGCCCAAACCACGGCACTTAACCGCAAGGAAACTTAAAAATATGGAACAGCAAGAACACGATCTTAATAAACCGATTCGATTCGTTATACTCGGAACACCTTATACTATCAAACCGACTGAGGACCTAACTTCGGAAGCCATTACCGAACTTGTTGACTATGTCAAAAGTTTAGTTGAATCCTATCTCAGGAGGGGCTTTGATGAAACGAGGGTTCCATTGCTCGTTGCATTCCACATCGCTGATGAAAAGCGTCGCCTTCAAGAAGAGTATGAATTGCCATTACACCGGATAGTAGAGCGACTCCAATTTGCGATTGAAGAGGATACGGAACCCGACGAGATATCCTTTACTGCGGATACGGAAGAGCAAACTTCCAATTGAGGCGGTTGTGAATCGCTGAACTTTATCTGATTGCATATCGGTTTTGTTGCCTAACGGAACAACAGTAGTGCGAGAATGCCAAATATCGGAAGCAACGCGATTAAGATTTTGACTTCAAGCAGATAATTTTTATAACGCTGAATGGTTGAATTCTGTTCTATCCACTGATTGATAAAATCAATCCGTCGGTGGATAGAGGGGTGTGTGTTGAACATTTCAAAGAAGCGTCGAATTGATTTTGGCACCGAATTCAGCACGGCAAGTTTCATCAAGGCATTTTTGAATGCTTCAGGTTTCTCCGTGAGCGCAGCTGCATATAGGTCGGCTTGATGTTCACAACGTCTTGACAAATACCGGAAGATGAACACGAAATAGACGATGAGAAAAGTTAAGGAACATAACGTTGGCAAGATTTGTGATTCCTGGAAATATGCTACCAACGGTTCTTCAACAAGCACAAGGAAAAACAGATAGCTCAATAGATAGAAAACCGAAAACAGCATATACGTTGGAATGTGCCTGTAGCGGATATGGCCAAGTTCGTGGGCGACGACGGTTTCGATTTCTTCATCCGTAAAGTATTCGAGGAGCGCGTCTGTCAGGAATATTCGCCGGTTCCAGGGAAAGGTCCCTGCGACTGCAGCATTTGCTATTAAGAGCGAACCGGTCTGCCACACCACAATATCCCGGTATTTTACGCCACTCTGTTTTGTCAATAAATCTAATTTTCCCTTCAATGCTGAACCCACCGCCAATGGTTCCGTTTTCCATAGAAACTGCATGAGTAGCGGCGCAAAAATAAAAGCGGATGCAATCACAGGTAAGATCAACGCTATTAAAACATAGGGATGTTCGATGATGAACATCTGCACTGAATTGGGAAGCCAGTACACAGCATCTACTGTGGCGAGATAAACAAACATCGGCAGCAGGGGGAAGATCAGAAATTTGAGCTGAAGCGTAGCAACCTCTCGGTAGTATGCTTGTTGGCGTCGATTCACTTGATAGAATGCGAGTCGAATACAGATGAGTCCGATCAGAAGCGGAAGCAATGCGAATATTTGACGTAGGTTTTTCATCGGGAAGAAGGCGAGATGTTTATCGATCAAGGTGGGCAAATTCAGTAGGTATAGATTACACAGATACGCCGCTAAGCTAATACACTCAAAAACGATCATGAAGCGTCGCAACCGATAGAGTTTCGGTAGGTTCTCCTCTTTGTCGGTTGGAAAGGTTCGCGCTACATACGATGTCACGAAACATGTAATGAGCACCGGGAAACCTGTCAGGACAATTGTCCAAAGCACCACCTGCATATCGCTGATGTTTATGTTTGTTTGTACCGGTTCAAAGTAGAAAAGAAAGAGTAATCCTGCGATTAAGATAATGCTTATCTGTCCCATACTGTCAGTAGTCCTTGGTTTTTGATGATATTTAGTCTCGCGATGCTTGGAAAGTACTTCCATCAGTGTCGGTTTCCGAGTACCACGGCTACTAAATTCTATCTTATTTTGCATCAAAAATCAAGGGTGTTTTAACATCTAACCCTATCGTTCTGTCGGGTGCAAAAAAAACTTTTGACTTTTTTTGGAGAAAAGTGATATAATTTACATTACAAGTACCTGTGCGGATAAATCGCTTGCAAGTTTTCCATATTTTGCAAGTTCGCGATGCAGTTTCGGGCATTGAAAACCGTTGTTTGCGCGCGGGAAAGTAATTATTCCGTTTGCATACATACGTTCAAAACGGGATTTGAGAAGAATTCCGAGGAAAATAGAGTATATTATTTTGGCGTAACTTAGAAGCTGACGCTTCCATGTCGGTTTGCGAGTAACACCCAAAATTGTCGTAAAAAATTAGGAGGAATCCATGCTAAGTAGAACTGCTTTCACAATTATCGCTCTTCTCGGCGTTGCGCTTGTTGTTAGTAGCTGCGCCAAGTTGGACCAAGAAGAGTTTGAAATGTGGAAGAATGAACATGTCACAAAGATGGACCAGGCCAATTCTGACATGTCAAACAAAATCACAATGTTAGAGGGCAAAGTCGATCAGAACAATACAGATACGACGGAAGCAATCTCCAGAGCGAAAGAAGAGGTGATTGCCGCGTCCCAACAGGGTGATGCCGATACGATCGCTGCAGCAGAGCAAAAAGCCAAAGAAGGGGACGCGCAACTCCGCGCCGACCTAACGAAGGCTCTTGACATGCAAGGCAAAGAATCGATGGACGCTGCGAAAAGCTTAGATGCCAAATTGCAAGCACAGATCATGGCAGGTGAAAAGTCCGACAAAGCGCAAGACGCAGCGATCAAAGATATTCAATCTAAATTGACGGCTTTGGACGAAAAAGTCGCAATGGTTGATATGAAGGCTTCAGCGAAGCCGATGCTGGTGGCTACTGTCACTTTCGGCAGTGGACAGACGGGTCTATCCAGCAAAGACAAAGAGAACCTCGACGGTATCGTTGATCAACTCATGGCATCGGGCGCAAAGATCAAGGTTGTTGGGCATGCTGATGGCACGCCGGTCCTGCGCGGCAGTCATCGTAGCAACTGGGACCTCTCACAGTCGCGCGCCAACTCGGTAGCAAAATACTTGAAATCCAAAGGAATTGATGCCGCCAGAATAGAGGCAGTTGGCATGGCACACACCAAACCTGTCGCCTCGCAAAACACTGCCGCTGGCAGAGCTATGAATCGCAGGGTCGAAGTCATTCTGCTCCCCGCGGGCGCAATGATGTAGCCGAATTGTCTTATACCAACGTAGGGGCGGGCCCCTTGCCCGCCCATCGTTGTCATATCATTGTCCTACAGCACCCCTCGGATAAGGTTGTTACCTTTATGCGCTTAATATTTGTATGTTTCATGTTGCTGTTGCTTTTGCTGCCCTGTCTGACACGCGCGGAGCCTGTTGATACTCCGCCCTTGCGCCCGTCGCCCGTCCAAGATTTTTTGGGAAAACATCTTGATTCGCCCTCGTTCCAACTTTCGCTGTTTTCATATAAACCGGAATTAGGTGATTTAACTACTATTCTCGAGAGTGTCGGCGTATCAAGCGTTCCGAGTGCATTGTTGCCTATGTTTTCGGTCGTATTTGAACATACACCGGAATTGGATTCACGTTTCGAGTTTGGCTATTGGCAGATGGAACTTGATATTCCACCCCCTACCACAGCCAACCTCTCTACGACACTCATTCCGATTTCATATCAACTCATCTACCGTCCGGTTTTGCTGTCCGAGTTTCTACCGCTCTATTTGGGCGGTGGCATCGGTTTTTTAGGGGCGAGTTTTAGTGGCAGCGCAGTGGATTTGATTGAACAGCAAGGTATCAGTTTTGATGACAGTTCTTCCGGTACAACCGGATATGTGCTCATTGGTGCTGAACTGTTTCAGTGGGAACAGAACCTTGCGCTTAACCTTGAGGTAAAACGGATACTTAAAACAGTAAAAACGGCGGGTACTATACCACTCGACCTGATTTTAGATGGCACTGCAATCGGATTCGGTGTGAAAATGAAGTTTTAACCGATAATCGTTCCACGGATGTTTTTAAAGCATGGCAAGCGAATTCTTTTTTTTGTTGTTTGTCTCGGTGTCGGTGGCATTGTCGGCGGTTACTCGGACACCCCGCTCCCGCTCCTCAGTTTGCTGGCTGTAACGGGTGCCTTTGTTTTTCTCGGCATGGAACTCGCGGTCTATTTGTTGTTAATTGCCCTGCCGTTTTCATTCCGTTACATTCTCCCCGGCCGCTTTGAAATTCAAACACCGACAGAACCACTATTGGGCATGCTTGTCGTTATTTATTGCGTGCAAAAAATAGTTGATCGGGCACTCCAGAAAACGAAACCAGAAAATACCTTTCCGTTCTTGGTGCCGCTCTGCACCTATATTTTCGTTACCTTCCTTTCGGCAATCAATACGCCTGATCTTTTTGGCACCCTCAAAGGCGGGCTCCGTGCAACGGTGTACATACTGTTTAGCATAATAGTGTATGCTGTTATCCAAAACAGAGCAACCCTGAAACGACTGTTTATTGCTATCTTTCCTTCCGCCGCTGTCGCTGTTATCTGGACAGTGATTGTCCTCATCTATCACATTGACGCGTGGCAGTGGACAAGTGCTTATCGAAGTGCGCCGTTTACGAATTACTCCGTTTACGGTGCCTTCACCGCTATCTTCTTTTTGGTTTGCCTGAGCCGTCTCCTGTTCGACAACAGCACTTATGACCGCGTGTTATGGACAGCATGGTTCGTCTGTTTCAGCACAGGGCTTCTGATGTGTTTTTCGCGCGGTGTCTGGCTTTCCGTTATTGTCGCGGTCGGTTTCATGCTCCTGCAACTCGGAAGAGGTGTTACGCATAAAAAGATTCTATTTATCGGTGCGGCGTGTCTCATTTTACTGGTATGTCTGAATTTGCCCGGTGTCTACAGTATTATTATCGAGCGGGTTTCGTCCGCGATAGATATCAGTTATGCTTCAAACCGAGCGCGCCTGCTACGGTGGGGGCAAGCGGTTGTGATGTTTCTTGAGAGTCCGATCTTGGGTAAAGGCTATGGCGCGTTTGCGATGCTTTACGAAGAAGATGTAGCACTCGTTGGGAGTTACACAGCGCAGTATCAACTCGGCGCACATAGCGAATACCTTCAAGTGATGGCGGAATTGGGGATTATTGGATTAGGCGTATGGGTATGGCTGAATATCGCCTTCTTACGTTACGGCTTTCGCGCACTCAAAACGATAGACGACGGTTTTTACCGTTCTGTTGTCATCGGATTGATGGCAGCGGAGATTTCATTGATGGTGCATTTCACGGTGAACAATCTTTTGAACGGTGATGCGATTGGGATTCCTTTTTGGGGGATTTATGGGTTGTTACCGGCTGTGGTGCAGATAGCTGCCCGTGAAAAGACTTCATTAGAAACGGAAGAGGGTGTATAATATGAGAAGAATGGTTATCAGTTATCGGTTATCGGTTGTCAGTAAAGGAGCTCCAACTTCTCAGTCCAATCACGTGCTAAACTGAGACTTATGTCCCTATATCGTTCTTTACGAATGGAGAAAGAAATTAACATGAACATTATCCATATTATTTCAGATACATTTCGACGCGATAACCTCGCGATTTACGGCGGAAAGGGATACACACCATCCCTCAACGCCTTCGCGGACAAATGCGTCGTTTTTGACAAAGCTTATGTGTGCAGTTATCCAACTGTGCCGATCCGAGGGGATTTGGTGACAGGGCAGGTCGGTATTTGTCGGCGCGGATGGGAACCTCTTAAACGCGATGTCCCAGTCATTGCGACTGATTTAACAAAAGCTGGCGTTGTGAGTATGATGATTGCGGATACGCCGCACCATATCAACAACGGTTTCTTTTACAATCGCGGGTTCACCGGATGGAAATGGATTCGCGGGCAGGAAGGCGATTGCTTAGAAACGCATCCATACGATTATGAATCACAAGATGCATTACGATATCGCGAATATACGCGGACACATCCAAATAAGTTACCCCTTGGTCTCGGAAATCACATCAGAAATACCGACTTTCGGCAGACGGAGGCGGATACTTTCGTTGCGCAGACTGTACAAACGGCTTGCGATTGGCTGGAACGGAACTACCAGCACGAAAACTTTTACCTGATGGTGGATACCTTCGATCCGCATGAACCGTGGGATGCCCCTGAATGGTACCTAAAGCGTTTCGATGCAAGCGATTATGATGGTCCCGAACCGATCTATCCACCTTACGGTCCTAATCCGATGAATGAACGCGAGACAGAACGGCTCAATGCACTCTATCGTGCGGAAGCCTCACTGGTTGACAATTGGATCGGGCAGCTGCTGCGGAAAATTGAGTACATGGGGTTGCTGGAAAACACAATGGTGATTTTCATGGCGGATCACGGCTTCCTATTGGGTGAACACGGACTGCTCGCTAAGAATCTTAGCATGTATGAAGAAATTATTCATATACCGCTATTGGTTTATCATCCAGAGGCAACGCCCCGTCATACGAACGCGCTTGCAAGCATCGTCGATATCCCCCCGACTGTTATTGAGGTGTTCGGTGCAGAACGCGGTGCACAGGTAGAAGGTAAGAGTCTCCTTCCGGCTATTATGGGGGATACCGACACTGGACGCGAATACGCTGTTACGCACGGTGCTTGGGTTGGTGGCTGGAGTCCTGATGGTGGCAGCCCGCATGGGAATATCACTGATGGCACTTGGTCTCTGCTGTTAGAAAACCGCGGTGCTCCGAAATCTTTATTCCATTTACCGTCTGATCCAGAGCAGCGGAATAACCGGTTTGAATCCGATACATCAGAGGCGCGCCGACTTTATCAAGCATTTTTAGATTTCTTAGCACAACACGGTGCCCCTGAAGCGATGGTTACGCAATTCCAAGACCGGTGGCCGGTTTAGTTTTTATAGTGGTTCATAGTCGCGCAATTCCGCGGCGTAATCGCCCAAATGCGACGTGCATTATTGCGCCTTGTGTCCGTCCTGATTCACTCTTTATTCGCTGCCCTCGGTTCAGTTGTGAGGTATTTCTCATCTGTCTCTATATCGTTAACAGTGCATCATGGTGTGTCCTGGAGGTCTAGCTCCATTGGGATGTTGAAGACAGCGCGATGCACGTTCATGACTCTCTTCAAACGCGGTGCTTTTTGGTATTCTTTGCGGAACCATTCGGGCAGGAGTGCTTCGCGTATTATCACAGGATACTCAGAATTGGGGAGGCCTGTGAAAATGTCAGACATGCTATCTTCACCATAGTATTCCTCAGTGACTGTTTTCGGAAAGAAGATTCCGGGTTCATATTCTGCGATTTCAGACGTAAGACTTTGGAACCCAATGGTCTCCAAATAGTAGTATTTCCCCGGCACTGGTTTAGCTTCAGCTATGCTGAAGAAGTTTTCGACAATTTCCAGCTCTGGTTGGAGTTGCGCCCTACGATTGGCAATCAAGATACGCTTGGGATAGATACCCGCTTTGGGATGCATCCAGATTTCGTGAGTCGTGGCCCTTGCAACAGAGGTGTTTATATTTTTCGCTTCAGTATGGTATAATTGGAGATAGAAGTGGGAGCTGTCCTTATTTTCAACCCGTTTGACATCTGTTATTTTACGGCGGTGAATGAATGTATCAAGCGGTTTGTCGTGTCCAAGATGCCACCAGTGAGGATTAAAGCACTTGTCAAAAACATTTGTCGGTATCCATACAGGCAGGGACTGTTGCCATTTGTCGTAGGGCCGCCACTTCGTGCCTTCTCGGATATATAGTGTCTGTTTTCGGTGTCTTAGGAATTGATGGTGTGTTTCCTGCCAGATGCCACGACGCAAACCACCGTTTTCTGTCCGTGTAATGATAATGCTTCCGTTCATATCGCGCTTTGCCCGTGCTTTGACATCAAAAAACTCGGTCTCTCCATTAAAACGGTAAGTGATATACCAATGTCCCGTTTCCTCATACGTTGGCAGTGCGTACCCATCTTTTTCTTTTTTTGGTACGAGGTTGTCGCGTCCCCTTTCGAGCAGTTCTACGAAAAGGTGCTTGGTTTCTTGTGGTGCGATTCGGCTTACCGTCACCGAGAATTCAATTTCGCCGCTTTTGATTTTTGTGTTATATGTGGCAATTTCTATTTTTAACTGTTCTAAAAGGTGTGTTTCTTGAGGAGATAAAGGTAGGATTCCTTCTGTTTTTATAAATCGGGGTGTTTCAGAGAGTAGTGGAGTCTTCCCAAACTCAGATGGTAAGGCAGTAGGGTCTTGCGTCGGTTTCTGTGTTGTTTTTTCTGGATGGTGTAGCAGCAAGAAACAGAAAACACTCAGTAAGAGTAGAAAAAAGAAGACTTTTCTGTATACTTGTGTGTGCTTGTGTCTGGTGCACATGAAAAAATCTCCTGTTCAAAACGTTTATTGCAGCGGTAAATCTAAAAATGTATAAGGATCTATCGCGCCTTCTTCAAAAGACATGAGTTTTATGTCTGATGGGATATCTGCCTCGGTAAAGACTCGTCCCTTTTCAGCTCTGATAGCAGCTATCCGAAGACCGTCCGATGGGTGTGCTATCATGTCACTGATATATCTGACAATACCGTCGGATCTTTCATATTCTTTCCATTTCACATAGGCAATCCCCGGGATAACGGGATATACCAAGCCATTTTCCATATTTGCGCCCCTGGTGTTGATGCCCGCATAGAAAAGTTTTATCCGAACCCGGGCAAGTAATTCATGGTCTGCAGATGGTGAAGGGAATGTATCCGCTGCCCATCCTTCCGGCAATTCTGGATAGGGACCGAAGCCATAAGGCGAGACAGAGACATCTGGGGAAACCTGTTGTGCCCGTAAGACCTTATCATCAGGCAACAACGCATCCGCCATATCAAGAATATCTGTTGCTTCTACGCGGAGCGTTTTGTTTTCTGTGGATGTCAGGGTATCAGTATTTTGCTCGGGTGTGTCTACAAGTTCTCCATGGACAGCGTGTGTTGTGGGCGCGTTCGGTTCTTCTGGTATGTGTATCTTGTTCTTATTTTTCAGTGCCTTTATGGCTTGTATTGTCTGTTGTAACTCGGCTTCAGTGGTGCGTTGGACGTGCCAACTATAAATGAGGCTACTGCTAACAATCACGATAAAAAAAAACAGTCCTATAAGAATGGTTCGGCTTGTGAGAATGTCACGTAACATCTGCTCCCCTTCGTAGTGTTCACCGTTTCTTGTGAGTTGTGTAAGGCTTAGATTTCCTCACGGATAGATCAAGGACGATCTTCGGATGAACGAGAAGTGTCGGTGTTTGGCGTGTGCATCTTGTTTATGAAGTTACCAAACACCGACAGTCTCATACGTTTCGTGCCTAAATTCGCCTCTTTAGGAGTCACCAATAACTCCAAAATCCTCCGCCTTTGCTTCGCTGCGGTGTCCAGGAATGCTTACAGTACCTGAAGAGGAGGCATTACCTAAGTACTGTTCTACATCTCCCGGGTTATTCATCCAATCAAAATCACTTGCCGAGGCTTCCCTATATGTGTCGCCGTTCACGATACCGCTAGGACCTTCCATGTCGCCGGGTGTCACAGCAGACAGAGAATAAGATCCTGTGCTCGCGTCAGCCCAGATATTGGCATACGCAGAATAGTCAACACCTCGGCGTTGAATTTTTTTATACCAAGGCACATCTTCGCCCCAATTTTCTGTGATCGTATCCACGTCAACTGTTATAGTAGCATAAGAACTGATATTACCATCCGAATCGGCACCTCTACAAGTAGCCCATTTTGTATTTGCCATAGTATCGCTCTTCCACTGCACATCGCGGTTGTAGTCCCTACCATTTTCTTCCCCTCGTAGAGCCCAGAGCGTTGTACTGCCAAGCAGCGTGAGGATAAAAAGCAAGGATAGCATCCTTTTCATTGGGGCAACCATGAACTGTCCGATTGTGGTATGGTTTCTATAAAAAACATTAATCATCAGAATTTTTCCTTTCCCCGCGAGGGGTGTTTGTAAAATATCAAAAGATACAAAAAATGTCAAGCGTATAAATCTTGACCTGTTTTATCTGTCAACCCCGTTATCGTGCACAGTGCGCGGAACAGGGGACCCAACAGTGAGGACATCCCACCACAATAAAAATAGCCCGCGACGGAATCCTCCGTGCAAGACAGAGGGCGCGCGCGCATGAAGGCAGCAAGAGAGAACGTTAAAGTTCCTGAGACTACCTTGTGATGTCCAATACTTAAAGTATATGGGGGGGGGGAATAGCAAATCCAGCGAGCATGCAAGGCCGAAGGGTATCACCCTTGGACAAACCTGTGCGCAAGTGCGTGGAAACTCTTGGCACGCCTACTTTTTGTGGTGTGGTATTTGCATGCATCTTTGTCCGCAATTTCCTAATATGCGTGGGTTGTTTCTATGGCGGTGGCGTTTTTCAGTTTTGCCACCATGCCCATACACAAGTATATCTTAAACTGGAAAAAATGTCAAACTTTTTTTCGCAAAAAAGCAGGGGCATTCAATTCTCGATTTGGATGTTGGTTTTACTGGACATAGATGAACGTTCTTGAGAAAAAATCGCGAGCACAGCTCGCTCCTACAGAAGAGGTATATTCATATAGATAAAGTGAATAGGTACAATTGAATGGCCCTGCGCAAAAAAGTGAAAAGCTGATTTTTCTGCGTTATCAGGATCACCACGATGTGCAATGAATTGCGCCCACTACGAACCACATGTAAACCTTTGAGAAACAGATATCCCGCCAAAGTGGGTCTGTTAGGAGTCACCTGTCTAACTATGGTGAGTTATCAAATTAACTTGACAAAGTGGTTTTTTGGCGGGTATAATCTATATGGAATACCTCGTTATTTTAAAAAATGCGGGAACAATTATGACGCGTACGTTCCCGACTTTGATAGAGTGGGATTTAATTGCATCATACGACCTCCTTTGCAATACAGAAGGAAATTAATCAATGAAAAAGCAAAATGTTGGTCTCAAAGGTATAAATTCATCAGGCTATAACGTTATAGCAACAGTGTACCAAACCAATGGGTTCAAGGCTGGTATAAAGTTTGATGGTAATGGTAAATTACTGGTAATCCATGAAGGTCGCGTTATATGCTCGTTCCATGTTGAAGAATCGAAAAACGATGAAGGCAAAGTTTCAGCCGCTTTTAGCCAGAAAGAATATGAAGGGTGATGATGGTACCGAAAATAGGAAAGAACTGTTTTCTGCATAAAGAGGAGACACCGCTATTTCGTTTACTCAGCGAGCTCAAAATCGTTAAAAGTTTATTATGAAGGTTCGATTGCTCATAAAACTCATTGAAGACGATGGGTGGTATCTCGTCCGGACGCGGGGCAGTCATAGGCAATTTAAACATCTGAGAAAAAAGGGGACTGTGACAGTCGCAGGAAAACTAAGCGCGGATGTCCGCTCCGGTACACTCAACAGCGTCCTAAGACAAGCGGGACTCAAATGGTAAGGTGAATAAACACGATGGAATATGTTATTATTTTTGAAGGAGAAAAAAATGGTTGCAGTGCGTATGTCCCCGATCTTCCCGGGTGTATCGCGGCGGGTGAAACAATAGCAGAAGTGCGAAAATTGATCGCTGAAGCGATTGAATTTCACATTGAAGGGCTACAGGAAGATGGGGAGGTTGTTCCGCCGCCGTCGCCAGATTTACCAGTTCAAATCCATCCTGGCATGTTGGCGGAACTTGGAAATCCGATGTCGGAGATTGAGTAACCTGTTTCTCTGGGCACCGTCACCGCTTGCGCCTGAATTACGTAAGCCAACTCCCCTATTTCTTTGTCAACTCCGATTCCTATCTATAACCCAACTTGCCACCTATGTGATTTTAGACACACGAACACCGTTTTTCAGCGAAAAGCGGTCATTTTTGCGAAAAACTTGGCGTGTCTCCTAACATTTTCAGCACGAAGAGGCACAGGAGACCAACGGTTTCCTATGCTATAAGGTGGTAGCTTAGGTTATCTATATTTCTTTGCAAACACTACGTCCAATCCATGATTACGCCTAAGTATTCATCCTTCCGGTCTGTCAATCCATCGTAAGCGGATTGTGCATCTTCCGGGTCAATGACGTGTGTCAGCAGTTCTTCTACCTTGAACTTGCCTTCACAGATCAGTGAATAGACCAAGCGTGAGTTGCGTTCGAGTGAGTGCTTCGATTCGCCGGAGTGCATCGTCGGGTAGACCCACTCATGCGCGCTCCTGAGTGTAATTGCCCCTAAACCGATACTATGGCTATAGTTCAGGATCTCCGTTGCATTGGTGACGTATTCGCCGCGCGGCGAACCGAGTAGGATAACCTCACCCTTCCTACCAGTCAATTGGTACGCCGTTTCGACGAGCCGTGGATTTCCAATTGCTTCGACGGTGACTGCCGCTTTTTCGCCGTTTGTCAAGGCGATGACGCGTTCCTGCACATCCTCTTCGTCAGGATTAATCAGATGCTGGATACCACACTGCTGCGCGATTTCAAGCCGACGCGGCACGCGTTCAATGCTGATAACCTTCATACCCGCCAAATTGAAGAGTTGTGATGCCGAGTTGCCGACCAGCCCCAAGCCGATAATCGCGACGGTATCCCCGAATTCAGCAGATGATACGCGCAGAGATGTCATCGCAACGGTTGCCATTCGGACAAACGGAACCAGTTTCTCGTCTATATCCAAGGGGGGTTTGAACGCTAAAAGTACTGCTTCCGTTTTAGCGATAGAGGCGTGTGGACTATAACAGAAGGCGAGATCGCCCGCGACACATTTCGTTACGTTTTCACCGACTTTAAGCACTTCACCGATCGCCGTATAACCGGAACCGTGTGGGAATCGCGTGCCGCTTTCAAGACCAGTATATCCTGCGCCTTCGGTCCCCGGACTAATCAAGCTATAGTGCGTTTTCAGTAAGATTTGGTTAGGTGCGAGTGTTTCATCGAGTTCAAAATCTTCCAGCGTTGCCGAGCGTTTCGCTGGCATCACAATTCGTTTGCCTTTCATGGCTGCAATGCTCCTTGTTGAATTTTTCCTGATATGGTATCATATCTACACAATTTTTTGTAGCAAGTTTCATGGAAAAGGAGATATTTCTTTATGAGACTCACGCAAGAACAGTGCGAAACCTATCGGTCACAAGGCGTGCTGATAGTCAAAAATGCGCTGACGGATGAAGACCTCCAACCGGTAATTGACGAGATTTCGGATTGGATCGCGGAACGCGCACTCGCTTTAAAGCAGGATGGTAAAATCGAGGACCTGTATGAAGATGAACCTTTCGACAAGAGGTTCGGATTGTTGCTTGCACAGTCCGGTGAAATGGCAGGCGGGTTGGATATCATGCACTACCGCGGTAAAGCCATCTTTGAATTTATGCAGAACGATAACCTTTTAGATGTGATTGAAGGGATTGTTGGACCGGAAATTACCTGCAATCCGATTCAGCATCTGCGTGCAAAACCACCCGTTGTAGATGGAAACGCGAGTTGGGCAGGCGGCGTGCCGTGGCATCAGGATGCTGGGGTCATGATGCCAGAAGCAGAAGGCTCCGAGATCGTCACATGTTGGTTGCCGTTGGGTGATAGTACAATAGAGATGGGATGCTTACAAGCATTGCCCGGTATTACTGAAGAGAAAGGTTACCTGGTCCATCAGAAAGAGGGTGGGACCATGATTAAACCGGAGTTAATGCCCGATGTTGAACCCCTCATGCTGGAATGCTACCGAGGCGATCTCATTTTATTGAGTCGTTTTACACCACATCGTTCGGAACCGAACACATCCGATCGGTGCCGCTGGTCGTTGGATTTGCGCTATCAGACCACGGGGCATCACACAGGACGAACGGCACATCCTGATTTCATCGTACGTAGCCGAAAAAACCCTGAAACTGTTTTGGCTGAACACCAAGAATGGTGTGATCTGTGGGTAGATGCTTTTGAGAATCCACGCGGTTTCGCGGGACACAGGTCGGTGTAAATTAGTTACCAGTTGTCAGTTGTCAGTTAAGAGGGCTTGGTTTAACAAAGGTTCTCTCAAGACATTTAGGACTTACGCAGACCGCTCTGTTGTAGCATAAACTTCCAGTTTGTGCCACGAGAACGGTTCTGTCTCTGAACAGTTTACCGTCTAACGAAACCCCATACCGTAAGGTAAATTAAAAAAATGCAAGCGATTATTTTATGCGGCGGTCTTGCGACTCGGCTGGGTGAGACGGCAAAAACGGTTCCGAAGGTTTTGTTGGAGATCGCTGGGAAAACAGTGTTGGAGTGGCAGATCCGATTGTTGAGGGAAGCAGGGGTTACCGAGGCAGTGCTCGCGTCGGGGCACCTGCACGATGTGCTTTATGAACGGGTGGGTGACAATTACGCTGGAATCCGTATCCGTTATGCCAAAGAGGAGAAGCGACTCGGGACGGGTGGTGCGATTCAGAACGC
>VXZK01000399.1 GCA_009845545.1 Candidatus Poribacteria bacterium
ACTTCAACTTTTTAGCGGAAGATGACATTCGCATTAAGGAAACACGTATAGGTATAGAATCTGTTCTATACGAGTATATTTACAATAACCAAACGCCAGAGGCAATAGCTGAACTTTTTCATACGGTGACACTGGAACAAGTATACGCCACAATTCTATATTTCTTTCAAAATCAGCAAAAAGTAAGTGCTTATTTTGCAGATCATCTGGAATATTCCCGAAAAGCACGTGAGGAATACGAGAAAAATCCCCCACCGGGTATTATTCGGTTGCGTAAACTTAAAGCTGAAAGACAAGCTGCATCTGGGGACAATTCTTGACGATCTAATATTAATCGCTGGGGCATCGCATGAAGACGAATTCCGTGATCAAATCGTCTATATTACATAGGCGAGGTTGCAAACCTCGCCTGCATAAGAGGAGAAAAGAGTACGGAATCTCCAAAATTAGTTCCGTTCAGTCATTGCTCGCTTGAGTGCGCCCCACGTTACCGATAGTTTTCCAATGGGTTTAACCGCCAACGCCAGTGTATGCAATCTCTTCACTTCTTCATCACTGAGTGCCCCTTCAAAAATGGCAACCTCGTCAATAGCACCGGCGTACCAGATACCGCCCAAGTGCTGTGTATAGGCGATTGTCGGCTTCTGCGCAGCACCGTAAGCGATACTAATGGGATCGGGTGCCTCGGTCGTCTTTTTTAACTCGCCATCCAAGTAGATTCGGACGGACTTTTTGCTCTCAACAACACCGACGACATGATGCCACTCACCATCGGCGGGAAACGGTACATAAGCCGAGGGCCAATGCTTCGCCGCGTTCGCCGTGTCCGCCCGAATCCAGATGCCAACGTTATTGTTATCAAGCAGTTGAATGCCGTAGTTGTATTTGTCATAGATGGGATTTCGCGTGCCAAGGGTCGGCTTAATAATCGCTTCCATCGTTACGGAAGGGAAAAAGATGTCCTCACCCATACGTATCAGATCAACGGCACCATCAAAATCGAGTGCCTCACTGCGAAATCCGTCGATTTGGCTGGGTTTACCGATAATGGTTCCGCCGTTTTTCCGGAAAACATCTTCAACGTCTTTCCCTTGAACAGTGTCTTTGTCAAAAGTCCAAAGTGCCGCAAGCCCCATTTTAACTCTTGGGTCCTCGGCTGCTGCGAACTGAATCGTCGTGATCGCAATTAAGAAACCGACGAAAAGCAGAGTAAAGAGAGACAATTTCGTTTTCATGGATCGTTCCTCCTTAGATTCTGAACCTTATCAATCGCGCCTTCTAAAACAGTGTTAATCAGACTCGGAAACCGGTAGAATATCGCGTTCAACTTCGTGAACCTTATCAGGGAAAGTTTCGCCACGAATCCACATAACGGGTTGTCCCTTCCTGCTATTGCGTGCAGTAGGGCGTGTCCACTCTGCTTGGGCACTGAGGTAGTGGATAACATAACTCCGGCGAAACCGTAGACTGTGGTTGTCTGTGCTCTTATGCAGGAGATGACTGTGGAACCAGATAACCGCACCCGGTGGCACTTCTACAGCAATACCATCTTCATCACGGACACCACGCGCCAACTTGAACTCCCGTTGTTGTGAACCCTCAAGATCGTCATGCTCAAAAATATCCCATTTATGGCTGCCCGGGACAACATAGAGACAACCGTTCTCACGATCTGCGGGGTCAATAGCCGTCCACGTTCCAACAGTCGTCTCCGTATTAAACCGATTGCGAAAGTAGAATTTATCCTGATGCCACGGAAAACCGAGACCAATCTTCGGTGCCTTCCAGATAAACAGATTATTGATACCGAGGATGTCTGGACCAAGAATGTCAACGAGTGGATCCGTTAGACGTGGATCGCGCACGCGTGTAAGAAATTCTGGGCAGTAACAACTCGGATGATGGATCTTGTGCATCGCGTAGATGCCTTGTTCCTCTATTTTCCCATCTCTGACGAGTGCGTTCTGATTGATGTTTGTGGATGGATACGGGCGTCTTCCATCAACAACGGCTTCAGCGACTTGACGAAGAACATCATTTTCTTCAGGAGTGAATACATTCAAACGGACGAGGTAACCGTTTTCGTTCCAATATGCCAACTCATCTAAGTTCAAACCAAAAGTCCGTTCTTGTGGAACCGATTCTGTACGCATTATTGTTTCCTGTTTCTGTAGTTGTCGGAGTGCGAGCAATGCTTCAGGGATTTAAGGTTACCAGTTGGAAACGGGGATGACTTCGCTGGCAACTTCGTGAACCTTGCCGGGAAAAGTCTCACCGCGAACCCACATAACGGGTTGCCCCTTCCTCCCATTTGCCCATTCTGCTTGCGCACTGAGATAATGTGCAACGAAACTGCGGCGGAACCGTAGACTATGATTGTCCATACTCTTGTGCAGGAGATGGCTATGGAACCAGATGACCGCACCGGGTGGTACCTCTACAGCAACACCGTCTTCGTCGCGGACCCCCTGTGCCATCTTGAACTCCCGCTGCTGTGAACCTTCAAGGTCGTCGTGCTGAAAAATATCCCATTTATGGCTACCCGGGATAACGTAGAGGCAACCGTTCTCCCGATCTGCCGGGTCGATAGCCGTCCATGTGCCGACGGTTGTCTCCGTCCTAAACCGAGTGCGGAAGTAAAACTTATCTTGATGCCACGGGAAACCGAGACCAATCTTCGGGGCTTTCCAGATAAACAGCGTGTTGATACCGAGAATGTCTGGACCGAGGATGTCAACGATCGGATCGGTTAAACGCGGATCACGCACACGAGCGAGGAATTCTGGATCGTAGCAGCTCGGAAAATGGATTTTGTGCATCGCATAAATGCCTTGCTGCTCCGCCTTTCCATCTCTAACGAGTGCATTCTGATCAATATGTTCAGGCGGGAAGGGACGTTTTCTGTCAACAATGTCTTCCGCAACTTCCCGGAACGCATCGTTCTCTTCAGGCGTGAAGACATCCAAGCGGACCAGGTAACCGTTCTCGTTCCAATAAGCTAATTCGTCTTCACTCAACCCAAAACCCCGATCCTGCGGTGTTGATTTTGTGCTCATCACTTTCTCCTATTTCTGAATATACGGGACGAATAAAAAAAAAAAATCCGAACCGCCACAAAAAATCATAGCATGTTTGGAGAAAAAGTCAAGAGAAATCAGAATGGTTCAATTACGGCGAGGCGACTTGACGGTAAAAGCGTACGTAATTCCGGAAAAAAGTGGAAAACTTTACACACCCGCCCCAAAGTTTGCGTAAATATGCTAAAATATGCTAAAATAGCGTACTGGTTCAAAATCACTGTCTGATACGGAGGAGCGACAATGAGCACGAATGAATCACAAGCGAAGGAAACTTACCGCGCGACTGCATTCGCGGATTTCAAACCTGAACTTTCGGCACCGGGTGCCACACCTGAAAGGTTGACATTCTTGAAAGAGCACGGTTTTGTCATCATCAACGATTTTGTTGATAACCCGTGGATTCCTATCCTTAGGGAAGCTGGACGGCGTGTTACCGAGGCGTGCGCCCCCGAACATGTCTACGATAAAATCGACTGCTCAAAGGGCTACGTCCATCGTGCCGCACACAGCGAACCGTGGGCGATCCGAGGACTCATCCATCCCGCATTCGGCGAGTCAAGTTTCGCTGAATTTCACGGCTCTTCAGATTTCTTAGATTTCATTGCCGCTTGGTGTGATGGAGTCCAACCTGAGGACCTGACGTTTAGCGGGATGCTGTTGTGGGCGAATCCACGGAAGCAGGAGAACGGACCCAGTTGGCACCGAGATGTGACATGGTGGGGCGACGGCGCAGGCTACTTCTCACAAAAAGAAGTCCGCGGTGATACCCCGGAAGACTATTCCGAAGAGGTAGAACGGATCCGCTGGAAAGAAATCCAAGAAAGCAACGAGAAGCGAATTACTGAGCGGAACGGTGTGAGCATGTTTTTGGCACTCACAGACGACGAATGCCATGAGCTCATCCCGGGTAGCCACCACCGATGGCGCACTCCGTTTGAGCATGATGTCCTACTTCCACAATCGATGAAGGATCAAGGCGTGCCATATACACCGAGTTGGAACAAGAAAGACCCGTTACCGGATCAAGTCGCAATTCGGCTCAAGCCGGGTGAGGCTCTCATCCGCAATGGCAATAACATCCACACCGGGCACACCGTGCCTGAACGTGAGCGCAACACGCTGTCAATCGGTTGGTCGAAGTGGTCGGGCGAATTCACCGGCGAACCCTCGGTCGCTGATGCCCGCAACGCGTGGCAACTCGATCCTGCTGTCCGAGAAGCTTTGCCACACGCATGGATGCAGACGGCATGGGACCGCTGGGCGGAAACCCAGAAACTCGGCGACACACTTGAGGATCGATACGCTGGATTTGATATTCAACAGATTAAATCCGGAAAAGTCGCTGGATGGCGCACTGAATTGGAACGTCAAGCCGCTGCAGCCGGCGACGCGTGGGAAGCCTTTCAAACCGTTGGCTAATATCGCAACCGAGTTGACCATAATAATCGTAAATTGTTGTACGGGCAGGTCACGTACCTGCCCGTTGCCCTCTTCTGTAGGAGCGAGTTTTGCTCGCGATCATCTCTTTTCTGTAGGAGCGAGTTTTGCTCGCGACCGTCCGAGCAGAATACTTAAAAAACGCGAAAACTAAATCGTCCTGCCCAAATTTTTCACTTGACTTTACATCCTAAGTATGGCATCATAGATTTAAATATACGTGTTTGTTCAAAACGCAAATCAACCGCTGCATCATAATTAGACACCCACTGACCGTGTTGCCTAAAAAATTAGCATACAATTAGCCGGTACTTAACTCGTTTTTATACCTCTATGCAACGCCGAAGCGTGTTATAGCGTGCATACAATTAAAACAGGGCATTGATTTTCTGTACGAATCGACATTGGCATCAGTATTGCATCACACCTGAGTATAGGCCACGCACGATTTCCAGAACCGCTGTTCTTCGGCATTTTTCTACCTTCGCGGCGGAATCAGCCTAACGATACGGAGGCGCATTGTAATGACAGGATTTGAGGAATACAGCACTGACGGATTTTATGACGAGATGTTTGCTCCAGATGGGAGTGCTCGTCCCGCTGCCCAGATGTTGGTAGAGCGGATTGAGGGCTTTCCCGAAGGTGAACTCACGCGTCGCCAAATTGCCGCTGAATACGCGTTGCTCCGAATGGGCATCACCTTCAACGTCTACGCTGACGAGCAGGGTGTCGAAAAAATTTTTCCGTTCGATCTCATCCCACGCATTATTGATGCCAGTGAATGGGAATGGATAGAACGTGGACTCAAACAGCGCATCCACGCGCTGAACCTGTTCATCGACGACGTTTACCACGACCAAAAAATTCTCAAAGACGGTATCGTTCCAGCAGATGTCGTGCTTTCATCGGAAAGATACCTACAACCCTGCATCGGTTTAGACCCACCGCGCGGCATCTGGTGCCATATCACTGGCACAGACTTAGTTCGCGATAGCGATGGACAAGTTTATGTATTGGAAGATAATCTCGGTTGCCCATCTGGGGTCTCTTATGTCGTGGAAAATCGGCAGTTAATGAAGCGGACCTTTCCCCAACTCTTTGGGAGGTCGCAGATTCAACCGGTCGAAGATTATCCGAGTCAACTGCTGAATATGCTCCGGTACCTTGTAACCGATAAAGTCTTATCGCCTGAAGTGGCGGTACTCACACCGGGCGTTTATAACTCCGCATATTTTGAGCACTCCTTTCTCGCTCAACAGATGGGCGTTGAATTGGTTGAGGGACGCGATCTCGTTGTAATGGACGGGTTCGTGCACATGCGAACCACGAAAGGCTTTGAGCGTGTTGATGTCATCTACCGCCGCATTAACGACGATTTTCTTGACCCGAAAGCGTTCAAGCAGGAATCAATGCTCGGCGTTCCGGGATTGATGGATGTTTACAAAGCCGGACGGGTCGCTTTGGTGAATGCCCCCGGCACCTGTGTCGCCGACGACAAAGTCGTCTGTGCTTTCGTCCCTGAGATCATCAAGTATTATCTCGACGAAGACATTATCGTCCCAAATGTTCCGACCTACATGTGTTGGAAAGATAGCGATCAGAAATATGTTCTCGAACATCTCGACGAGCTCGTTGTGAAAGAAGCCAACCAGTCTGGTGGCTATGGCATGCTGATCGGTCCCCACGCAACCAAAGCAGAACACGAGGAGTTTGCCCGCCGAATCAAAGACAATCCGCGCAATTACATTGCACAACCGACACTCGCGCTTTCACGGGTACCGGTGCTTATTGACGACCATTTTGAGGGACGGCACGTTGATTTGCGTCCGTTTATCCTTTATGGTGAAGATATTTACGTCCTCCCAGGTGGATTGACACGGGTCGCACTCAAAAAGGGTTCGCTTGTCGTCAACTCCTCACAAGGTGGCGGTAGCAAAGATACGTGGGTCTTATCGGGACCGGGGGCACCGCCCGTTACTGGGAACGGAGCCTAGGGAGGCTGCCATGCTGAGTCGCGTTGCAGAATCAATTTATTGGATGAGTCGCTATATTGAACGTGCCGAGAATGTCGCCCGTTTCGTCGATGTCAACCTACGTTTGATCCTTGATGCACCTGTCGGGATGCAGGCACAGTGGGAACCGCTTGTTGCGACCACAGGCGATGATGAAGTGTTTGCCGAACGCTATGGCGAAGCATCACGTGAAGCCGTCATCCGATTTTTGGCGTTTGACACTGAAAACCCAAATTCAATTGTCTCTTGCTTGCGGGCGGGTCGAGAAAACGCCCGATCCATACGCGAAAATATCTCGTCAGAGATGTGGGAGCAGCTAAACGATGCATACTTACTCGTCGCAAACACTTCCGAACAGTGGGCGATGGCGGAACCCCATGAATTCTTTACAGAGATCAAACTCGCATCACACCTCTTCATGGGACTTACAGATAATATCATGTCGCACAGCGAAGGATGGCACTTCTGTCAGTTGGGACGGTTGATCGAACGCGCCGACAAGACCTCACGAATCGTTGATGTTAAATATTTTATTCTCCTGCCCTCCATCTGGGATGTGGACACACCTTTTGACGACATTCAGTGGGGGGCACTGTTACATTCTGCCAGTGGTTTTGAGATGTACCGCCGCACCTACGGACTCATCTCGCCAGACGATGTTGTCGCTTTTCTATTGTTAAACCGTGAGTTTCCACGCTCGGTTCTCTACTGTCTCTCCAAAGCGGAGGAGTCACTGCACGCGATATCCGGCACACCCCTGGAGACGTTCTCCAATACAGCAGAACAACGTTTGGGGCAACTCCGTTCGGAATTCGCTTATGCCCAAGTCAGACAGATCCTCTCAAGTGGTTTACATGAGTTTCTTGACGCATTCCAGACCAAACTTAACTTAGTCGGTGCCGATATTCACAAGACCTTTTTCGCATTGCGACCTGTTAATGGAGAACCCGTTGAGGAACAGGAACAGACGCAGGTGTAGGTTGCGCTATTGTATATCCGTAAAAAAATTGGACAACGGACAAATCAGGGCAGAAACCCAATACTTAAAAAAATGGCAATTCGTGTAGCAATCAATCACAAATCCCTTTACCAATATGATCGGCTCGTCAACTTGTCGCCACACATTTTTCGATTGAGACCGGCAGTCCACTGTCGAACACCGATTGAGGCGTATTCGCTGAAAATTGAACCTGAAAACCACTTCATTAATTGGCAGCAAGACCCATTCGGCAACTATCAAGCCCGCGTCGTTTTTCTCGAACCCACAAGCACCCTATCTATTGAAGTAGACCTTGTCGCGGATATGACAGTCGTCAATCCGTTTGATTTTTTCCTTGAAACGAGTGCCGAACATTATCCATTCCTGTATGAAGCGCAGCTCAAAGAAGAATTAACCCCATTCCTTGAGGTGAAAGAGAACGGTCCACTACTGACAGCGTGGTTAGCACGTATCCCGCGTACAAAGAAAAAAATGATCGATTTTCTCGTCGATATCAACCGGTCGCTGTCGGAAAATGTAAAATACACCATTCGGATGGAACCCGGGGTACAGTCGTGTGAGGAAACATTAGAAAAGCAGATCGGCTCATGCCGGGACACCGGATGGTTGCTCGTTCAGATTATGCGACATCTCGGTTTGGCCGCCCGTTTCGTTTCCGGTTATCTTGTACAACTTGTCGCCGATCAGAAACCTGTAGATGGACCCGCTGGTCCAGCTCAGGACTTTACCGACCTACACGCGTGGTGCGAAGTCTATGCACCCGGCGCAGGGTGGATAGGCTTGGACCCAACATCCGGACTGTTTGCCGGTGAGGGACATATTCCGTTGGCGTGCGTACCAAATCCTGTGAGTGCAGCACCCGTCACCGGCTACACGGACCCGTGCGAAACGGTATTCACCTACAGCAACACTGTCCAACGTATCCACGAAGACCCACGCGTCACGAAACCTTATACAGAGGCACAGTGGACAGATATTAACGCGCTCGGTCAGCAGGTTGATCAAGCCATAATTCAGAACGACATTCGATTAACAATGGGTGGAGAACCGACTTTCGTATCAATGGACGATACAGAGAGCCCAGAATGGGATACAGAAGCGGACAGCCCAAGAAAAAGAGAGTTAGCAGCAGGGCTTCTACGGCGTTTGCGTGACAGCTTCGGACCCGGTGGCGCGCTCTATTATGGACAGGGGAAATGGTACCCTGGTGAGCCGTTACCGCGCTGGAAGTTCGGGTGTTTTTGGCGTAAGGATGGCGTGCCTGTTTGGCAGAACGATAAACACCTCGCCGAACCTCATAAAGATTACGGTTTCAGTGCTAAAGATGCTGAACAATTTATGCATCATCTCACGGAACAACTGAATATCGCACCAAATCAGATAATACCGGCTTACGAAGACGCACTTTACTTTCTCTGGACGGAAGATAGACTGCCTGTTAACATCAATCCACTCGATTTTAACTTCGAGGAGGCATCTGAACGGCAACGGCTTGCACAACTCCTACAAACGGACACCCTCGGGAAACCGATCGGCTACACGCTGCCGTTACGCTGGAATCGCGTAGACGATGTCTGGGAAAGTTCTGCATGGCGTTTCAAGGATGGACGCATGTATTTAATCCCCGGCGATTCACCGATAGGGTTCCGTCTACCCTTAGAGTCTATACAATGGGTGCCACCTGAACAGCGAGAGACAGGTTACGAACGCGACCCGCTTGAACCACGCGAGGCGCACTTAAACACGTCAGCACAAACGAACTTACGAAACGCGTCTGCTCAGGAAGACGGCACACCGAATACAGACAACGGGGAAGCACAGCGGAAGTCACGCGATACCGATGATCAGGATCGCGTGCTACCGCAGACGATTTTTCAGACAGCACTCTGCATTGAACCGCGTGAGGGACGGTTGTATATCTTTATACCACCGCTGACGCATCTTGAGCACTATCTATCGCTTCTTGAAGCCGTTGAAGCAACTGCAGAAACTTTAGAAATGCCAGTGATCCTTGAGGGGTACGAAGTGCCACACGATTGGCGAATTCAATCGTTGAACGTGACACCCGACCCCGGTGTCATTGAAGTAAACATTCACCCCGCAGAAGACTGGAATGCATTAGTACACAATACGACAACCCTTTATGCGCAAGCACGGTTAGCCGGATTGAGTGCCGAAAAATTCATGTTAGACGGTAGGCACACCGGTACCGGAGGTGGCAATCACGTTATCATCGGTGGGCGCACACCTGCTGATAGTCCGCTGTTACGGCAGCCTCACCTCCTGCGCAGCCTCATTACCTATTGGCAACACCACCCCGGCTTGTCCTACCTCTTTTCTGGGACCTTCATCGGTCCGACGAGTCAGGCACCGCGCGTCGACGAAGGGCGCGATGAACAACTCTATGAACTTGAAGTCGCTTTCGCGCAGATCCCTGATGGCGATGCAGAGGACGTACCGCCTTGGCTAATTGACCGGCTGCTGCGTCACTTGTTAGTAGATCTTACAGGCAATACGCACCGCGCAGAATTTTGTATCGACAAACTCTACTCCCCTGATTCGGCAAGTGGGAGGCTTGGACTATTGGAGATGCGCGCTTTTGAGATGCCGCCCCATGCACAGATGAGCATTGTGCAAATGCTCCTCATTCGGACATTAGTCGCCAAATTTTGGAATACGCCTTACAAAGGTAGACTCGTGCGCTGGGGGACAGAATTACATGACCGATTTATGCTTCATCACTACGTTCGGGCTGACATAGAGGAAGTCGCTAACGAACTTCAAGACGCAGGTTATCCGTTTGACACGGCGTGGCTTGAACCTTTCTTTGAATTCCGTTTCCCGAAATTGGGAACTGTAAATATACAAAATATGGAAATCGAATTGCGGATGGCAATCGAACCGTGGCACGTGTTAGGTGAAGAGGTAACGCGCACTGGCACCTCACGTTTTGTCGATTCTTCTGTTGAACGATTACAAGTGAAAGTGAACGGATTGATGGATGCCCGATACGTCGTTACATGCAACGGGAGGCAATTAATTCTTCACAATACAGGCACACGCGGGGAATATGTCGGCGGCGTACGCTACCGCGCCTGGCAACCGCCGTCAGCATTGCATCCCACTATCGGTATACACTCGCCACTTGTGTTTGACATCATTGACACGTGGAACGGACGGGCAATTGGCGGCTGTACCTATCACGTCTCTCATCCCGGTGGAAGACATTATGATACCTTTCCAGTCAATGCTTACGAAGCAGAGGCACGCCGAACAAGTCGCTTCGGCACAGACGGGCATACGCCGGGTGTTATTCAATCGCAGCCCGCGGGCCCCAAGACTGGATATTTCCTCGCTGAAGGAACAACACCGGGGCCTATAGATATTCCACCAGAAGAGACGAATGCTGAGTATCCATATACATTGGATCTCCGCCGAATTTAAGCAATCAGCAATCAGGGCATTCGCTTCGCTCATTCTCAGCAATCAGTAAGATAGGTTAGATGTACCAAACTACTTCTTAACTGACAACTGAAAACTAATGGTATGGACAAGAGATGCAACGAGCAGATACAAAAAATTGGAAGGTAATAGGCGATAGTTATCACAATACGCAATCTGCTGATCAACAAATTGATGAGATGCTCAGTCGGGATAGGCAAATCAATCCGCACTGGCACGGCTTCATGCAAGCCCTTGACACACTCGGACTCGCAGAGATGGAATCTCGGCACAAAGAGGTCCAGCGTCTGCTACGTGAGAACGGGGTCACCTACGTCGTACACGGAGAACAGCAAGGACATCGTCCCTGGGAATTGGATCCTATCCCGCTGATTATCTCAAACGCAGATTGGGACGTTATCTCCACTGGTCTTACCCAGCGTGCGAAGTTGCTAAATCTAATCTTGGAAGACCTCTATGGAGAGCGGCGTTTAATCAAAGAAGGGCTGATACCTCCCGAAGTCGTCTATGCACACGCAGGATTTCTACGCGCGTGTGTCGGACTTATCCCCTCTGGATTCCCGTTTCTATTGAGCTATGCCGCGGATTTAGCGCGAGGATCGGACGGCAGAATGTGGGTACTCGGGGACCGAACACAGGCACCATCAGGTGCAGGTTATGCCCTCGAAAATCGCACAGCGCTTGCTCGCGCACTGCCGAACCTCTTTGGTGAAGTCGGTGTTCACCGACTCTCCTTCTTCTTTCGTTCACTACAGAACAGTGTGTTGGACCTGCCCCTGCAATATGAATTTGGGCAACTCGGGCAACTCGAAAGTGCTTCCCGTATGACTTCACGCCAAAAAGATAATCCACACGTCGTCGTACTAACACCTGGTCCGCTCAACGAAACCTACTTCGAGCATGCCTATATCGCAAATTACCTCGGTTACACCTTGGTACAAGGGGACGATTTAACTGTGTGGGACGGACGTGTCTGGTTGAAATCACTTGGCGGCTTACGTCCGGTTGACATTATCCTGCGTCGAGTTGACGACATTTTCTGTGATCCGTTGGAACTCCGACAAGACTCACGGCTCGGTGTCGCAGGCTTGTTGGAAGTCATTCGACAAGGAAACGTAATTGTAGTAAACCCGCCGGGCAGCGCGGTTTTGGAAAATCCAAGCCTAATGCCATTCCTACCGAATATCGCAAAGCATCTAATCGGCGAAGAGCTCCGCCTCCCTTCTGCCGCGACCTGGTGGTGTGGGGAACCGAAGCAGCGAGACTATGTACTGGCAAATCTTAAGCAGTTGGTTATCAAACCGATTTATCGTCAACCGGGTGGACACCCCTTGTTCGGCAGTGAATTGAGTCGAACTGAACTTGATACGCTCCGCGCGCGGATCAAGACCGAACCCCATCTCTATGTTGGACAAGAATATATTCATTTCTCCACAACGCCTTCACTCGTTGAAGGTAAACTTGAACCGCGTCGCACGATTCTGCGAACTTTTTTATTTTCAGCGAAAGCACGCCATCCGGATGATCCGGATCGCGTGACTTCCGAAGAAAAAGACGGATATGCCGTGATGCCGGGCGGTCTCACCCGTTGTGAAGGCGAGAAAGGCAAATTGACAGTTTCAATTCAAGGGGGCGGCGTTAGTAAAGACACATGGATCCTCGCACCCGAACCGGAACCGCATATCAGTTTATGGCAACAACGAACAGAACGGATACAAATTGCCGCTGCTTCAGAGGGGTTGTCAAGCCGGGCCGCTGAAAACTTATTTTGGGTCGGACGCTATGCAGAACGCGCGGAAGGACAAGCGCGCCTACTCCGAATTATGCTCGATAAAGTCAAAATGGGTAAGATGGGTTTAGAGACATCGCGCTTAGGGCAGGTAGCACCTTCTACACTTTTCACAGAGACCTTCGGCGAAGAAGCGACGGAAGTCTCCGAACTCACCTATCTCCGCAGTATGCTCCGCTCCCTGACCGGTTTAACATCGTCACACCCAGGTTTTGAAAATAAAGCGGAGCAACCGTTAGAAAGCGAACTTCTCTCAATCATGCTTGACACAGAAAACAACGGGAGTTTAGTGTCAACACTTCAGGCACTGGTAAGTGCCGCGTATGCAGTTCGAGACCGATGGTCTACTGACACTTGGCGTGTGATGAACAATATTGAAAATCTATGTACCACGCTCGAAAATAGCGTTCCTAAAGATGGTAACACAAGTGCACAGATATTGACAGATCTCGTATTGCAAGAGGCGGAATTGGCTTCACTCGATCAACTCATGATTTTTCTCTCGGCATTGAGTGGACTTAACGCCGAAAGCATGACCCAGACGATCGGTTGGATGAGCTTGGATATGGGACGACGTATCGAACGGGCACTCCTTCTCATTGTACTGTGTCGTTCAAGCCTTGTCGCTGTGCAAGACGAATGGATCGAAGATCTGTTGCTTGAATCTGTCCTCGCTGCCGCTGAAAGTCTCATCACCTACCGAGGCCGCTATCATGCAGCGCTGCATTTTCCGACAGTACTTGACCTCCTACTTCTTGATGAAGAGAATCCGCGTTCGCTCCTCTATCAACTTAAACGCCTTCAGGAGCAGATCCGTGCGCTTCCAAGAGAAAAACTCGGTTACCGGCTTAGTGAAGAGGAACAGCTGATTTTGGAGGCACTCACGCAGCTTCAACTTTCCAATACCATAGATCTCGCCGAACGTTCACAGCACACAACACAACGCAATGGGTTAGAAAAACTTCTCGTTCGGCTCGCACAGATACTGGTTGATATGTCTGATGTCTTGACGCATACCTATTTCAGCCATATCCAGAGACCGCAACAGTTAACAACAACAAATAACCTCTGATACAGGCGCGCCTCTGCGGAAGCACCCCATCCCGATGATCAGGATCAGCCGACTTCAGAGGGATCGCGTGACTTCCATACATTACTCATGAACTATAAGATTATTCATAAGACTGAATACAGTTATACCTATCCAGTGAACCTCTGCTATAACGAAGCGCGGCTGACACCGCGTCATCATATATACCAGCAGTGCAATGACAGCCAATTCGTTGTCCAACCTGAACCCAAGGAATGTCGAGAGCGTCGAGACTTTTTCGGAAACACTGTCTACTATTTCACGATCCAGCAGCCCCACAATCAACTCATCGTTACAGTTACAAGTCGTGTGGAGGTCAAAGATAGAGAACTGCAACTCAATTTTGTTGACGGGAAGGCATCTCGGCAACCTTCAGGTTGCAGAGATTTACCTTTTACCTTCAACTCCGCTGAGCATTTATCTTGGGAAGCAGCACATCAGGCACTGCACACAGATTCAAGTCCAGAAATTCGGGAGATGCGGCAGTACCTTCTCAATTCGCCAATGATTCCAGCGATGCCCGAACTCCACGCTTATGCTGAGAAATCGTTTACCACGCGGCGACCCCTACTGGAAGCCGTTAAAGATTTAAGCACCCGCCTCTACACCGATTTTACCTACGATCCAGATTTCACAACAGTCGCAACGCCACTTGGTGATGTGATAAAGCACCGGCGAGGGGTCTGTCAAGATTTTGCGCATCTCGGCATTGGCTGCCTACGCGCTTTAGGATTCGCTGCCCGTTACGTCAGCGGTTATATTCAGACAGAGCCACCACCTGGCAAAGAACCCTTATCAGGGGCTGATGCGTCCCACGCATGGTTCTCTGTCTATCTCCCACAACTTGGCTGGGTGGACTTCGATCCGACGAATAACCAGATGCCAACCGATCGGCACATCACAGTCGCTTGGGGGCGGGACTACGCGGACGTAACACCGCTAAAAGGCGTTGTCTTTGGGAGTGGTACACATAGATTATCTGTCTCAGTAGATTGCAAACGGGTTTTTTAACTATCGGGTTTCTACTCCGATTTTTCCGTTGTCAAGATCGGGTTCCCGATAAAAAACTTGGCCCTTCGTAGCATAACCTTTTAGGTTGTGCCATCAAAAACGTAGTCCGCAATGAAATTATGCCTTAAATGGCATAATTTGTCTTAACTTTACATTTGGCGGACGGATATACGGAAAGGCACTTGAAACAACAAGCCCACCTAACCACACCGCAAGGAAGAGTAAAAAGATGACAATTGAGGAGTTTCAGAAGCAAATCGAAGCGATTTATTATGAGCGTGATGCAGAACGAGGCGTGCCTCTTACCTTCACGTGGTTCGTTGAGGAAGTCGGCGAATTAGCAAAAGAGATCCGTAAACAACCACAGGACATAGAACGGCTGCGCGAGGAATTCGCCGATGTCTTTGCATGGCTCGCCACATTAGCGAGTCTACTTGGTATCTCTTTAGAAGATGCCGCACAAATCTATGCCGAAGGCTGCCCAAAATGCGAAGACACACCCTGTCAGTGTTAATTTACATAGTAAATTTAGTTCCCATTTAGAAACTGATCGAAGTTGCCACTGAACAGATTGTTGACATCCCGTTCAATCTCTGATGCGGTAAGTGTCCACCCGACATCAAGCAGCGTCTGGTATTTCTCCACCAGAACATCCGCGATAATCCGGCGCGAGTGTTTCCATTTGTAGACGAGCTGATCCAGGATGCGGGCATCAGAATGTTGAGGGATAACACTCAAACCGAGCAACTCGATCCGTTCACGTGTGATTTCCTCAATCACGCTCGGATTGTTCATAAACCACCAACACCCGAATATCATCAGGTTCTTGAATTTCCGACCGATGACACACAACTCATGCTGATTTTCGCGCGACAGGAGTGTCACAAGGAACTTATTATCTGGATTTTCGCGGAGTAACGTTTCCAGACTCGTCAGATCCGCCTTTCCGCTTCCGTCGCCTGCCATCTGAAGTTGTGGGTTAACCGCACGTTTCACGCCGATCATGAGCGCAAACGGGACGTTGAATTCACGAGAGATCGGTAATATACAGTTGTCGAACAATCTACCCAAAACACCATCATCTGGATATTGAAAATCCGGGGGGAGCGAGACCGCCATATACTTCGGGTTCATCCGTTGAATCCACGTCTCCAAAAATCGGCGGACTTCCTTGTAGGTTTTTTCTGTTGATAGATTCGGATCGACATCGTAACCGAGACCCCGGAGGTGTTCATACCCAGTTTCCTGATACGTATTGATGAGGACATCCATCCGAAGTGCCGCCTCAAAACGCGTGTCGCCAGTATCCCCGGATTCCCACACAGGGGCCTCTGCCGAGTCAAACGGGTCGTTCGTCATCACAACTTTGGAGACTTTCGCACGCGCAAAGACCGTATCAATAAAGGCTTCAACGGTCGTATCCGCAAAGTAATCGCGATACTCCTGTAGATTGCGCGAACCGACATCCAACCCCAATGCGTCTAAAGTTGTCACAACGCCACGGCACGCTTCACTCACTGGTGAGTTCTCAATGAAGAGCGTCTGCCAGATGAGATCTGCCTGTTCCGTCTTTGTCATCGCCCAAAATTCCGTATAAGAGACATCTGATTTACGGAAGACTTCAGCGATGAGGTAGTGATAGGTAAGCAATTCATCTATGCCCCACAGTAACAACTCACCAAAGGGCGGACTGAAGAGGTGCGTGTGAATATCTGTGATGCTTTGGGTATCAACCGCGTCTAAAACGGCGGTTTTCAACGCTTCCGTGGTAACAATTGCCTGCGTGTGGTTTGCGTTCATTTAATCCTCCAGCTTCAGAAAATTGATTTAAGCGGTATAAGTGGGGATTAGACATGTCTCAGCCCTCTTAACCTACCACTTATAACTATTAACGACATATCATATTTCTCACAACGTTGGATCATAAAACAGAGCCGAACGGAGGATACGCCAATCCCCATTGTGCTCTGGCAACATCCATCGTTTGCATAATAGATAGAGACTCATCTAACGGCATCACATCGCTTTCGAGTTTACCCGATCGTAGACAGTTGATAACCTCAAGCACTTGGTATTCAAAACCGTTGTCAGTGAATGGGATTTCAATCTGTCGAGGTTCTTTCCCAAAGACTTCAAGTGTTGCGGATGTCGCTCGTGAGAAGTTCGGGATATGTATCGCGCCTTTTGTGCCGAAGATACGTGCATCTTGTGAGGTACGGGTCGTGATTGCACACGACAAACTCGCGATTTGACCAGCATCATAGCTGAGTAGGACAGCGGCTTGTTCATCGACACCGGTTTCGCCGATGTGTGCCAGACTCTTTATCTGCGTTGGCGCACCAAACACCATAAATGCTAAAGAGACGGTATAAACCCCGATATCCAACATCGCGCCGCCTGCGAGTTCCAGTGCAAACAAGCGTCCCTTCATATTCTCAGCAGTGAGTTCCACACGATTCCCGAAATCTGCCGTTAGCATGCGCGGTTCACCGATAACACCATCTGCCAGCCATTCCCGCACCTTAACCATGACTGGAATGAAACGTGTCCACATGGCTTCCATGAGGAATTGCTTATGTTTTCGGGCGCACGCGATCAACACCTCAGCTTGCTTCGCATCCACAGTGAGCGGTTTCTCGCATAAAACCGCTTTCCCCGCTTCCAAACACAGCATCGCACACGCCTTATGGTAAGGGTGCGGCGTAGCAACATAGACAGCATCTACTTCAGGGTCATTTGCCAGTTCAACATAGCTCCCGTGTCTATGTGGAACATCAAACGTATCTGCGAAGGCATCAGATCTCTGAAGGTCGCGTGAACCGACAGCGATAATCTCCGCATCAGGAATCGCTTTCAACGCATCAGCGAACTTATGTGCAATACCACCAGGACCGAGTATACCCCATCTTATCTTTCCCGACATTCGGGTTTCCTTTTTCCATGAGAAAATTCAGATTTAACAAAGATCAGTAATTTTTAATAAATAACTCGTCGCCTTTTGCGGCACTTGTTTTCCGATAATTGTTCATCCCGTATTGCAATGTCCATTCCTGAATTTCGGCAAAAGCGAAAAGTTCCCGAATAATGGGCGAATCGTCATAAGTAATCAACCATTTGTGTTGGCACTTCCGCATGTTTTCGGCGAATTGCGCATGATCAAATTCAGTATGGAGAGTCCCTCTCACACCGTATAACTTTGACTCCGTCGCTTTCCAATAAGGTGGATCAAGAAATATAAACACATTGTCGCCGTCTTGCCAAAGTGCCTCGGTATAATCTCCGTTGGTGATTTTGGTTCCAGCAAGATAAGGCGATATGTTTTTGACGCGTTCGATAGACGAATCTGTGAAACGTTTCTCGTAAGCAGATTGCGAATATCCGCCGGAATCCACGGTACCGGAGAAGGTAATTCGATTGAGTACGAAGAATCGCACTGCACGCTGAAATTCACAGAGCGCATTTCGGTTCTGGTTCAGTTCATCTTTCGCCTGTGTTAATTTCTCAAATAGCGCGCGTCCATCGGTAGTTGTTGTGTGTGTTTCTCTGAGTGTGGCAACCAAGTCTTGCGCGTTGTCTCTTACCTCTTTCCAGAAACAATACAGATCGTAGTTGAGATCATTAATCCAATAGGAATTGATACGGTCTTGAAAGAGGTTTCGGATCGCAAAAAAGACGGAGCCACCTCCAACGAAAGGCTCACGAAATTCTGATATATTCAGCGGAACATGCGGCAGAATCTGTTTGAGTGCCCTTGATTTACCACCCGGATATCGCAATGGGCTTTTTGGTAATTTAGCCATGACGACCTGTTATCCATATCTGTAATTTGTTATTTTCGCGGGCTTCTTGATTGAGTAGAAATATCCTTCTCTGGTGCACTTGTGATAAGCGATTTTCCGCGCAGAAGCCAAATATATCGTCCGTTTCACATGGTAAGAATAGACTTCCAACGAGATCACCGGTTAGTTTCAGTCGGGTTGCAAACTGGATGTTTGCTCGCTCATCAATGCTCACTTGCTCCATATTTGCAAAAAGAATCAGCTTGAACAAACCGTCCTTGATATCATTTTCTGATGGAAGTTTCCCTTTGCTATTGTTTTTCGATTCTTGTACGATTAATTGGTCATTTTCCCAATAAACTTCATCGGCGGTTAAATGATACTGTCCACCGAGATAGTTGGAGATATGGAAAACCCCCTTCGTATTTTCCTCAAGAGATTCTAATATGTGTGTTGTCAAGGATTCTCTATGAGCTGCCTTGTACGAGCTGGGGAGGGTTGCCTCTTTAAAAGATGTTAGACTGAAACGATCATCCACCTTAAAATTTTCGAGAGTCTGCAGATGATTTTTCGGACTGTGAACAGCGACATTTTTCTCTTGCGATATTTTTTTGTATCCAGTAACCGCATTCAGATAAATTGACTCGAAATCCTTTTCAAAGTGCGTTGTGTTTCAATGTAGTGCTGTCATCTGATAACGGCTCACCTCAAGCAATTTTTCACGCACGCTTTTAGCGTTTAGAACTTGATTGGTAATTCGGTCAGTTGTATTAGGTTTTCTTTCCGCATCCTCATACCACGCCAAGATGATGTAAATGTTGAGGAGGTTCATCCATGAAAAAGTAATGTAGTTAATTCGGTCATTGTTTTGTGTTCCTCCCCCTTCATCTTTGATGATTGGAATAATCGTGACTTTTTTAGTGTTAAGATGGTATGTGTTATAAATCCTGGCAAAAGGATAGGAGCGTGTTCGTTTCGGTGTCACCCATTTTGAAAAGGCGAGATTGTTTCCGGGCATACCCAAATTAATTAGACCACACGCTTGTGCTTGGTTCACGTCAAATTGCGAGATATTGTATTCTGAAAATTGACTTGGATTCAGATACGGTGTATATGTTGCATCTCTTATGAAACCTCTTAAATAAAGGATTGGCAATTGATACCTCCACGCAGGATAATTACAGAATCACAAGGTTACAAACCTCAGCGGTGAACGGATCCACGCCTCGAAAGTCTGCCAGAACGTTATAAAGATTGTCCAAACTTTAGTCTTTAATTTTGTTGGTAATAAAATTAATGATCTCTTCAGGGGGGTATTTACCAAATCGGACATAAACACCGCGGAAGTTTTCGAGGCGTGTTGGGCGGGCGAACGGACTGAGCAGCACCCCGTTCGCGTCAGTGTAAAAACTGCGAAATGTTTCCCAAGGTCGCTCCAGTCTGTAGAAGCAACAACTTGTAATAATAAGCTTATCCGATTCAAACTGGTGGTGAAACGGCAGAAAATACTTATAGAGCGATCCGATCAGAAAAATAGCAGACAGTACGGCGACATAAATTAATTGGAAACCCAAATAGATGATAAGTAAGAGGAATACCAGAAAAAAACCTAATAGCACAGACTTGCGCCAATGCTCAACGAGCGGATGCACTGTCCATGAAAGTGTTGTAAGTGCGTCCGACATATCCAGACCTTTCTTCTCTAGGAGCCTCTCGGTCGCGATTTTTCAGTAGGAGTGTCCTCCCACGTAACTACAGGCTCAAACTTGGCCCCTATCCTACGAAACTATTCTGTTTCATCAGTCGTGCCACCATCAATCTCTGTCTTTGACGAATCAGCGGCATCATCCGCTGTTTCTCCGTCTGTCGGTGTTTCAACCGTCCCTTCACCTGTCGTGTCAGCAGGTTCGGTTGTACTTTCTTGCGTCGCCTCCTGCTGAATCGGTGTGAGTTCACCACCGCCGCCTTCACCATAGAAACGCATCAGGAAAAGCGAAATAACCATGAAAGCGATCGCGAGCCATGTTGTCAGCTTACCGAGGAAAGTCGCTGCACCGCGGCCTCCCAGAACAGACTGCATCTCCGCACCGCCAAACGCGCTCGATGAAAGTCCTTCCCCTTTACTGTCCTGTAACAGAATAATCAGCGTCAGAACCACGCAGATAGGCACAAAGAGGAATAATACAAAACCCATGATAATTCCCATTTAATAGTTCCCTCCTATTGGTCAAATTTCGGCGTAACTTGCTATTCAAACTTCACGATTTGCGCAAACGATTCCGCCTCAAGGCTCGCACCGCCAACAAGGGCACCGTCTACATCCGGTTGCGCCATCAGTTCCGATGCATTTTCCGGTTTAACACTGCCCCCGTATTGAATGCATAGCTGCGATGCGACTCCCGCCGAGTGAGCCTTCGTCAGTAACCCGCGAATGAAGCTGTGAACCTCCTGCGCTTGGGCAGGCGTGGCGGTTTTTCCAGTGCCGATCGCCCAAACCGGTTCATACGCAATCACACAAGATAACAACTCCGCAGCAGATAAGCCAGCGGTCCCACCTGTAACGTGGTCTTCAATCACCGCTTCTGTCTGGCCAGATTCCCGTTCTTCAAGGTGTTCACCGACACAGATAATCGGTTTCAATCCGTGTGCTAACGCTGCTTTCACCTTCTGATTGACGCTCTCATTCGTCTCACCGAAGTATTGCCGCCGTTCCGAATGGCCGATAATGACGTAATCACATCCGACATCCTTGAGCATCGGGGCAGAGATTTCACCCGTAAACGCACCGCTATCCTCTGAGTAGACATCTTGGGCAGAGAGGTGAATGTTACTCTCGGCTATTGCATCACGAACCGCGGCGAGTGCTGTAAAAGGTGGCGCAACAATAATTTCAACGTCGCTAACTTCGGCAACCAACGCCTTTAGTGCCGTTGTGAGCGCGACCGCTTCCGAAATCGTTTTGTTTAGTTTCCAGTTTCCTGCAATAATAGGTGTCCGCATAGTCCTTTCCATTAGAGTGTGCGTGCAACAAGTTCAACGAGACGGTTCGAGTAACCCCACTCGTTATCATACCACGAAAGGACTTTGATGAGTCCATCTTCAATCACTTTGGTGAAGGGACCGTCAAGCACGGAGGAAAGTTTGTTCCCATTGAAATCCGATGAAACGAGATCAAGTTCCGAATAACCGAGGATGCCGTCCAAGCTGCCTTCTGCTGCTTCTTTCAACGCGGCGTTAACCGCTTCAGCACTCGGCTTCTCCTTGAGATCAACAGTCAGGTCAACAACGGAGACGTTTGGTGTCGGTACACGGATTGCGAACCCATCAAGTTTACCGTTCAATTCGGGTAGGACTTTCCCGACAGCGACAGCAGCACCGGTTGTCGTCGGAATCATAGAGAGTGTCGCCGCACGCGCACGGCGCATATCGGAGTGCGGGAAATCGTGAACCCGTTGGTCGCCAGTGTAGGCATGCACAGTCGTCATCAATCCACTTTCGATCCCAAATGTTTCGTGCAAGACCTTCGCGACCGGTGCAAGGCAGTTCGTCGTACATGAGGCATTAGAGATAACATGATGTTCTGACTTATCGTATTTATCGTCGTTCACACCGATGACAATCGTGATGTCCTCACCCTTCGCTGGTGCAGAAATGACCACTTTTTTCGCGCCGCCAGATGTAATATGTTTCTCAGCGTCTTCCCGGGCTGTAAAGAAGCCGGTGGACTCAATAACGACATCCGCACCGAGGTCCGCCCACGGTAGGCTGCCGGGATCGCGTTCAGCGAGCACCTGTATCTCTTTCCCGTTGACTACCAAGCCGTTATCTGCCGCCGCGATGTCATCCGACAGGATACCGTGGACAGAGTCATACTGTAGAAGATGCGCAAGTGTCTCCGGGTTCGTCAAATCGTTGATCGCCACGAATTCTATATCTAACGCTGGATTCTGCAACGCCGCTCGAAAGGCGTTCCGACCAATCCGACCAAAACCATTTATACCTACTTTAGTTGACATAAGATAGATAGATCCCTCTATTATAAATATTTTGCCGTTACAGGGCTTCTCTCAACAGCAAGTTCTATAAGTGCCCGCAAGCCAGAACTCGAAGCGCAATGAACATGTGAGGCTTTTCACAAATATCGGTTTGCAAGCGATACCCCTTGATTTACTATTGTCCAATTTTCAAGATTTAAAATCTCTTTAATTATACCCTAAAATGCAGTAAATTGCAAGTGCTGTTTAAGCCAGAGATTTTCAATTGTCTGTCAAATTGTTCTGAATGCACCTCGCTTATGGGCACGGATACTGCAAATCGAGAATGACACGGATTTTTTAGGTTTTGTTATCCCAAACCGGTTTGAAATTTAGAGAATGGAATGGCTCTGAATCTATCTGATTTTTATTGATCTTCTTAGGAACATCTGTTATACTTTTACGGAGGTGATCGAATGCCATACGTCAGACTAAGGAAGGAATTCATCGGATTATAGTAAAATCGAAAAATCAGTTTACACTTTCAACCCCCGGTAGGTTCGGAA
>VXZK01000269.1 GCA_009845545.1 Candidatus Poribacteria bacterium
CTATAGATATAGCACCCCTACGGGGTGCGGTCGCTTAAATACGCCGTTTCTATAGATATAGCACCCCTACGGGGTGAAGAAAATACTTGAAAAGTGCTGTTGAAATCCGCCGGAATACCCAAGCCAAAACACCAAAACCTGTTAGTAGCAACTTGGGTTAGAAATAAGACCTGCCGAGTGAGTTGCCGACACCGAAGGCGTTGTAAGGTGTCCCGGCTGGTAATGTTCGGATGCCCCAGGTTTCAGTTGTTGCGTCATAGCCGACACCCATTGAAACTGCAGGCTCTTGGATGAGACTGACTTGGAATGTGAAGTCTTGACGGACGTTGTCGTAAGGTGGTGCGCGTTTAATACCGATTCGACTCCAAGAAATTCGGAGGTTCCAATCGTGTAGGTTACGCGTCATACTTAAACGTTGTTGATAAAACTGTCCATCAATCGGGTAATAGATGAGACTGGCATTAAATTCGAGGTTTCGGCTCAATCGGTACCGTCCGGTAGCCGTGATAGAACGGGAGGCACGCCTTGCAGTATGCCTTTTGCTAAAAGAACTACCAATACTAACGTTCCAAGACTGTCGGGTGTAGCGGATGTTGGAACGGAACCCGACCATCTTAAACTGTTTTCCGTCATCTGGATGCGGATTCGGATCGTGTGTGAAACGGAAGGTCATGTTAAGGTTTCGACTCGGAAGCGGAACGATCGTCACATCGCTCTCAATTGGTTCAAACTGCCGTTCATATAAGGGATCAAAATCTGTAAAATCGGCAGTCAGACGCGTATCAAAATACATGATTCGATGTGGCGATTGGCTCCGCCGGGTTTTGATCTCAATGCCCGTGTTGAAACTATAAGTCAGTCGTTTTCGCTCATAGAAATAGGTACTGGGACCGAACGGATAGAGGTTATCATCTCTATCAACGGCAGGTTGGTAATCATACCGGAGTGAGGATTGCATCTCGTGCCGCAATTTCCGTAATCCCGGGACGAAACTGACATTGTAGATACGAAAGAGGGTATTTGTCGCCGATCCGTTAAAACTGAAAACGCCCCGAAAAATGTTCTTGTTTTGATCTTGGTCTCGGTCATGCCAAACTGTATTTGAGTTGAGGTTGAGGTTAAGCTGCAATTCACGCAAAGGCGTAATCATGAGCGTTGATTGTTTGCGGACATCAAACCCGAGGTCCATCGTTTTCAGGAATACATCCCTTTCCTCTTCACCGTCTTTATTGCGAAATACCTCTCTAAAGAAGTTCCCGAGTTCAATATCAAAGTCAATACTTGTGCTTTCAAGCGTTGGAAACGAGAACATTGACAGGAACGGCTTCTCTGTTTGGACTTTTTCAGCCACCGTTAACATGTGGTCGTTGAGGGTAGAAAAGAGTGGAAACGCGCTGAGGCGCATCCGTGACAAGTTCACGGTTAATCGAGGCAGTTTCTGTAACGACCGTGTCCCTTCACCCGTGAAATCGTGAATGTGCCGGATTTCCAGTCTACTTGTGATGTCTCCAATAGTCTCTCGCGAAAACTTCAGGTTCCCATTTTCATCGAGATCATAAAGATCAACTGTGGATAAACCCGTTCCATAAGTGAGTATCGCAAAAGAATTGAGTGTGGATTGATTCGGGAGTTGGTATTCTTCCTTATAACTCTGGGATCGCAGTTCGGTTCTGCCGCTGAAACTGATGGGTCTTCGCCCCTCTTGGCGGTTATCCCACGGTGTATAGATAGAATGTGTGTGGGCCCATCGCGCGATCAAGTTGTTACCGGTTCGGATAGCACTTTGTCGCTGGGCAGAATAAACATCTTTAGCATAGATATAGAAATCGCCGCGATAGGTACGCTTTCTATCAACTTTGATGAGTCGAAAAGATTTTTTGGTTTGAATGGGTCGCCTACTCAAGTCGCCGGCATACAAATTTTGCGCCTCCGAGGCCACCGGACTCGGGTCCTCCCACCGTCCACGGAATCCGTGCTTTCGATAAATTTTAAGTTCCTCTTCCTCCTCTACTTCTTCTTCACCTTCTGCCGCTTCTGCTGTGCCTTCTCCGGTGGCTAAATCTTCGGAATCAGTTCCGTTTTGATTAGGAGCTGGGCTGTTCTGTTTGTCCACCTCCGTTTCATTCTGCTCGGTGTTCTGCGCGCCATTAACATCATCAGTTTCATTCTGCTCGGTGTTCTGCGTATCATCAATATTAGCGGCCTCAGCATCTTGAACAGGTGCTTCCTCAGCAGGCGCAGTATCAGTTTCTTGTGGCTGAATAGCCTCGGTAGCATCTTGTGTTGTTTCATCTGTGTCGGTTCCATCTTCGGTCTCTTCAGGTGCTGGATTCATTACGCCTTCGTAAAAGGTCTCCCATTCCGCTTCAAATTCCGCTGCGACTGCCTCAAAGGTAGGTGTCTCTTCTTTTTTGATTAATTGGAAGATGTAGAGTCCTTCAGGCATGGTAATAGGTCGGCGCTCAATGATGTCTCCGGGTTTCTTTAAACGCCTGACGGAGGATTGCCATGAAGATTCCATCTCATTTAATGGCAATCCCTTGCCCTCATTGATCTCGGAGACCGTCGGTTGTGCTACATCAGCGAACTCATCGGAAAGAGTTTCCATTATGTCAGCGGACATTTGCACAAGTTGTTCAAAAGGTTCACCTTCGTGTGCGCGTTTGAGCATATCATCTGCTAATAGGCGGAGTGCGTCCTTCGTATCATCGCTTGCCGTAACAGCGATGTCAATACGCCGGAGTTGAATCTCGCGCTCACCATAGACATCAATAACGTGCTCGGCTTTGAGGATGTGAAACGCAGATTCGGTTTGGACGATATTGCTAATTTCACCTTCTTGTAACGCGAAGGCAGCTTCTTCTAAAGCGGGATCAAGTTTAGGTTCACCTTCCTCATCAACTTCACCGCGCGCGAGAAAACCGAGGTCGCCGCCATCGTACCGTGTATCCGAATGGTCAGAATTACGCTGTGCGAGATCGGCAAAGTCTGCGCCTTCTTCTTGAAGCTGCTTGAGAAGATCTTCTGCCTTCTCTTTGGCACGGGTAACATCAGCATCAGTGATTTTATATTCCAGAAAAAGCTGCTTCAACCAATAGCGATCGTATTCACCATCAAGTCGGTCCTGTAATTCTTGGGCTTTTTCTTGCAACTTGGTCCGTTGATTAGGGGTCACATCCGGCGGAATAGGGATATAAATTTCTTGGAACTTTGTATCCGAGAACCGATACTTTCCTTCAAAACCGTACCCTTGCCCCCGTCGCGCGCTTCTATCGTAAAGCAGCGCACCATCATAACGACGTTTCCGGGCAATAGGTTGGATGATAGTGAGATAGGGACCTTGGTAACTATCAGTTCCGAGTTTGACGATAATCTTTGCTACTTTTCCTTTACGAAGATCACGGCGAATCGCTGGGAAATAGAAAAGCGGAAACCCACCAATACGCAAAACGATGTTTTTGGCGATCAACTCCTGATTCATTCGGACAATGACTTCGGTGACGCTGAAATAGTAGTGTGGGTGTTTCAGTGAACAGGTCGTCAGGGTTGCGCCTCGGATATAGGAGCGGTTTTCCTCTATTTTAAAGATTTCACTCCCACCGAAGTACCAGGGGTCGCTGTATGTAAAACCGTTGCGGGCAATGCCTTTTTTCGTTTCAAGGTTGAAGATAAGTTCATCAGAGTAGGTTTCTTCATTGCCGACCTTGAGATGAACGTTGCCCGATGCTCGCAACAGATTCTCGTCGAAATCCGCCCAGACATGATCCGCCCGCAAAACGACATCTTCAAATTTGATGAGAGCATTCCCGTGAATTTGAACGAAATTATCGACAATAGACATATCGTCGCCATCACCGATGACCATACCTTCTTCCGGTATATCAGTCTCCGGATTCAACCGTTCTGAACTATTTTCTTCTTCTTGCGCCTGTTCTTCGGCATCAGGGGTTTCCGCCTCAGTGGCAGGTGGCTCAGATGGTTCTTCGGCATCGGGAGCTTCAGTCTCAGCAGCAGGCGGCTCAGGCGGTTGGGCATCTTGCGCTATAACCACCTGCATTGGGGAAAAAAGATAGGCAATGATTAATATGGCTGCCGCTATGCCCGCACGCTTCAGCATAAAAACAAGCAATGCGCGTATTCGCGACGGAAGGTCTGTTTTGTAAGGGGACACTGCGTTGGCATATTGATGCAGGTGATTAATTGGCAAATCGGAATCGCTCTTTCTCACAGGTTTCTTACTCTTTTAGATTAATTTTCACGTAAGCGTTTTCAAGCAATTTATTGGTGTACGCGTCCCATTCTTCCTGAAATCGCTGTTGACGGAGTATTACAGTAATCTGTGTTTTCTCCGCCTCAGTCAGGCCGGGACTATCTCGTTCATCAACTTTGAAGATGTGGTGTCCAAGTTCCGTTTCGTAGGGTTGACTATAGCCACCGGATGCGAGTGGCTCAACGACTGCTCGCGTTTTAGGATTAAGTTCGGATAAGGATCGGACACCGAGATCTCCACCGTTTTCACGCGTTTCATCATCATCCGAATGTGCCAATGCGAGTTTACTAAAATCTTCACCAGCCTCCAATTTTGCGTAAACTTCGTCAGTCTGTTTGCGTGTTTCTTGTATAGCCGACGGGCTCGGGACTAAGGGGACAATGAAATACCGAAATTCAATCATCGCGTCAGTTTTATTTTCCACCGTAAAGACATAGAGCCCTCTGTCCCCTTCAATAGGTTCACTGAGTGTACCTATCTTCAAGTTTGTGAGTGAATCCTGAAAGATCTTCGGAAATTTACTGAGTTCTTCGGTAGAAGCTTTTATGAGATCGCCTATCTGCTTGGAGGTATCATAAAGTTTCGCGACCTCTTCAAACTTCGCGCCCCCTGTTTCGATCTCATTAATTGCTTTTTCGACGTTTTCATAAGCGGCATCGCGATCCGCTTGGTTGGGTTTAAAGGCGATAAAAATGTGTCGCAAATGGACTTTATCCACCTTAGTTGATAATTGATCTCGATTTTCTTCAAAGAATTTTTGGATTTCCCTATCGCGTATCTGTAATCGGGGTACAATTCTACCCATAACGAGTTTCTCGGTTTTGAGGTTCCGCTCTGATTGTTCACGAAATGCGACGAGTGTCATCCCTTCACGGTTCAACTGCCTCTTAAATTCTTCATCGGTCTCAATTTGATATTTATCTTTAAACTCTTTGATGTACTGTTCCACCTCTGTCTCACTGACAGTAATTCTTAATGTCAACGCTGCTTCCAAAAGGAGCATTTGCCGGATAAGTCTGTCCAACAACTCAGATCGTTGGCGTTCAGCCTCATTGAGTGCCTCGCGCTCGCTAAAGCGATAAACTTGTTGAAGTTCCATTGCGCGCTGCTTCACTAAGACGTCAAGTTCGCGCTGAGTTACAACATCGTCGTTGACGTAAGCAACGATTTTATCAAATGTGCGCGCGTGAACGTTTGAGATACCACCACTGATGAGAAGAAGGACGATCAACGTGAGATAGACCGCTTTTTTATCCAGCATGTGCCTGCTCCTTTAAAGGTGTGGCGTGATCGCCAACCGCGCCACACTTACAGTATAAACGATTGCTTCATCAATCTTGAAATTGTGGGTAAATGCTTCATCTTGTAGGGACGGTTTACAAACCGCTCCTACAAGACGAGGGTAGACATAACACTATTCTTCTGGTTCCGCCTCTGCAGGCGGTTCTTCGGGTTCTGCCTCTGGAATCCGATCAATATAGGTTTTGACTTCGGCACGCTCGCGGAGATTAGTAATCCATTCCGTCATAAGGGCATCTCGTTTTTTGCGATCCGCTTTCCGCACTACACTCTTACGGACATCCTCATCATCAAAGAGTTTTTGGTATTCATCGCGTGCCTCGTCCTTACGGAACATCATGAAGTATTTCTGACCTTGGACTTCGACTTCAATAACGTCATCGTGGATTTGACCGATCTCAGCGGAGAAGGCTGCGTCCAAAAAGGGTTCAGTTCCCGACGGATAGGAATCACGACTGAAGTAATCAGTGTCCCCCGGAGAGGATGCGTTGGCACCAGGCCCGACGAGTTCACCTCGATCAGAGAGTTCTTGTGCGGCTTCAGCGATGTCTTTACCCTCTTTGATTTGCGCGGAGACTTCATCAGCGCGTTCCTTATCTATAAGGGTGATACACAAAAGCCTGACTTGCGCAGGCCGGACGTATTCCTCTTTGTGCGCTTCATAATACGCCATATAATCGGCTTCAGACAAGGTGAGTTTATCATCAACTTCTTGGGTGGTAATTCTCTTAACCATCAACTCATGAAGATAGTCCTGAACCTTTTTAAGAATTTCCGGGTCTTCGTTAAGTTTATGATCGCGAGCGAGATTGAGAATTAAGCGACTTTCCGCCATAAGGAGCATGTATGTCTCGAGTCCCTCTTTGTCCTGATACTGCCGTTGCTTGTATTCTGGGAGTTCGCTAATCTCTTGTATCATCTCCTCAAGGGTGATGCGCTGTTTACCATTCCACTCAAATTCAGCGATAACTGTTCCGTTGGCACCGATAGCCTTGTCGCCACAACTATAAAAGATGGGGTGTGTGGCAAGAATCCCAAGTAAAAGTAAAGGGACGACCGGCAGTCGAAGCGTGCAATCTATTCTCCCCATGGATTGGGCAATTCTTGTGAGCATTTTCAATTTTAACTCCTTTTCTTGTGGTTATCAGCAATCAGCAAAAAAGGTTCTCTGTAACAATTTACCGCGTCCTACGAGTACTCCAAGATAGGGTCTATTGTTACAGGCTTACGTCTTCACTGACTATTGATCCCTGATGACTGACGGCTAATTGCTACTGTTCTGACTCCTCGGTCTCCGCTTCCTCAGGTTGCGGTGGCGTTGGAATATTCTCAGCATAGGTTTTCAATTTACCTTTTTCGGTGATCTCAGCGACCCACTCATTGATGCGCTCGCGTTTCTTTGTACGCTCAACAGTTCTTTCAATATCGCTTTTGACCTCGTCAAATTCTTTCTGTCGTTCGGGTTGATGTTCCTCCTTACGGAAGATAAGGTAGAAGGTTTCGTCATTGATGTCGATTTCAAAGACAGCCTCTGTCATTTCGCCAACTTCTTGAGCGAAAACAGCATCTATGAACTCCGTCCAACGCGCTGAAGAGGATTTTGTGAAGAAGTAGGTATTACCCGGATCCTCTGGGTCAGAGCTGCCGGGTCCGTTTGCGAGTTTTCCTGCTTCGGAGAGTTCCTTCGCCATCTCAACGATGTCTTTTCCTGCTTTAATAGCATCAAGCGTTTCGTGAGCGAGGTCCTCATCATCGAGTGTGATGCAGGTTGCGCGAACCTTTTCATCCTCAATGTACTCGCTGAGATTCTGCTGATAGTGTGCCATGAGGTCGTCAGTCGTATAATTGACCTTGGCATCAACTTCCCTCTCGGTTAATTTCTCAACCATGAGTTGGTGCGTGTAGTCATCAAGTTTCTTGAGGTGTTCCGTGAGTTTATCAAACCCCTCATCAGCTGCTCGGAGGATTTTGAGCCGTTCCTCGATTAATTCTTCAAGATATTCGGCTTTATCCGCTCGACTCTTATAGTTCTGTTGACGGTAAACAGGTAATTTTGCGATTGCGGCGTTTAGGTCCGCCAACGAAATTTGATGTGTGTCGTCGTTCCATTTGTACTCCGCTACAATCACCTGGCTTTCGTCCATATCAGACGCCGGTTGCTCATGGCTATCCGATTGAACGAACTTCCAAGTCAATAGACAGGTCATGGCGACAACTACAAAAATAGTAATCGTTTTTTTCATATTTTTGATGTTCCTTGCGGTTGGGTCAGGTCGGTTTGGGAAATGAAGTATCTTTCCGTATATCCAGTCTGCCCGCCCTCTCCCAGTAATGGGTGGGGCCCCGGTTAGGCTTACGCGCTTTGGGGAGTGCGCGTAGCGCATTTTTTTCTACCTTGCGTTTTTAAGATGACTCAACAAACAACTTGAGCGTTTGTTGTAATTCGGTTAATATATTCACTCCAGTCATTCCCGGCATCCGAATTTTGAGTTGTGCTGGCGGTTGCAACTGAAGGTTGCTATCTTGGTGGATTATCTCAATGAATTTCTTCACATTAATTTTCGGTTTCTGTTCGTCAAAGGTAACCTTTACCTGCTCTTTTCCGGCGACGATCGCGGTAATACCGAGATTTTGGCTGAGTTGTTTTACACTGGCAATTTCAAGTAACATCTCAGCGGGTTCAGGGATCGCACCGTAGCGGTCCTGAAGTTCCTCGCGAAGTTCTTTCAATGCAGCAGTGTTTTTCAAACCTGCAATCTTCTTATAGATGGAGACTTTCTGGCGGCTATCGGGTACATAATCATCGGGGAGATAGGCTTCTATTGGCAGGCTAATTCGTGTTTCCAGCGTCTCCTCAACCTTCTCGCCTTTTAGAGCCATGACAGTTTCTTCAAGAAGTTTACAATAGAGTTCATAGCCAACAGTGACGATATGTCCATGCTGCTCAGCACCGAGTATATTTCCGGTGCCGCGAATTTCTAAATCACGGAGGGCAATTTTAAAACCAGAACCGAGGTCAGTGAATTCCTCAATAACGCGAAGTCGTTTTTGCGCGCCCTCCGTAATGGCTCGGTCTCGTGGATAGAATAGATACCCATAAGCCTGAACGTTGGCCCGTCCGACGCGCCCACGTAATTGATAGAGTTGTGCTAAACCGAGTGCGTCGGCACGATTAATCAGGATCGTGTTAACGTTCGGGATATCCAGTCCTGATTCAATAATCATTGTACAGACGAGTATATCGTGTTTGTGGCGGACAAACTCAAGCATAACAGTTTCTAATTCACGTTCTGGCATCTGTCCGTGTGCGACAGCAATGCGTGCCTCCGGCACGAGTTCGTGAAGCATTATGGCAATGTTCTGAATATCTTGAACACGGTTGTGGACGAAAAAGACCTGTCCGCTGCGCGCTAATTCTGTCGTGATCGCTTCTCGAATGATCTCACTATCGTAAGGCATCACAAACGTCTGGATCGGTAATCGATCTGCGGGTGGCGTATTAATAACGCTGAAATCCCGGATACCGACAAGCGACATGTGGAGTGTACGTGGGATCGGTGTAGCCGTCAGTGTAAGCACATCAATAGTCTCTTTAAATTGTTTAATTTTTTCCTTATGCTTAACACCAAAACGATGCTCTTCGTCAACGATGAGAAGTCCGAGATTCTCAAATGCTACTGTTTTGGAAAGCAAACTATGTGTGCCAATAACAACATCAATTGTCCCTTTTGCTAACCTTTCCTTGATCTGTTTAATCTCTTTCGGCGTACGAAACCGGTTGAGCATCTCAATATTGATAGGGAAAGATTGAAATCGTTTCTCAAAGGTATCGTAGTGTTGCAGTGCGAGGATCGTTGTTGGCACGAGAATTGCGACCTGCTTTTCAGCCATAACGGCTTTGAAAGCGGCACGCAAAGCGACCTCTGTTTTTCCATATCCGACATCTCCACAGACGAGCCTATCCATCGGTCGCTCATCTTCCATGTCAGCTTTAACGTCCTCAATTGCCTGGAGTTGGTCATCGGTCTCCTGATAAGGGAAGAGTGCCTCAAATTCGGTTTGCCAAGGCACCTCAGCAGGAAAGCTGTATCCCTTTCGAGCTTGCCGAAGGGCATACAAATTGAGCAGTTCATCCGCCATCTGTTCAATAGACTCTTTAACACGTCCTTTTCGTCGATGCCACGCTGTGCCACCGAGCCGGTCCACGCGAGGTCTATGCGCGTTGTCTTTGCTCCCGATATATTTTTGAACGAGGTCTACTTGATAGGTAGGCACGTAGAGGATATTATCATCACTATATTTAAGGATCAGAAAATCTTGTGATTTGCCGTCAATGGCTAACCGGCGTATCCCGTCATAGAGAGCAATACCGTGGGAAAGGTGGACAACATAATCTCCGACTTTTAGATCAATCAGGCTAAGAATCGGTGTGCCATCTGTAGGTGGACGGTGTCGGACGGGACGGTGTTGGCGATTTCCGAAGAGTTCGTCCTCAGAAATAACCATGAGATTTAACTGTTCGTTGAGAAACCCCTCACTGATTGCCCCGACACTGATGTCAATATCTGGTGGAAATAAGTCACGCTCGGCTAAGATCTCAGTTACGCGTTTTGACTGCTGTGGCGTTTCGCAAAAAAGATGGATCCGTTTCCCCGCAACTACCCATGTTTTAACCTGATTGATAATCGTTTGATAGTTGCCAGATGGTAGGGCGAGCGGTTTCATCTCAAAATGCAGGGGTGCCAATTGACTCTCGGTAACTTGACGCGGTGGTGCCAAAGATGATGAGATGACGGGATACCTCTCTAATTGCGTGCTAAGCGTTTCAAAGGAAGCTAAGAGGCTATCTGGTGGCACCATGAGGCTGGATTCATCCATCTTTTTTTCATACAATTCCTGCGTCCGTTCGTGCATTTGTGAGGCTTCCCGCTGTTGCCAGTGTGGTTCTATCAAGCAGACAATTGTATCATCGGTCAGATAGTCCGTCAGCAATTCGGTTTCCGGGACAAGCATCGGTAAAAACGCCTCTATTGCATCATTGAGAGGACAGTCTTGAAGCGGATATTGAGACGCTGCTGCTTTAGTCAAGTGTTGTGTGACTTCCCGGACTGCATTTATTAGTTGCGGTGTGGGTCGTGCCTGAATGAGGGCATCTGTTTGGGCGCGCCAATGTTCAACGGATATATCATCGGCAAGCACTTCTCGCAGCGGTGTCAGGCTAACGGATTGAATCGATGCAGTTGAACGTTGCGATATCGGATCGAAGGTGCGGATGGTATCAATTTCATCTCCGAAAAATTCAATTCGGACCGGGGTATCGGTTGTAAGCGGATAAACATCAAGGATATCCCCTCTGCGTGCGAACTCGCCTTTGAGCTCTACGAGTTCAACGCTCTGGTATCCATTGCGCATAAGCATTGCTGCGACATCGTCGGGATCTATCTCTTCATTGAGATTCAGGGCCCGGCAAGCGTCGGCAAAATGCTGTCGTGGTGGAAGTTTGTAAAGCATCGCTTGGCTTGTGGTGATGACGATGCTCCGTTCTTTCTGCGATAGGCGTTCGAGACACCGGATTCGATCTGCGACGGTGTTTTTAGGAGGCGCGATGCCGTCAAAAATTTTGCGGTGCCAGCTCGGGAAGAAATTAATACCCGGTTCTGGAGTCGGGGCGGGCGTTGCTTCTAAAGTCGGGTACGCTTGGTATGTGCAGATTTCCGCCATCACCTGTTCGGCTTCACGATGTGAGGGCAGCACAATTAGAAAGGATTTCTTCGGAAAATCATCAATTAGCGTTGCGAGGAGATAGGCTGTTGATGCGTTTGCCAACCCTCTAAGCCAAGGGAGTTTTTTACCGTCTTTGAGGCGCGCCACCAACGTTTGGTAATTTTCTGTTTCACGTAAAAGTTCTATCACGACAATTTCCTTGACAAGCCACCGGGGGTATCGCGGCTACCAAATGTTTGTTACTAAGTCCTAATTCACCACCTCAACGTCTGTTAAAGTGGCTTTGACCGCGCCTATTTTGCTCTCTGTCTCAATTTTGACAGGTAACCGTCGTTGATCATCTGTAATCCAGAAGCGGCCGCCTTCTGATGTTCGTAACACAATTGTTCTAACATTACCTAATTTTTTATTTTTAACGAACTCTTTGCGTTCAAGGGTGAGCGTCGCTTTCAGTACCTTTCCTTTAACGAGCAGCGGGAAGAAATAGGTTTCACCGACCACAAATTGCTTGGAACGTAGGAAGTAAATAAGCGAGAGTTCATCTTGTGTGCCGGGTGGTATTTCAAGGACTTTTGCCTCGCGTTTTTCCTGTGCTTCTGGTTCTGGACGCGAGACCTTTTCATACTCCGCCTTACCCTCACGGAAATTAATTTTGACCACCCCTTGATACTTTCGGTCCTGCACATAATTCTGAAAGCGGATCGGTGAAAGTGTTGTCGGATTTAGGTGCGTTTCTTGCTGATTTCGGAACTTATAGAACCTGAAAAGTGCACGAGTTTTCATTTCAGATTGGATACGATAAACACCTACTCCATTAACCACTTCTTCTTCAACAATCCAGTCTGTCCGTTTGCCAGCGGGCAATTTTTTCAAACTAATATTGTATGTTAATTTTTCGCCGACTTGAAGAGGGCTCGGGACAATATCCTTTGCATCAACAAGAAACAGAGAATTATCGCTTAAGGCGATGTTCCCGCCGAAGAGCAGCGCAAAAATTATTAGGTATTTTACATAACGCACGCTTTTGTCCTCGCGATTGGTGTATTGAGATAAAAGTCTTCTGCGTCAATTTTAGAATCTATGGGTGAAAACCAGAGATTGAAGACCACTCCCTGTTTGTTGCACCTGCAGCGAAAATCTTCGATTATTATAGGCTTCAGCGGTTTTAGGTGCATCAAGGATATTCCAGATATGGATTCCGATGCCTGTTGCGAGGAAAATACCGCTGAAAAATGCATGATTTCTCATGCGCGTCCGCCCTTGGTCATACGTTAAGAATTCGCCGGTTCTTATATCTTGGAACCCCGTCTCAAACACTTGTTGTTTGTTGTAATGCAGGGCGCGAGCGATGTTATACCCAGCAAGTGCGAAAGTGCCTAACTCAACAGTTAGGAACAACGTTGCTTTTGTGTAATTACCGGCATAAGCCTGCCCCAATCCGGGCATAAAAGTTGATAACCGCTTTGCTTTTTGGAGGTCGAGTTCAGGGTAGTATCGCTCTGGATGCGTCCGAAATAGCGTGTAATTCGGTTCCGTCTCAGGTTCTTCTACATAACCGGGCACAAACGGTAGAGGTTTCAGTCTGGCGGTGTCAGATTCCGTATCCGCGGCGGTATCGGTTTCATCCGTTACGGTTTGAGCGTTTACGTCCCCAAACCCAATGCTGAGAAAGAGTACAAACGTAAAAAGTATGTAAAATAGAGGTGGTATTTGCACCACCTCTTTATCCTTTTGCATGAAGCCCACTCCTTATCACGGACGTTTGAGAGAGGGTGCCAATTGTACATTTCCAGGATCGGTCTGGTATGCCCAATCGAAAAGGACTGCATCCTCATAAAGTTCACGCACGTGAATCTTTGCGAAGTTATTATCTGGTGTATTGATGGCATAGACATGTCCCTCAATGAGTTCAACAAATAACTCTACATATCCGTCTTTCGGTACTATATCTACGGCATCAAGGTTTTCGTGGTACCCCAAATCTTGCATGAACGTTTCATTGTCAGAGTAGAGGTAAGTCGCGTTGCGTTCAGGATCAAATGCAAAATAGACATCCGTTGCCGGAGAGTCCCATGGAATACTCCCTTTTTCCGGTCGCGAGAAATCGAACCCACTTCTTTCAGGGAAAATATTATAATCATCAAGCGTGATATTTCGTCCTTCTGGACGTGGCGTATCCCAAGCGTCTTCGGGGCTGAGTTCGCTTTCATTTTCGTGAATGTCATAAGCGGAGACGGCGTAGAAGTAGGTTTCTCCGTTCTGGACAGTTTTATCTACATAGCGGGTTGTGTTTTCTGATACGTCTGCGATGCTATCAAAAGTGGTGCCGTCTCGTCCGCGCCAGATTTCATAACCTGCTAAGTCATATTCACCGTTCGGGTACCACTCAATGATAACCTGTTCGTCGCCTGTGATAGTCCTGACGCCGCGTGGCACAGCGGGGGGTTCATCATCTCTATCGTCATTAGTATCAATATAACATCCGCTGATACCACCAAGCATCAGTGCGACTAATAAGAGTGTGAGAATCTCGTTGATTTTGGTTAACATGTATCTATATCCTCCAGAATTTATGTTTAAACTCTGTAACGGATATACTCCTAAATGCGTTGACAGGTTCCTCATTAAATATTATCACAAAAACCTTGAGAATGCAAGACAAAATTTTTTAGAGGCTGTCATCGGTCAGCCATCAGCGGTCAGAATTCGGTTTTCAGAATAATTCTGGTGCACATAAACGGACTCACAAGGTTTCTACTGACAAGAGGTTTCGTGAGAATTGAATGGTTCTGGGCCGCCCTGTGTCCGCAATTGACATTCAGGCGCAATTGTGATAGGATGTCAGAAAAAGATCAGAACTACATTAGGAGCAACAATGAAAACTCTTCTTATCATGCGGCATGCAAAATCCAGTTGGAATTATCCTGAACTCTCTGACTATGATCGTCCGCTCAATGCCCGCGGGAAACGAGATGCGCCACGCATGGGTAAACACTTGCGTCAAGAAGGATTAATTCCGGACCGGATTCTCACTTCATCGGCAAAACGGGCGCGAAAAACAGCGAGTAAAGTTGCAAAATCGTGCGGTTACACAGGAAAAGCGAAAAAGTTAGATGCGCTTTATGATACTGTTCCGAGTGTTTACTTTGACACATTACAAGCACTATCGGATAAATATCAACGCGTCATGGTCGTTGGACACAACCCAACAATGGAACAACTTGTGAATTACCTGACGGAACAAATAGAACGGATGCCGACAGCGGCGATTGCCCACATTGAACTCCCGATTCAACATTGGAAAACACTCGATTTATATACAAAAGGAACATTGATCGATTTATGGACTCCCAAAACGCTTTTTTCCGATTGAACAGCTTGTCTATCTTGTTTTTGGGTCTGCTTTTGGGTGCTTGCGTCCTCTTCAGAATGGCATCGGCTGAAATTCCAGTCTCAACGGCTATAGACGGCCAATTTCTCCCATGGGTTGTGGACGATGGCGAGGGAGGTGTCGTCGTTATGTGGGAGGATTACCGTACTGGAAAGGATTGGGATGTCTATGCACAGCGCGTTGATGCTATAGGAAAAACGCGTTGGGAAGAAAATGGTGTGGCGATATGCACGGCAGATAGAAATCAACGTCGGTTACGGATGATTCGACACGACAGACACGCAATTGTCGTTTGGAACGACAGGCGCGATAGGAGCAATTGGGATATCTATGCCCAAGCAATCAATCTCGATGGCGAGATTCTATGGCAAACGGATGGGATTCCTGTCTGTATAAACACGTCAGATCAATCCACGCAAGCGATTTTGAGCGATGGCGAAGGGGGTGCTATCTGTGTCTGGGAAGATGAACGCCGGAGTTCTGAATTTCAAGACCTCTATATCCAACGGATCGCTGCGAAAGGCGAACCGATGTGGGCACCGAACGGCATCCCTATTTTTCCGTCGGAATCGCTACAGAGTGATCCTATTCTGGTTGCCGATGGCATGGGTGGGTTCTATGTGGTTTGGTGGGATGTTATCGGTTATGACGCGTGGCATATCATGGCGTATCGGCTGAGTTTAGATGCAAAGCCGTTGTGGGACGCGCCGCTTCTCATCTCCCCAACAGACGGCATGCAAGGCGAACCGCGTGTGGTTCCTGATGGTGAAGGTGGCATTATTATCTTATGGCAGGTGTATGAAAATTTTATCAACGATCAACTCTATGCGCAGCGGATTTCTCCTGATGGTGATAAACTGTGGCAGGAGACAGGTGTGCCAATCTGCACTGCCGAAGGTATCCAGAAGCATGCCTCGGTCATCGGTGACGGGAGCGGTGGGTTCATCGCAGTCTGGAGGGATGAACGCGATATCTATTCCGATCTGTATATGCAGTATGTCCGATCCGACGGAACACCGGTCTGGGAGGAAGATGGTATCCCGCTTTGCACAGCAGGTGGCCATCAGGACAAACCGTCTATCGTCCGAACTGAAGAAGGGCATTTTTTTGTGGCGTGGTTGGACTATCGAGAAGACTTCGGTGAGGAGAGCCGCGACGCTATCTACGGGCAGCTGATAGATTTAGAAGGTAAACTGTTGTGGGATAAGGAGGGGGTGGCTATCTCTACAAGCCAAGGGGAACACTATCCTCCGTTTGTGGTATCTGTTGAAAATGGAAAATGGATGGTCGTCTGGAGTAACACACAGGAGGATAACGGGGATATTTATCTTCATCGGTTTTAAGCACTACCCATCATATTTTGACAAAAACCGGACGCTCCGAATCAGGCTTTGACAACTTGACTCAAGTCGAATTGACTCAGGAAACGGTTATGCTTCTCTGCTCATTTCAATCAAATGCGCGCCTTCAAGTCCCGAACGCACATCTTCATCATAACTCGTTACAACGACTTGATGTTCTTCGGCGAGTTGATGAATGAAATCTACCATCAATGTTTTCCGTTCTCCGTCTAAATGAAGGGTAGGGTCATCAAATACGAAGAAACCGGGATTGCCTAAAACTTTGGCGAGGGCAACTTTGAAGCAGAGATATAAGAACATTTTTTCGCTACCACTGAGTAACATCAGACTCCGATCGGTGCCATCTATGTTCAGGGAGGGGAGTAGGTGTTCGCGTTGTAAGTCGACGCGCGTTTGTCCCCCGTTCCCACGAGAAACAGAAAAGAGTTGCATCTTCTCAAGCCAGTGATGCAATTCGTCTTCAGCGGGCTTAAGGATTTGCCGTTGGAGTGCTTCAATGGTCTTGTCAATCCCGGTGCAGGCGAGTTCTATGCTCAGGAGTGTCTTTTCAACTTTCGCCGCGTCTCGGTTGACCCGTTGGAGCGCGCCGAGTCTATCTAAACGGACGGCTTCCTCCTGTTTGAGTTTCCCAAGTCGCTCACGCTCGGCATCAATCTGTGCCTTCAATTGGGGTTTGTCAAGCGTTGCGAGGGTATCCGAAGGGATCTGTTTGCTCTGTTGAACGCCTCTCTCACTCAACCGGGATGTCAGCGTGTCAAGTTCAGTCTGAATCTTATCAATCTCCTTGGTGCGTTGTTGAAATTGCGTTGAAAGTGCTTGCAAAGTCTGAAGTCGCTGTTCAAGTTCACGCCGACTCTTTAAATTTTCAGATTCTGTTTCTAACGTTTGTTTGTGTGTTTCCAACTCGGCACTGCGTTGCGATCTCTCTTTCTCTTTTTCATCAACAATGCGTTGCACGACTTCTCGTTCAACCTGCTGATAACAGGTCGGGCAGTGCTGTTCATCACTCTCAATGAGTGTTTGAAGCGTGTTACAGACATTCGTTAGTGCTGCGATTTCGGATTCAAGACGACCGGTCTGTTGTATGAGTTCATCCCGTTTCGTTTCCAATCCGGAAGCTTCCTGAATTGCGGTTTCGATATCAGTTATGATCTCTCGTAGCTGCCCGATATCTTTAAAACCGCCCAACGCTTCACTCTGTTGCTGTGTAAGGGTGTCCAACTGCTTTTGTAGACGGTTCTGGTGCTGCACCCACTCTGCGATAAGTGTGGAATCACCGGTCTCAGCCCCATAAGCGGCTTCCAAGTCTTTTAGTTTTGCTTCAATCCGTGTGATCTCGGCTTCATTTACACTCTGGGCATTGAACCGTAAGCTATTCTGATGGGCGCGGATTCTGCTCTGTTCACGTTTCGCGATACGGCGTGTATCAATGAACCGCTGCCGGACCTGTATGAGTCTATCAATACCGAGGAGGGTATGGAGGATATCGCGCCGCGTGGTGGACTGGCGCGCAAGAAATTCAAAGATTTCGCCTTCACGGAGGAAAGTTGTAAGGGCGAGTTGTTCGTGCCTAATACCGAACCGTTCTTGCAACAACGCCTCTGTCACTCTGACTCGTTTCTCATCGAAAAGCACCTGCCATGCGCCGTTTTTTTCGCTACGGAGCTGGATACGTTTACCCGTGGCTCTGAAGAGTTGGTAGCGTTCACCATTCACGACGAATTGGAGCCCGGCAGTGCCGCTATAGGCTTTAGCGCTCTTGATGGCTGAAGCATCAACGCGCGGTACAATCGGTTTTCCTGTCAGCGTGAAGAAAATAGCGTTGACGAGCGTGCTTTTCCCACTGAAATTGGGACCAAAGATGAGATTGATGCCGTCATGCAGCTCAAAATCTTGCTGTTGGAAACAACCGAAAGTCTTAAGGCGTATCCGCTCGAGCAGCATATTAGTTGCCCCTTTTCTCATGGATAAGATCATAAAGCATTTGGGCTCTGACCTTTTCGCGTCCGTTTTTTAGCGTGAATTCAAACGCGTTCACAATCGCTTCAAGTTCAGCGGGACCTAAAGTCCTATACTTCTCCTCGCGTTGAAGAAGTGCCTCAATTTCTTTTCTATAGATATTCAGCGTTTCATTTTCAAGGGAGATGTCCATATTTTAGATTTTCGTTTTGATCTGCATCAAGCGTTCGGCAGCTTCAGCGAGAATATCATCCGCCATGCTGAACATAAATCTGAACTTTGTTTTGCCGAGATGTGGACGACTGTAGAAACTGGAGCCGGGGACACCACCTACACCAATTTCCTTCACTAACCAGTGCGCAAAGGTTGTATCATCGGGAAACCCAAAACCGGTAATGTCCGTCATAATGTAATATGCCCCCTCCGGTTGATGGCAAAGGAATCCAGCTTTTGTGAGGTCATTCACGAGACGTTTGCGATTCTTATCATATTTCGTCACCAAATCTTTATGGTAACTTGGTGGCAGATTGAGGGCGACGACCCCGGCACGCTGAAGCGGATGCGGCGCGCCGACGGTGAGGAAGTCGTGCATTTTGCGGATCGCATTGGTTAAAACTTCTGGTGCGACGACATAACCCAATCGCCATCCTGTCATGGAGTACGCCTTGCTCAACCCTGAGACGGTAATCGTCCGATCCCGCATCTGTGGCAGGGAGCCGATACTGATATGCGGCTTTTCATCGTAGATCATGTGTTCGTAAATTTCATCGGTAATCGCGAGGCAGTCATACGCACAGCAGAGATCCGCAATTTCTTGCAGTTCGTCACGCGTAAACACCTTACCGAGGGGGTTGTTTGGGGTATTTATGATAATCGCCTTTGTGTTAGCAGAAAAGGCATCTTGGAGTTCGGTAGGATCATAAGTAAAATGGACAGTACCATCAGGGGCTGGTGTCTCTTGCAATGCGACATAGACCGGCTTGGCACCAGAGATGATCGTATCGGGTCCGTAGTTTTCGTAAAAGGGTTCAAAGATGATAATCTCGTCGCCAGCGTTGATGATTGCGAGAAGCGAAGAAAGCATGCCTTCCGTGGAACCGCAGGTGACAGTAACGTTTTTATGCGGGTCTGTCCGGATGTCGTTAAACGTCGTCATCTTCTGGGCGATAGCTTCTCGAAACGACGGTGCGCCCCATGTGATGCTATATTGATTATATCCTTCTTCGATTGCTTCAATCGCCGCGGCTTTGACTTCAGGGGGGGGCTGGTAGGCTGGCGTACCTTGAGAAAGGTTAATCGCGTTGTAGCGCAGGCAGAGCTGCGTCATGCCACGGATGACGGATTCACTGAAACGGGTAGATTTGTCTGAGAGTTTAGATTGTAGTGAAATTTTGGACATCCTCTCTCAATGTTAATACACAAGTAACGTACTACAACTCGGTTCTATAACTCAAAATGATACCGTCGTCTAAGGGGATATCGACAGAATGTAGTGTTGGTGTGTTAAAGACGAATTCGATATAGTCCGGCATTTCGTCGCGCATTGTTATGGTATCATCAGCGACAATTAAACCTCCTGGACGGATGTTCGGCAATGCCAATTCCAGGTAGCGTCGGTATTCGTCCTTCTCCGCGTCAAGGAACACCAAGTCAAAGGTTGCGTCACATTTCGGAATTTCGTCGAGTGCGTTTCCGACGCGTATCTCAACGACGTTCTCCAAACCGGCTTCCTGCAGGTGTGCTTTTGCTTCAGCTGCACGTGTTGGATCAAACTCCAAGGTGATGAGCTTACCGCGTGTCTTCTTCAAGGCTGCAGCAAGCCAGATGGTGGAGTATCCGTTACTTGTTCCGACTTCAAGGACGTTTCGCGCCTGAATGGATTGGATAAGAATAGAGAGAAATTGCCCGTTCTCGGGCGCGATATTGGTATACTGTTTTGCGGTTTTTTCGAGCCGTTTTAAAACGGGTTCGTATTGTTCCATAGTGCTTCAGGGCTTAACGATAAGGAGAGAGGCGACAAAAATTGCCGCCTCATTTCAGTTATTCAGTTAGCGGAGTTTCTTAATTTTGCCCCAAGACGTGGCGAGCTTGTCCTTCGGATTAACAGCCAAGAACTCGTCAGCCCCCATCTCCATGCTCTGTGCCATTTCATCATCAGAGAGTGCCCGGTTCCAGAGGCGCACCTCGTCAACCATACCGGGCCATGCTTCACCGGACCATGTACCGATCTGGATTCGGCTTGTAGCTCCTGCGGGTGCTACTGGATTATTAGAATCCTGCTCGTGGGTTACCTTGCCATCCACATAAATTTTGACTTTGCCTTTGTTGTCCGATGTGTGGGTATAGGAAAGGTAATACCATTTACCGGTATCCAAGCCGGTTTTGTTATCGTTAATGTCCAAGAACCCGCCGCCGGCACCGTTTGTCCAAACCTTGATGCCGTTTGCGGGATTCATCCCGTAGCCGAATCCGATGTGTCTTCCACCGCCGCCCATACGGGTGCCGAAAACAATAGCGTGCGCGCTCGGCAGTCGGTTGAGATTAACCCATGCGGCTTGTGTGATTTCATCTTCAATGTGAAAAACTGCGTCATCTTCAATAGCGACAAAATCGCTGGATGCACTAAATTCGAGTGCTTTCCCAAATTTGCCATCAACCCATTTTGCGCCGCCGTTGAGTTCACCTTCAAAGCCGTTTTCGGAGAAATCTTCGGTTGCTTTACCGTTCCCTTCGTCAAGCGGCATGTACAAGACAAGTCCTTCGAGCAAATCGGCAGCCACAAAAGTGGTGCATACCGATACAAGGAACAAGATTAGAAATAGTTGTTTCATAAGTTGCCTCCATAGAGATCGTAATTAGTTATGTATAATATTACCACAAATCAGGCGAGTTGTCAAGGTTTCGCTATTATAGAAAAAATGTATCTATTGGAACAGCTGCCAGCTTCTGCCCGGTAGATCGGCACGAAACACCTCTACATTTCCACGGTCTGCCATCGTGACATAGCACGTGCGTCCATCTGGACCACCGAAAGCGATATTCGTGCAGAGTTTACCTGTTAACTGTACTTCCAGTAACACCTCGCCTGCGGGTGATAATTTTGCGACTGTCCCTTTGCCGTGCCGAGTGATATAGAGATTGCCTTCAATATCGCACCGCATCCCGTCCATATTGAAATCGGGGAACTCGATCAGCAACCGTTTGTCGCTCACCTCACCATCAGGTGATAAATCGTAAGCCCAGACATTGCGTTGTGCGGATTCGTTGACGTACAGCACTTTTTCGTCGGGACTTACTTCAATACCGTTTGTGGTGCCCATGTCCGCTTCCAAGAGCGTTACCTTTCCATCGGTATCCACGCGCCAGATTTGTCCGGTTGATGCGCCCCAATTCGGATCGCTGGCGTAGAGAATATCGTTCGCGCCGATAGCGAGATCGTTGGGCTGATTCATTGTCGGTTCGTGGGCATGAACGCTAATTTTCCGCGTATTCATATCCACCTTAAGGACATTGTGGTTGGTATAATCAGCGATGAACATAGAACCTCCGCTGTTGAAACGGATACCGTTGCCGATGCTACCGGTCGGTAGTTCCACAAAAACGCTGGCATCGCCATCAGGTGTTACCTTACCGATAGTGTGCTGTCGTTCGTAGTTGACGGCGTATAGGTTGCCTACTGCGTCGCAGGCGGGTCCCTCAATTCCAGACGTAAACCCGTTGACGGGTGTAAATTCTCGACTCACAAAAAGTTCTTCATTCATTGTCTAACTCCCTGAATTTAGTTTGTACTACAAAGTACAAACACGCCGGTATACGCGTGTGCGAAGTTACGCCCACCAATGGGTGCGAACTCTGAATTTCCGAAGAACCCGATAACAGGTAGCCCCGGAAACTTTTCTTGGATAACCCTAATGTCGTGATTTGCCGCGCCATAAAGCCCTTTGCCACGCCCCAAGCAGTTAAAGTAGAGTCCAAACGCGGGGGGTTGCTCCCGGGTTTTCTCAGCCAATTGTGCTATGATTACCTGAATTTCTTCTGCAGCTGCAAGCGGGTTGCGCAGATGGAACTGCACCAACTGCCCCACTTTTACCTCTTCGGATATAGCAATAGCGGCATGTTGCTCATTAATACCGACAAGATTGCGAATGAGAAAATCGCCACGTGTCGGATTTTTGTTCGTATCATCCATCGCAATCCCGACGAAGACTGTGCCGCCTGACCGGCGAATATCGTCCTGGGTGAGTAGTTGCAACGCCCCCTTAAAGTTTTCTAACGCGGGTTCCCCGTTCAATTCAAAGATGACGCGCCCATCGGCTTTTGTGACCTCACGCGGTTTGCCAATAGGTTGACAGCCTTGTGCGACACCAATTTCCGTGCTGAAATTTCCGGTTAAGAGGAGCCCCGCAACACCGCCCTCCGTTGCTTGTGTGCCTTGCCAATGGTACATCTGTGCGCCGGTTCCATCGCCTGAAACAGCAGCCCCCACAATAGGAAGCGAAGCACCGTCACCACCGATGTGCTTTATGAGCTCCGCTGGATTCACAGCACGAATATCTGGGAAAATTACCAGAAGCGAGTTATCGCGTCGTTCTGTTTGAATACTTTCCTGTATTTGTTCGCCTACCTCGGATTCGGTTCCTTGTGCAGTAAAAGAGACTGCGGAAAGTTGTTCACCTCGGAGCACCATTACAGCAAGGGTCGGTTCTTCTTCAAACTCGCCGGCAGAAGTCAAGACGCTCATCCCCGTACACCCGACGAGTTCCTCACAACTGGAGTTGGCGTGAACCGCCTGATATAACTGTTCGTATTCCGTTTGATAGTTAATGGTTGCAAATACGATGGCGATGTCGGCTTTAGCGATACCGGCGTTCCCCATTGCCAGGCGTGTCGCGTGCTCCGCCGCTTCGGCGGTGGAGAGGTCATGTGAATGTCCCACACCTACATGAATCATTTTTTTCACCCCCTTTTTCTTTTATGATACAGCACCTATGCAAAAACGTCAACTGGTCACTTACCCCCATTTTTTCCTGAAGGTTTGTGGTGAAAGGTTTTAGTTGTT
>VXZK01000015.1 GCA_009845545.1 Candidatus Poribacteria bacterium
TCCCCTAACCGAACCGATGTTGAATGTCCAAGTAATTATAGAATCTACTATAAAATCCGGTTCGGTTACAAACCGAACCTACCGGGCCTGGGGGTCCGAGGCGGCTATTTTTCTAAAATTGACGCGTATGATTCTATGTCAGAAAACGGTGGTAGATGAGGGTGGTGAGGATTTTATAGCCTGCTTTGAAGGTGCCTGTGAACGTGCCAGTGATTTTAGATGTGCCGATGCGTTTGCGATACCGGACAGGGACTTCACAGACAGCGATTCCGAGTTTCGCGGCTTTGAGCTGCATCTCGACCGTCCATCCGAAGGTTTTGTCTTGCATGTTTAGCGCAAGCAGCTCAGGGTATCGGATGGCGCGGAAGGGTCCTAAATCTGTATAACGTACCCCGAAGAAGCGGTGTATCAAAAAGCAGGCGAGCCAATTGCCGAAGCGTGCTTGCGGTAATAACGCATCTTTTGCGTCGCCGTGTGTCCTTGCGCCGATGACGAATGCGGCTTCGCCGTTGCATATCGGTTGTAGGAGTTGTGGCATGTCCGTTGGATAGTCGCTGTAGTCGCCATCGAGAAAAACGACGATATCCGGTGGCTTCGTCGCAAGCGCGGCGATACCTGCAAGACAGGCGTATCCGTATCCGCGCCGCGGTTCGGTTACAACCCGCGCGCCGCATCGCGCTGCGATTGCGGCGGTGTTGTCCGTGCAGCCGTTATCAACGACGATGATTTCTTGGACAGTGATCTCCCCCTTGTTCCCTGTTGGCGGGATATCGGCGATGACTTTGGCGATGGCATCCTCTTCGTTAAGGACTGGAATTATGACGGAGACTGTTGGCATGATGTCATTCTTGTCCCGAGGTTATTTATTACGCAAGTCGCCACCTTTTTATCCACATAGCACTCCGCTGGAGTGCGGGAGTGTGAACATGCCGTTTTCTATAGATATATCACCCCGCTGGGGTCGGGAAAGTGGAAACCAAAAACCTCATTGAAATCCGCAGAAACACCCAAGCAAATACCCCAAGCAAAACACCTACGATGAATTCTTTTTTTCAATCGATATCCATACGTTCTACAGTCTTGCAGCGGGTTCTTGTACCGTGTCAAGTAAGCGTTGGATGACAGTGTCGGAGTCAACGCCTTCAGCCTCAGCATGGAAATTGGTTAAGACACGATGGCGTAAGACTGAGGGTGCGACAGATTTCACATCTTCACAAGAGGCGTTGTAGCGTCCGCGTAGAATCGCTCGCGCTTTGGCGCCTAAGATGAGGTATTGCCCGGCACGGGGTCCCGCGCCCCAGCGTACCCACTGTTGGATGAAATCGGGGGCATCTTCCTCTTTCGGACGGGTCGCGCGCGCGATTTTTACGGCGTATTGCACCACATTGTCAGCGGCGGGTACACGCCTCACGATATTATGGAGTGCTACGATCGCGTGCCCGGACAGTGCTGTTTCAAGTTCAGGTATCTCCGCGCCGGTTGTTGCCGAAACAATGTCTGTTTCTTCTGTCTCTGTCGGATAGTCGATGACGATTTTGAACATAAACCTGTCCAACTGTGCCTCTGGGAGTGGGTATGTCCCTTCCTGCTCAATCGGGTTCTGTGTGGCGAGTACAAAGAAGGGTTGTTCCAATTGGAATTCGTTACCGCCAGCGGTAACGTGGTATTCCTGCATCGCTTCCAAGAGCGCAGCTTGCGTTTTCGGCGGTGTCCGGTTAATCTCGTCAGCGAGGAGAATATTCGCGAAAATCGGTCCCTGAATGAACCGAATGGAGCGATGTCCAGTCGTTCGATCTTCCTCAAGCACATCAGTGCCGGTGATGTCGGCAGGCATCAGGTCCGGGGTGAACTGGATTCGCTTAAATTTCAAGTTCAGAATTTGCGCCAAAGTCCGAATCATAAGCGTTTTGGCGAGTCCGGGGACACCCTCTAATAGGCAGTGCCCGCCAGCAAAAAGTGCCATCAACATCTGATTGACAACTTCCTCTTGCCCAACTATAACTTTTTTGAGTTGCGCCAAGATAAGTTCTTGGCTTTCCATCAATTCTTCTATCGCTTGAACTTCTTCTGTTGCTGGCATTTTTTGTTGTTTACCTCGTTTTTGGCTATCGGCTATCAGCCATCGGCAGTCAGTTAAAGAGGTGTTTGATTTATTGAGACTCTCTTTGTAACTGATGGCTGGCTGCTGTTAAAACTCTTGCATTAGTATGAACCGTTTTGTGCCTCGGTTTGAAGCGATTCTGACGACATCTTTGAGATGCAGGATGTAATCCGGTGTGACCCTTGGGGTCAGGAAACGGATCGTCTGATGCATTTCGGCTTTGCGTTTAGATTTAGCGTATTGGAGTTGAATGTCCGCAACATCGGTTTTTAGGGTCTGCTCTTCGGGGACAATATCTATCTTGAAGGGTGCTTCTGTGCTGACAGTGATTTTGTCCTCAAGCGTGAGTGCCTTGCCAATAGCGGCGGGATACATTCGGCGTTCCTCGCTCAGTAATTCGGCGTAAGGATGCTTGACGAGCGGTAATTCAAGCACAAACTGGCTGCCGATCGCGTAGAGATATTCCTTGCAGCTCCACGTGAGTTCGACCTTCAATTCGCCTTCCAACGCCGAAAGCTTGGAGACTTTGAAATCCTCTATTTTCGCCCGAGCGTCCAACTCCAATGCTTTGTGTAGGAACTCCGATTTCTCCTCGGCGGTCTGAAGGTATCTGAGTTGGCTCCGGAGTCTCATGTTGAAACTCCCTGTAACCGTTAATTCTTGACGGACAGAGACACTGAGGTCTTTTTTCACCTTGACGTGGGTGTGAACGCGTTTGAGATTCGATGTTGCATCCAGAGAAGGGCTTTTCTGAAAGCGATAGAGTTCGTTCTGTATATCGCCAGTCGCCTGTTCAGGGGCTTTATCGTCTGTTAAGAAACGCGGGTTAATAATCAGTGTCCATCTGTCCTGGTCACCGGCGGGTAGATCCCCGAATGCGCAGGTCTCGGCTGTTGGATCCAACCAGATGAGGTCATCGTCTTTGTCGCCTTCGACAACAAGGATCATGTGGTTGAAATAGGCGAGCGACGGGACGGCTTCGACCTCTGCGCCGCCATCAGAAAGATGGGCATTGACACCGCGCATGTCCCCAGCGGAAATGAGCACGGGATAAGCATTAATGCCTGCGGATGCGAGCATCGTCGAAAGGAGCGTTGTTTTGTCCTTACAATCCCCTTTCCCGACTTCTAAGACGAAATCAGCAGGGTAGGGTTTGATCGCCCAAATGCCGAGTTCATAGCCGAGGTACTGGATATTCGTTGCGACGTATTCATAAAGCCGTTTTACTTTTTCCTTTCGGGACCAAGCACCACTGAGGAGTTGCTTTGTTTTTTCTTCGATTCTGGGTGTAATCTCATCCTGTTCGCGGATCAGTGTTGCATACCACGTCGCCAGTTCATCCCAAGAATCGAGGGAGGAGATGCTGATGTTATAGGCGAGATCTTGCGGTGCCGGCATCAGGTATTCATCTTTTAAAGGTGGCACCTCTCGCGCCTCAAAGGTATAAGTGCGGGTGTAGTTACTCTCTGTCGTCGTGGGTTCAATATCGAGAAAGGCACTGTCCGACTGAGTATCTGTCGCTGCAGCGGGTGCCCCTGAGACCTGATAATAGAGCTGTTTTTTCTTTGGGATGTGTACGGTGAAGCGATAATATTCGACCGGATGCTGTCCTTGGAAATAGACTTGCCGCCAAAATTCGCCTTGCATGACGTGTCCGAGGTTATTCGTGGAATAGGCGTAGTCTATAATACAGCCGTCGCTAACTTTCGGGAGCGTGAAGTACATCAAGCGTGCGTCAACGTACAACCCCGCATCCACAGCACTCGGTGGCGGTACATCGCGTATAATTTCGTTTGTATCCAGTTCGACAACTTCGCCATCGGGAGTCAACGTTCGGGCATGATGGATGGTGACATCATCTCTGCCACGCATATAAGGGATGCTGACCTCAGCAAGACCTTTACCATCTTCGTTAAAAATTTTAGCGACCCGGCGTGTCGAGTAGATGTAGCGACTCTTTTCATCAATATTGATGTCAACGCTATCCCAAAGGATAACAGCCCCATCCTCTGGAGATGCTTCTTGAGCGGGCAGTTTGTCAATAGCATCTTGGACTGATTGTTCATCTGCTTCGCTAATGAAGTTGTACGGCAGCGATGATCTACGATTTTCATGGCTGGGGACTGGGGTAATAGAACCATCCGGATTTAGCAGTATACGCCTACGCTTGGATTCGTCGGTTTCGGACGGTACAGTGGGCACTCCATCGGTAAGAATCGGCGGTTTGCGCGACTCTGGATTTTGTGCGTCCGTTAAAACCTCTGGTTCGGGCGGTGGACTTTGTAAAGCTGAACGGCGTGTTCCCAAGAACGTTTTTTCAGCGAGCGCGCCGTCATCTGTTTCTGCTGCTACAGCTGCTAAGTTTCGCGTCGCGTCTCTATCGCCGTTATCATCAAGATGCGGGTGTTCAGATTGGACCTTGCCATCTTTTTCATAGAAGTCCTTCGTTCGTGTTTGCAATGATAGAAACGCTTCTAACAGAGAGATGTCGCCGTTTCTGTCGGTGTCATTCGCTGCGGAGAAGAAGGCATCAACGAAAACATTGCCGAATCCTGCTTGTAGTGAGTAACCTTCATTAGGTGAACTTGAAGTGAGGATAATGCGTCCGGATTTACTCAGTTGGGGTACAAGTTTACCGCTATAAGGGAAACCGAAGATTAAAATTTGGCGTTCGGCGGGTATGGCGTTAATAAGCGTTACGTATTCTGCTTCAGTAATATCCGGTCCCCGCAGATTAAACTTCAGGTCGCCTCTACCGGTGCGAGAGGCGTGTCCGAGCATGAAGAGCAGGAACCGATCTGAAGGTTGAACGGTTTCAGCGAGTTCGGCAAACGCTGCTAAGACCTGTTCACGTTTTGATTCGGTGTCGACGATTCCTGATGCTTCAGACCCACCCATATCCTCAAAGAGGAAGGTGATTTGCTCCTGTGTGTAACCGTATTCGTCGATGAGCAGTTCGTGGAATCGGGAGGTTGCGCTCCAGAATGCGTCGTAAAAGGATTTCTCACCGGCAGTGCCGCCGATGATCAGCACATGATCTGCGGCAAACGCTGTTGTAGAAATCAGTATAACTGTGAGAATTACAATGTGTATGTGGCGCATTTTCTGGTTCTCCATTGATCTGTCCTTTCTAAGGTAGCTGCGTATCGGAAACGGATATAAAATCACCACTTTTACCACCGGTCTTTTTGACGAGCCTGACATCGGCGATGACCATCTCCCGATCTACCGCTTTACACATATCGTAGACGGTCAACGCTGCAACTGAAACGGCGGTAAGTGCTTCCATCTCCACACCTGTGCGACCGATAGTTTGGATCTCTGCTTCAATCTCTATCCGTGATCTATCATCTGCAATTGCGAGTTCGACGCGAATTGAAGTGAGCGCGAGCGGATGACACAGCGGGATTAATTCGCCTGTGCGTTTCGCTGCCATGATACCCGCAAGGCGTGCCACCTCTAAAACATCACCCTTCTTCATCTTTTGCTCAGCGATTAATCGGAGTGTTTCGGGCTGGGCAGTAATATGTCCGCGGGCGACGGCGATGCGTAAGGTCTCTGCCTTGCCACCGACATCCACCATCCGTGTATTACCTTTTTCGTCGAAGTGTGTTAGCTGTTTTTTCATTTTTGATGTAAACGGAAACCTGGCGGCGCATGCCTACTACTATTAAACCGGATGTTCTGCTATAATCTGTTCGTATTTTTCACGGAACCTTTCGAGGTATTTGCCTTTGCCGTGATATGCCTCGACATCTTCAGGGTGTGGTTGAATCGGTTCGCCGCGTTTCAGGACGGAGGCACTGAATGTTTCGATGTCAAAAGAGTCGTTTGCTGCGTCGTGGAGTGCCTTGACTCCTGCGACTGCGGCACCGAGTGCTGCACCACCCTTTTCTACTGGCAGCGTCGGTCTGTTCCAAATGCCGGCAACGCGGCGCATGATTTCGGGACTATCGGTTGCACCACCCGTTACAAACAGCGGTGCTTGCGTCTGCTTTGTGAAGACAGCGGAGTAGACGTAAACCGCAGCGAGGCTCGTCTCAATGATACCGGTATAATCTTCTGAGAGTGTCGGTTGCGCAGCGGCACGAATTAAATCGAACGCGCTGGAGACAGGGAAGGATTCCGTCTTAGGCTGCCAAAATGTCATAAACTGCGCGGGTGGGGCTTCCCGCAACGCTGCCTCTGCGGGTGCGTATTCTTCTTTTGCTAAACCGTAATTGTTTCTCACGGCATCCCAGACCATAGCACCGTTTGTACGGCAGCCAAACATAAACGGACGATTGATGCCGTCATACATAGCATTGGCGAATCCTTCTGGGTCGAGTGTATCTCCATCGGTTGAGACCATGTTAACGAAACTGGTGCCGAGGCTGAGCAGATCTCCGGCAACCGGTACTTTCGCTTGTGGGTTGTCGCCGGAACCCGCGATGACTGCACAGTGCCCCTCAAAACCGTATTTCTCTCTATAATAGGCGGCGAGGCTGCCGACGACAGAATCTGGACGCACGAGCGTCGGCAATTTGGACTGAAATTCTTCCACGTCTCCCGGTAATCCTTGTGCGGTTGCTGCCAGCAATGCGGGGTCCCACGCCTTTGAGCGATAGTTCATGAGCGACATGCCGCAGGCGTTGCCGTAGTCGATGGGGACGTTTGCGTTGCCGGTTAGCACTGCTGGGATGAAACTGCTAATCAACTGGACTTTTGCTGTCGCGGTGTAGTGTTCTCGGAACTGCTCCCCGACGCGTCTCATGACAGTGCCCGTGAACCGAAGCGGTGCGTCGGAACCTGAAAGGTTAATCATCTCCGCTTTTCCGCCGACACCGTTTCGGACAGCATCGGTTTGTGCGACGGTATTTGCTGTCATCCAGATGGGCGCGTTCGGATATGCGAATGCGTTCTTAAGTAGGGTTTGCAAGTCGCGTTCATCTTCTTTGAAGTTTTGGAAACTCGCCAACTGCGCCAAAAGCGCATCCGCCTCGCTGTTCAGGTAGACGTGTCCGTGCTGTTGTCCGGACGTGTTGATGAGGAGAATAGATTCAAGTGGCACGCCTGCCTCGCGCATGTCAGCGAACATGGCATCGAGCGAGGCGAGGTACATCAACGGGGGTTGTTCGGCTTCACCTTCTTCTCTCGGCGGTAAGATATAGTCCTCTCCGATACCGAATCGGTTGAGTCGTGCATCGGCGCGGTAATCGAGCGAATGCTCAAAGCATTTTTCCGCTGTGTCTATGTTAATGACAGCAGCCGATAGGCTCTGCGTGCTTGAATCTAAACCGAGAGCGAGGCGTGGGTGTTTGTGATCGGTCACTGAAATAATTTCCTTTTCTTTCGTTATATTGAAATCTATGACTCTATACCAACTATCTGGCTCAATCCTCGCGTTAACTTATTATTCGTTGCCGTTCATGCCTAAGGTGCGAGCGAACGCCTCGAATGTTTCTGCGCGTAAGCCTCCTGATGCAATTTTTGAAGACGTTGCAAATCTTGAATGCTTTCTAATGCGGGTCTAAGAGCCTGAACAGCACGGCTATCAAACTTAAACTCAAGAACAACAAATAGGTTTTTGATTGCACATTGTCGTGCACCTTGTTGAAATGCCCGTTGGTAACTTGTTTCCGCTTTCTGTAGAAGATGTTGGTAAACCGAAGATTCTTGCGTAACTGCCTCCGATAAAAATCGACTGATTGCTTGATGGGATGAATTAAACCGCCACTTCAGGGGGCAAGGTCTCCTTAATCTATTACTCGTTGTTGTTTAGGTCTAAAGTGCGGATGAATGCCTCAAGACTTTGTGCTTGTAGTGCTGCATCAAGTAACTGTTGAAGTAGCTGCACATCATAAATAGTTTCTAATACAGGTTTTAAGGCTTGCACTGCCCCGACATCAAACTTAAACTCAAGAACCCTGAAGATGGATTGAATCGCTGTTTGTCGCGCCCCGCGTTGATAATACTCTTCTCCGGCTGTCTCTACGAGATGTTTGTAAACTGAAGATTCTTGCATGACTTCTTCCGATAAAAAACCTTAGCGAATCAGTTCCCCGGATAGGCGCGATTCTCTAATTCAGCGATGAATTTTTCGGAAGCGATTGCTGCTGCTGCGCCTGCTCCTGCAGCGGTAATCGCTTGACGGAATACATGATCGTGTACGTCACCTGCTGCATAGACACCGTCTATATTCGTGCGCTGCATCTCGTCGACAATGATATATCCCTGATCGTCTGTATGTATGACATCCGTAAAGAGTTCGGTGTTCGGAATATGTCCTATAAAGATAAATACACCGTCAATCGGGAAAAGTTGCGTTTCACCGGTTTTAACGTTTTTGAGGGTCGCGCCGGTCACTTTATCCGCATCGCCGCTAATTTCTTCCACGACAGTATCCCAGATAAACTTGATTTTATCGTTTTTGAAGGCGCGTTCCTGCATAATCTGGCTTGCCCGGAGTTGGTCGCGTCGATGGACGATATACACCTCGGAGGCGTATTTGGTTAGGAAGATGCCTTCCTCGAGTGCTGCATCACCACCCCCAACGACAACGAGCCGCTGATCTTGAAAGAAAAACCCGTCACAGGTTGCGCAGTAAGAGACACCGCGGCCGCCATATCCCTCTTCACCGGGGATGTCGAGTGTGCGCGGTGAGGCACCCGTGCATATAATCACAGATTTGGCACGATATTCTTTCTCATAGGTCGTGACAGCAAACGGGTGTTGCGAGAAATCGACTGCTGTTACGGTGTCGAATTTAACCTCGGTGCCGAACCGTTCTGCCTGTTCTTGCATGCCCTGTATAAACACCCCTGCCTCGTTGCCGAAAAAACCTGGATAGTTCTCAAGGTCAAGCGTCAAAGAGAGTTGTCCTCCGAGTGCTTCGCCTGTAATCAGGACGGGTTCAAGCATTGCACGAGATGTATAGACCCCTGCGGCAAATCCGGCAGTGCCGCCGCCAATAATCACGATATTTCGATTTTCTATGTTGTTTGTATTAGTTTCCATTCTATTTTTTTAATTCCTTTTAGAAAGCTTTGAAGATAGCTCTGTAGCGTGAACAGGCTAACAGCCTATTCTACAAAGAGGGTATCCGATCGGAAATTGTGGTTATTTTAAAATTGTCCAAAGTATAGTAACGACCTATTTTTTCGATAGATTCTTGATAACATCGTCAACCGTGTTCAGGACTCTAAACGGTGTACCAGATGCCTCGATGGCAATTTGCAGCGTTTGCAAGGCTCCTGTGAGAGCGTTTTGGACAGCCTCTTTGTCCACTTTATTTTCGGAATATACTATTTTTTCCGTTGGATCACCAATTGGAAGTCCATCATAGTGAAGCTGCATTCGATAACTTGCCACCACCTTATTTCTGAAGAGACGATCTTCGTGACGTATTATAGGTTCATACGAAACTGATACCCTCTTTTCGGTGAATTGTTCAGTTAGCTGTTGCGAGGCTTCGGTTAACTTTTCGGTTAGTTGTTGCTGGTCTTTAGTTAGCTGCTCAGTTAGTTGTTGTCAGGTTTCAGTTAATTGTTCGGTTAGCTGTTCATTTAGTTTTTGCGCGGCTTCAGTTAATTGTTCAGTTACCTGTTGCTGGTCTTCAGTTACCTTTCGCCCAGCATACAATTGAATTAAGAGCACTACGATAGAGGAAAGTACTAACACTTGTAAAACTAAAACAGCTGTTAACATTATTCGCTCCTTAGACGATTAAAGAAGGTTGAGTTCTAGCGATATCTGACAAAATTGGAGTCGGCATTTAGAACGGCAGCGGAATGCCAACGCGTTCAGCGACTGCTTTCAACTGTGCCTGATGTCCTTCGCCAATCGGGATGCCGATTTCAGCCCATTCCTGCTCACGCTTCCATTCTAAACCGCCGGGCAGATCCGCTCGGTCATACCCGGGTGCCGGTTGCATCTGTCGCGCATCGTGGATATGTTGGTCGATCTCCGTTTTGTATTCGTCAATGGGTCGGAATCGGGAAATGTCAATCGCTGCAATGAAAGCCCCTTGGTTGGCGCCTTCCCAGATTGTTGGCGGATCCGGCGGCTGATCGAATAGCCAGATGCCTGCCATAAACCCACCGAGCGCGTGGCTCACATGACTCAACCCCAACATCTTGAAGAACGCAGCGGGACTCTGTTCAAACGCCTGTTCCAACGGCAGCTTGGCATCAATGCCGGTTGCCATGTCGACGACTATGGGCGGCTGGTCGCCCGCTGGAATCGCGAAACTCATCGGCGACGCACCCGTTGCGGTGGCAACCGTGCTCCCGGGACCGTGTCGAAAACGGTGGCAAGAGACTGCGAACCCGGCGCAGTCCACTTCCAGCGCGAGCCGTGTATACTTGCCTGCACTCCCGAAGTGGAAGTGATTCCGACTCGTTGCGGCACCGAGTCCCATCTCTTTGGCTTTTTCGACCGCTGCTTGTGCAGCGTGATATGAGGCAAAGTGTCCCATACCGCCATCGCCGTCGTAGACCGCCGTTGTCGGGGATTCGTCAATGCAGCGGACGTTTGGACGTGGATTTACTTTGCCGTCAAGCATCATTCCTACGTATCCCGGCGTTTGCTGCGTGCCGTGACTGAACACGCCGCGCAAATCGGTGAGAACGAGCAGACGTGCTATATGCGCAGCGTCCGCCTCTGAGGTGCCTGCCTTCTGGAAGGCTTCACTGATGAACCCTTGCATTACATCTGGCATCACGCGAATAAATTCTTTCGGTACTACATTCATGTTTTTAATTTTCCTTGCGGATAAGTATAGTTGGTTAGTGCCTTAACGGTTTTCGTGTTCGAGTCGCCTCTCCATTTCATTACGAGTCTTGTTTTTTGATGCTATTCTATTTTTAACGTTCCTTGCGGATAAGTATAGTTGGTTAGTGCCTTAACGGTTTTCGTGTTCGAGTCGCCTCTCCATTTCGTTTTTTTAATTTTCCTTGCGGAGAAACAGCGTAAATTTGAACTATTGAAGTGCCTTTCTTAAATCCGCTCTCCACTTCGTTACGAGCTACGGTTTTTGATTTTATCTTTAACTTAAAACGTGAATCTCGGAATTCCGTCAATGATCCGATAGGTCTGTTCGCACGTTTTACAATAGAGACTGTGGTCTTCCCACGTAATCGCACCTTTACACTGCGGACAGACGAGGATTTCTTGCAATGTTTTCGTCTGCCGACTTTTACCTTTTGTTTTTGTCAAAAGCGATTTTGCCCGCGAAACGATGCCTCTCGGCACTGCACTTTTAAGAAGCAGTAACCACTCATTATGCTTCGGAACATTACCCTCTGATGCGACAAGCCTGTCAAGTGTATCGTGGCATTCCAAATCCAGTGCTGACTCATGGTCGAGAAGTATTTTATAGTCTATTTTATCTTCCCATTCGTGTTGGACTAAGAAGAGGTGATGATGCGTCATATGAAACCGCTTCCAATGCTTATCTGTTACCGCCAGCCTGTGAAAAAGTTTCCCAAATTGGGAGTTTTTTTCATTCTTCCGTAGCATCAAACAGCCATCGACCAAATTGACGACCCAGTTGTGGTAGTGCCACCCGTAGATTCGCTCCCCTATTTCAGACGGCGTTTCAATGTAGCCTCGGCGTGCGACACGCGTTAATTCGGCGATGAATCGCTTCGGGTCTTTGACGTGTTCCAACACATGTGAGCAGATAACATAGTCGAACGCCCGATCTGCGAACGGCAGGAGCTCTCCATCCGCTTCCACTATCGGACGGTCGGTAATGATTGCACCGCCGCGCTGTTCGTCATCGCCTATGAATTTATCGCACAAGACATCCGAACGTGCCTTCGGGTTGTGACCGCTCCCTATTTCTAAGACAAAATCGTTTGGACGGATGTTCATTTCTCCACAACCATCGTAATATAAGGGCTCAAGTACGGGAACGTACCAGCGATGATTCTGCCCTTTACACCAAATCCGACAGCCTTTTTGATGATCGTGAACCCGTGTGATCGAAAAAATTGGGCGAGATCCATCGGGCTGGCGTAGTATGCGCTGTCTGAATCGCCACCGATAGCGTCTGCTTGTAAATCGGGTTCGCGGTAAATGAAATGCGGCGATTTGGTAGAGAACCGTTTTGTTAGATAGAGCCGACAATTTCGCGTGAATTGCTGCAACGCTTGCCGCTTCGTTTCACCCCAGACGGGTCTACCGGGTTTGCCTGCCATCAGGCTGAACCAATCCAGCAGCGGGATTAGGGGTGAACAGAGGTTCGGTCCAGAGATCACAATACGTCCGCCTTTGCACACCACCCGTATCATTTCGTTTAGAGCTGTCTCCACATCGGGCAGGTGTTCAACTAATTCGTTTGAACAGATAACATCGAAAGACTCACTTTCAAAAGGGAGTTCCATCACGTCGCAGACGTGGTATCGGAGCCGCGGATTTTCCCAGTCTTGTGCTTCTTCAAGAAAGAGCGGGGAAATATCGGTGCCGACGACATCGAAATCTGCCTGATTCAGCAGCCGCGCGGAGATACCGTTCCCACACCCGAGGTCGAGTATCTTGGAACGCGGCGGCGCATAGCGGATGACCAATTCTACGTAGTGTCGGAGGTAGGCTTCATCGTGTGCAGCCAAGAGGCGTTTATAGGTTTCCGATGTTTCGTAGAATTCGCGCATCCGTTGGCGGATTGACGATGATGTTTTGGGCATCGACGTTTCGATCATATTGTCCAGTTTCCAAGGATATTATACACGTTTGGCAGCACGGTTATGAGCGGAGCGTATTCCACGGCGCCTCGTCATAAACATCAATGAGTTGGTATCCCTCTGCGCCTTTGGAAGGACTCAAGGTTACAAACAGCTTTGCCGACTGATCAGACACATTAAAGGACGCGTGAACCATATCCGCTGGGATGAAAACGGAGTCGCCTGCATTGAGTGTCTGTTTCTTATCTTCGAGCCACTGCTCAACGCTGCCTTCTATAACGTAGATAACCTCTTCTTGGTCGGGATGTTTATGGAAGTCGTGTCCGTAGCCGGGTGAGAGGCTCACTTCCATAGCGACGATGTCTTTCGCGCCAGTGCTCTCTGGTCGGCTGAGCCAACCGATTGTGCCCCAGTCGAGTTCATCTCGTTCTATGTTGGCTGATGCAATAAATTTTCCGTTCATAACGTTATGGGTTCTCCTTTTCATTCGCGGTATAGGCGCGCTTCTAAGCGCGCCTACAAAAATTATTCGAGCCTGTTACCTTTTGGATTTGAGTGTCGCCCATGTTGTGGACAACTTCCCAAGCGGTTCGACAGGTGTTGCTGCGGAATTCATTTCTGCTTGAATTTCTTCCTCATTGAGGGCGCGGTTCCAGATGCGGACCTCGTCAATAAGTCCGAGGAATTCACGGTTGTTTTCCGGTGTTTTTCCAACAAAGACGCTGGAGGTATCAGCAGCCCCGGGTAGCGCGTTTTTATCGCCGAACTCGCCAACATTTTCGCCGTTTAGCCAGTAGCGATGGGTACCATCCTCTACGTGTGCTGCGACATGCTGCCACTCACTGAGCGCGATTTTCCCAGTGCAAACGCTACCGCTGCCGCCGGCACTGAGATGCAAACACTCACTCGGTGATTCGGTGTAGAAGCTGTAAGAACGGGGGCTGTTCCCTTTTGAGAGAATACCTTGCCATCGCTGTTCATTGGGTCCCATGTGCCTTCCAGCATTAATCCAAGCCATTACTGTTACATTTGTATCAACGGTGAGAATATCGGCGTGTGGGACTTCGACCCAATCGGTCTCCCCGTTAAGTTTCAAAGCATTACCGAATTTCCCGGCAGCCAACTCAGGTGCCCCGACGAGTGTGCCATCGTTTTCATATTGCGAGTGATCGGTGACCATATCACCATCAATTTCATCAAAAGAGAAGTAGAGGATGAGTGAATCATCGGACGGATCCGCGGCGTAGGCAAAGGCTGCCGCGATCGCTGTAATTGTCAGCACAAAAAGGAAAGTTTTCATTTGTCCTCCTTTGGTTTATAAACAGGTATATGCGCGCTTGAGCTTCGTGGGGTTTGACCATCCACAAGCGTCAAAAACGCGCATACGGACGGATTTTATCGTGAGGTTTTCTTCAGATGTCCCCAAGTCGTTGCGAGTTTCCGCTTCGGGTCCACAGGGAAAAGTTCAAAGTGGCCGCTTTCCATCTGTTCAATGATCTCATCCTCAGTGAGGGCGCGATTCCAGATGCGAACTTCGTCAATGAGTCCGAGGAACTCTCGATTGCCTTCATGTGTTTTTCCAACGAAGAGTTCGGCAGTATCGGCTTTACCGGGAGGCGCGTTTTTGCCACCGAATTCGCCAGCCGATTCACCGTTTACCCAATACTTGTGTGTTGTGCCATCATCTATCTGCGCAACAACATGTGCCCATTCGTCTAACGGAACCTTCTTGTTGCAAACACTACCGCTACCGTTGACACTGAGGTGTAAACATTCGCTTGGAAATTCGGTGTAGAAGCTGTAGGAACGCGGATTGTTGCTTTTCGCGACGATACCTTGCCACCGCTGACCACCGGGTCCCTGATGGCGTTCGGTATTAATCCAAGCCATGACAGTGACGCTTTCATCAACGGTGAGCGTGTCATCATGTGGGACGGTAACCCAGTCGCTTTCGCCGTTGAGTTCGAGAGCCTTGCCGAATTTACCGTCAGCAAGTTTCGCGTCGCCGACTAACTCGCCGTGGTTCTCATATTTTGAATGGTCGATGGCGTTTTTACCGTCGAGTTCATCAAAAGAGAAATAGAGGATCAGCGAATCCTCCGGTTCGTTTGCTGCATACGCAAAAGATGCCGCAAACGTGATAAGGGTTAGTATGATAAATAGGTTCCTCATTTTTTCCTCCATGTAGCATAGGTTGTTGGTTTCCTGTGTCTTATCATGTAGCATAGGAAACCGTTAGCCTGTGCATTATTTGTATAGACTAATCTATCGGAACAATTTTTTCGCTTTCAACTGCGATGAACCTTTGGTTGACAGGGAGAAGTGTTCCTCGGTCAATGTGTCCGTTGGTCCAGCGAATTTCAAGGAGATCAATCTGTTCTGCTTTACCAACGCCAAAATGGGCGCGTAGATCGTGGAAAGAGAGATAACTCCCGCCACTTTGCACCTCCCGATATTGGACGTGTGTGCCTGTGACGACCTTGATTCTTGCGCCGATTCCGGAACGGTTGCTTTTTTGTCCGACGACCTGAACTTGTATCCAATTGTTTCGGTTCCCGACCGCATTTTGAAGCAAGTCTGGACGTTGGTTGCAATTGGTAACGAGGATATCCAGGTCTCCGTCGTTGTCGTAATCGCCGATAGCGGCACCACGACTGACTTTTTTCAGTGCTAAACCGTCGGTCTCCACAGAAGCCGCGCGCTCACGCTCATCGTGATGGCGTGTTTCAGCAGACGTGACATTGGCGAACGTTCCGTCGCCTAAATTTCTAAATAATAGATTCCTTTGCGGATAGGTTACGTGTTTCTCAAGGACATTGATGTTATCCATCAGGTGTCCGTTCGCGACAAAGATGTCTTGATGTCCATCGTTGTCGTAATCAAAGAATCGAATGCCCCATCCGAGATAACCGTGTGTTACCTCTGCTATGCCTGAGGTAATGGTATTGTCAGTAAAGAAGGTGCTATCGTGATTGCGATAAACGGTATTGGTTTCTGTCTGGTAATTGCTGACGGTGAGGTCGAGTTTCCCGTCATTGTCATAGTCCCCGAAGTCTGTCCCCATACCGGCTTCTTCTTTTCCCATATCATTATAGCATACACCTGAGATTAATGCAACTTCTAAAAAATTACCGGTGCCGCTGTTCTGAAATAGAAAGTTCGGGTCCTGGTCGTTAGCGACGTAGAGGTCAATATTCCCGTCTGCATCATAATCACCAAAGGTTACGCCTAACCCGTGCTGGGGGATCAGGTCTGCCGGACGGTATAAAGTTGAGGCCTCAGTGAATGTGCCGTCTCCGTTATTCTTGTAAAAAGTATCGTGAACCGCGGGATATGCGTGCGGTCCGCAATAGACATGAACGCCACGCTCTTCACAACGGATATCCTTCTCCGGCGTATATTCGGCGTAGTTTGCTATATACAAGTCTAAATGTCCGTCGTTATCAACATCGGCAAAGGCGCAGCTGGTGCCCCAGTTTGGGTTGCCGACTTTGGCGTGTGTTGTTACATCTGTAAAGGTACCGTTGCCGTTGTTTTGATAGAGCTGATCTGTACCGAAGTTGGTAACGTAAAGATCCAAGTCGCCATCATTGTCATAATCGCCGACGGTGGCACCCGTACCGTAGGCGGTACTCCCAACGCCTGCCACTTTGGTTACATCTGTAAAAGTCGCGTCCCCGTTGTTTCGGTAGAGGGCGTTATGCGGTGTTTTGTCTTGTACGTTGTCTGTCTGCGGTGCGCCGTTGACGAGGTAGATATCAAGATCACCGTCGCCGTCATAATCAAAGAACCCGCCACCGGATCCGAGGAATTCATTGAAAAGTCTTAAACCGCTCCTACCGTCGGTGTGTTCAAAGGTTAACCCCGCAGATTCGGTAATATCAATGAAAATTGGATCTGCGCATACGGCGGTGTAATATAGGGGGCTTATAACCGTCGCTATGAGTGCGAATCCGAGAAGGCGGTAGAAATTGTTATTGCGAATGTTTTTTGGCATAGCGGTAAGTTTATCGCGTTGTTTGCGCTGATCGTTTTAGACGTTCCAAGTTGTGTAAAGCTTTCCGAGCCTCGGCATCGTCAGGTTCAATTTTTGTGATCTGTTGATAGACATCAATTGCCTTTTGAATGTGTCCTTGCTGCATGTAAATTTCGGCTAAACCGTGGTATGCCAAGCTCAATTGTGGCATCATCTTTATCGCGGTTTGCAGATGCGATTCTGCTTTGTCAAACGCCTTTGATTTGGTATAGAGCCACCCCAATCGAACGTGTGCTTCTACAGCGTTTGGGTTGAGTTCGATGACTTTCTGGAAGAAAGGAATCGCGCGCTGGGACATATTGAGATTCATGTAAAGCCGCCCCAACTTATCATATCCGACTGTGAGGTTCGGATGCAATCGAATCAGGGCTTGGTAAGTCGCAAGGGCTGCGGCGATATGCTTGTGCGCCAGATGGATTTCCGCTAATTCCAACCGGAGGGTCGTGTTGAATGGCTCTTCTGCCAAAGCACTTTCAATGGCGTAGGTTCGGTCATAATAGGCTTTCATCTGGTGGAAGTGTTTAAGTTGTTCCGTTGCTGCTGGCATGTCGCCGAGCAGTCGGTACGCCTTGGCAAGGTTATAGTAGGCACTCTGAACGTAAGGTTTTTTCTCAATGGCAGTTTGATAGTGTGCCACGGCTTGCTGCGGCTCGTTCCGCATGAGTGCGATTAAGCCGAGCCATTCATAAACTTCTGGAAAATCGGGGTTCCGCGCGAGGGTCCGCTTAAATGCGGCGAGTGCTGCGTCGAATTTTGCCTGATGTGTGTAGATATAGCCGAGCCGGTAGTGTGTATCTGCATCTGCCGGGGATCTCTCAACGGCTTCTTTCGCATGCTGTTCTGCGATGTTTAATTGACTCTGTTTACAATAGATTTCTGCCAGCGCGAGGTGTGTTAACCCGTAAATCCTTTCCGTTGTTGACGGTGGCACATTTTTTATCTCTGCAACTATTGTAAAAATCTGGTTAAACGTCTCAATGGCTAATGCCAGTTCATCTTGCAATTTGTAGACGTTCGCGAGTTGAAAAAGTGCGTCTACGTTTGTCGGTTGTTGTGATAAAATCGACTTAAAAGTATCGACTGCCTGTGGGTAGAGTTGCAATTTGACATATTCCACGCCTTCTTGGAATGCCGAAGTCGTTTCAGTTCTACTCACAGACGGGGTAAGCGATATAAGCACCGTGAGCATTAGAACCCCACAGACGCGCTTGGCACACATCTGATGGCGTTTACGACCTGCGTCCATGCTGATTTTCCTCAATCAGACTGCGATTGTTTGTGCACTATGTCCTGAATCCAAGACAGTGCCGCCATGCTTGATGACCAGCCGATAGAAGTCACCGCGAGCAGTGCTACTTGTTGCAATTCTTCTGGCGTGATCCCTTCTCGGAGCGCGCGCCGTGTATGCGAATGCACTGCACCTTCAGACTTCGCACCGATCGCCAAGGCGAGTTTGACAAGTCTCACGGTTTTGGGGTCGATTGGACCGGCAGTACCGCACGCTTCACCCAATGCCTGATACGCTTTCCAGACTTCCGGGTATTCTTCAATGACATCTTGAAGAAAATCGGGTAATTTATCATTCATCAAAAATTCTCCGTATCAACTTGTTATCCTGTTTTCTCTTTTGGTGGTGGTTCTGCTTCTTGTTGTGCTGTCGTTTCGGTTTCATCTGGCTGTTCTTCATTGAGTCCGGCTTTAAAGTTAGTGATACTTTTGCCGAGTCCTTTTGCCAAGTCAGGGAGTCGCTTCGCGCCGAACAGAAAGAAGACGATGACTAAGATTATAAGCAATTCTGTGGGTCCAGGCATTTTTTGTGTGTACCTCCATTTGACATAATTCGTGCGCTGAAGTGATGCACGATACATATTAGCATATATACTATCACATAAAAAAAAATATGTCCAATAGTATTTGGCAGTCAGCAGTCAGTTCGGTAAAAATAAATGTAATTGACAGATGGCATCGGACATGCTATAATTTAAAGTGCCTTGCAAATGGCTGCAAATGGCGTTAATAATGGATGTTTTGACATGATAACCGCAGAGGAGTTTGGATTATGAATAAGGTGCTGGTCAGCGATTTGCTGTCACAGCAAGGCTTAGATGTTCTAACAGAGAGCGGAGATTTTGAGGTGGATGTCCTCCTTGATCTCTCGCACAAAGAACTGTTGGACCGGATTGCTGACTATAATGCGCTGCTTATCAGGAGTGCAACGAAGGTAACCGCAGATGTTATTAACGCAGCGACGCAACTAAAAGTCATTGGTCGCGCCGGCGTGGGTGTCGATAACATTGACGTGCAAGCAGCAACGCGCAACGGTATCTTGGTTGTCAACACGCCAACGGGTAATACGATTGCAGCCGCGGAGCATACGATCGCCATGTTGTTAGCACTGGCGCGCAATATAGTGCCTGCAGGTATTTCACTGAGGAACAAAACGTGGCAGCGCAACGACTTCATCGGTGTCGAGTTGTACGGGAAAATTTTCGGTACGATCGGGTTAGGACGTATCGGCCGCGAGGTGACGCGACGCGTACAAGCGTTTGGCATGCGGGTGATCGCCTACGATCCGTATATTTCAGCGAGCGCGGCAGAAAAAATCGGTATCCGGCTTGTTGACCGAGAGACGCTTTTTCAGGAGTCGGATTATATCTCTATCCATACGCATCTTAACGCCGAGACCTATCATAGTATCGGTGCGTCGGAGTTCGCGCTGATGAAATCGAGTTGCCGCTTGATTAACTGTGCCCGCGGGGGCATCATTGACGAAGCTGCCCTCTATGATGCTTTGAAAGCCGGAGAACTCGCCGGTGCTGCGTTGGATGTCTTTGAAAACGAACCCGCGACGGATACACCGCTGTTAGACTTAGAAACTGTTTTGGCACTCCCTCACCTCGGTGCGTCAACATCCGAAGCACAAGAACACGTTGCTATTGAGGTGGCACAGCAAGTCAAAAACGCACTCCGTGGTGAACCGGTCGCCAACGCTGTCAATCAACCCAAAATTGATCCGAGGACGCTCGATATTTTAGGTCCCTATCTGGAGCTTGCCGAGAAGATTGGTAGTTTTCACACACAAATTGTTGAAGGGCAAATATCAGCGATTAAGATTCATTATAACGGAACACTTTTCCAGAAAGAGGATGTCACACCGGTAACTGTAGCGTTACAGAAAGGGCTTTTGGCACCTGTCTTGGCGGATGTGAACTATGTAAACGCGCCTTTTCTGATTAAGCAACGCGGGATTTCTGTTACAGAGACAAAGAGCGAATCGGACGCAAATTTTGCGAACTCCGTTGCGATTACGGTTACAACCGATAAGGGCGACGCAGTGATAGAAGGCACCGCTTTCGGAAAAAAAGACATCCGCATCGTCCGTATTGATCAACTTCATATAAACGTGAGACCCACCGGGTATATCCTTCTCATCTATAACAGCGACCAACCCGGGATGATCGGATTAATGGGGACGATTTTGGGGGAACACAATATTAACATCGCCGATATGACTGTCGGACGTTCACGCTTATGGGAAGTCGCTGTGACGCTTATCAACGTCGATAGTCCTGTGCCTCGGCACGTTTTGCAAACGATCGCTTCGCAAAAGAAAATTGACTTCGTTAAGCAGGTTTTCCTTCCCGGGCAAGAAGACGAGATTGAAGACTTCGCTAACGATGCTATGGAAGCGCGAGGTTAGGACTGCTGTCGGTACGGATAATCCTACGGGAAAAAGGACAAGAAATTTGGATGCTAAACAGAAAAGCCTATTTATCAATGATGAAATTCCGAAGGCAAAGTTATTTGAAGGCGAGAAACGGGATGTCCATCCCGATAGCAACACCTCGTGGCGTATTTCACCAGAGCCGTTCTGGGTTTCCGAGGCAGACTTAAAGTGGTTTGAGGCGCTCGGTCCACACCTTTTAAATTTCTATCGGGCGTGTAATCTCCTCTATTCACAGAGTGTGCGCGGCATTCAGCCGGCTTGGGTGGCTGAGTACTTGGAAATCGGGAAACCGGAAACAGTCATCCAGTATGGTCGGATGAACCGTTTTAAGACGCAGTTACCGGGTGTACTACGTCCTGACATCCTCCCGACTGCTGACGGTATGGCAATTACGGAACTCGATTCGATTCCGGGTTTCATCGGCGCGACGGGGTGTCTGGCACGGCTCTATGCACAACTCGGTTATGCTATCATCGGCGGCAGCGACGGGATGGTAAACGGATATGCCGAGATGATTCGCAGTTTAGCGAAGAAAGAGGATCCGACGCTTGCCATTGTTGTCTCAGATGAATCAGAAGATTATCGGGCGGAGATGCTATGGCTCGCCGATGCGCTGTGTGATGTCGGCGTGAAGACGCGTGCTGTTAAGCCGCACGAGGTCATTTTTACGGAAGACGGACTCCTTGTTGAACACGGCGACGCTAAACTATCCGTCGATGTGCTATACCGTTTTTATGAATTGTTTGATCTGCCGAATATCCCGAAATCAGAATTGATGTTTTATAGTGCGAAGAAACGTACTATCGTGATGACACCGCCGCCGAAAGCCTATCTTGAAGAGAAATTATGCCTCGCCCTTTTCCACCACCCGACGCTCCAACCCTTTTGGAAACGCCAACTCGGTAAAAAATCATATCCGTTCTTACAAGCAGCGATCCCCGAAACATGGATAATGGATGCACGTCCACTTCCGCCACATGCGGTTATTCCGAATTTGGAGGTAGAAGGGGATGCCGTGACGGATTGGCGACAGCTCGGTGCGGTGACACAAAAGCAGCGGGAATTGGTTATCAAACCGTCCGGTTTTTCTGAACTCGCGTGGGGCAGTCGCGGCGTAGCGATCGGACACGATCTCCCAACGGAAGTGTGGGAAGCTGTTATTGAAAACAGCCTTGAGAATTTTGAAAGGACGCCCCACGTTTTACAGCGGTTTCATACTGCGAAACGGGTACGCATGCAGTATTACGATTTTGACGCAGGCGATATGCAAGAGATGGCATGCCGCCCACTGCTCCGTCCATACTATTTTGTCGTTGGCGATACGGTTAAACTGGGCGGTATGCAAGCCGCAGTCTGTCCTGCGGACAAGAAGATTTTACACGGTATGGTGGATTCTATTATTGTGCCGTGCGCACAAGGCTAACCAAGGTAGGTGCGGTTTGAAACCGCACCGGACTCAGAAAAGTAAAAAGGTGATTTGATAATGCAATTACGTGAGAAGCAACTCGCTCATTTTCGAGACAAGGGGTACCTTACTATTGAAGGGTTTTTTAATCCGACTGAAGCAGAAGCCCTCCGAATTGAATTGAAACGGATTTACGACACTGAGCTTGAAAACGGTACCGGTATTAATTGTGCGGTACAATCTGACGGCACAAAACGGGACAACGAAGGCGAGAAACAAAACCTTCAGGTGATTCCGCTCAACAACCGCAGCGATCTGCACAAGGCACTGCCCTTTCATCCGAAAGTTGTCTCTGCTGTCGAGCAACTCATCGGTGATGAATTTATGTTGGAATTGGATCAGGCGTTCTGGAAACCGCCGAAAGTGGGTGTCGGTACGAGTTGGCATCAAGACAACGCCTATTTCAAAATCGCGGACCCGTTGCGCGGTACAGCGATGTGGATCGCTATCCACGACGCAAACGTTGAGAACGGATGTATGCACGTTATACCGGGCAGCCATCGAGAGAGTTATGAGCACTACCGCGACCCGCTGAGCGACCATCACATTCGGTGCGATCCGCCGGAAGAACGTGCCGTGCCGATTGAATTGAAGGCGGGTGGTGTGCTTTTCTTCTGCTACGGCGTTGCGCACTGCACGAGGTCGAATCTCTCTGATAAGGAGCGCGCAGGTGTGGCACTTCACTTCCTACATAACGATTTTGGTGGCAAAGAACTCTGGGAGCGGAACAACACAACCAAACCGATGCTCCGGGGGGCGCTTGCCACCGGTGGCGAAACCGAGTTCGGCGAGAAATTTGAGGGTAGATGGGACGAGTTAATGAACGCCGTGCTTGCTTCTGATGTGTAGTGCCGTGCGGGGTCTGCTATTAGCGGTTTCGCCGACAGATAAGCTCGCTACGGCGTGGGGTGATATTATAGTAAAACCTATAATTAATTGGGCACTCTCAAACAGTCTGAATACCTATAACAGGCATTCAGACTGGCA
>VXZK01000268.1 GCA_009845545.1 Candidatus Poribacteria bacterium
CATCTGGACCGTTTTTAAGCTAAAAAGTTTTATCTGTGTCGCTTTATTTTTTATATCCATAATAATTTTATATTTCCTTGCGGATAAATTTCATTGATGGGTAGCCTAACCGTTTTCGTTTTCGAGTCGCTTTGAACGTTGTTCAAAGCTAATACTATTTTTCGACATTCGGCAAAAGTGATATTACCGCCGTGAAAGGTAAAGGACGAGTCCTTCAAGTACTTGCGGTAAATCATCGCAAGGCACATTTTCCAATACTTTGGGCGCGACTTTCGGATTCGCCCCGGCATCTCCCTTGAGGAACACGTCCACCGCATCGGTAACAACACCATCAATCTTAATTCTCTTACCGAGCAGTCCAATGTCCGCAGCAGCATGGTTGCCACACCCGTTTGGACATCCAGACCAGTGTATCGTCAACGGTTTTGTATTGCCGAGTTTTGCTTCCAGATGCTGGATTGCCTCCATCGCGCGTTCTTTCGTCTCAATCAGCGAAAAGTGGCAGTAGTCGATCCCTGTGCAACTCACCATACCACGCATGACCTCCGAAGGGTCATAGCGGAGTTCCTGCAGGAGCGGTTCAGCAGTTAAGGCACCGATCTTTGTGTCCGGTACATTTGTGATAATCAGATTCTGTCCTTGGGTGAGGCGGATGTCGCCGTTCCCGTATTCATCTGCAAGGCGAGCGACCTCGAAAAGCTGCGTCGTTGTGATGCGTCCGACGGGTACAACAAGTCCGACGTAGTTGAGATGTGGCTCTTTCTGTGCGAAAATACCGGTGTGGTCGGTTTTCTTTTTCCCGCGGGCATCTTTACCGGCTGTCAGGAGCGGCTGTTTTCTGTGCCGACGGCTTTCTAATTCTTTTCGGAATTTTTCTACGCCCCAATCTGCGATTAGGAAGGCGAGACGAGATTTATTGCGTGCTGTCCGAGGGCCGTGGTCCCGGAAAATGAGCGTAATGTCGCCACATAAAACCGAGGCTTCTTCAGGAATAACAAACACATCCAGTGCTTGCGCGGGCGTGTACCCGCCAGACCCCATCTTTCCACCGACCGCGACGTTAAAGCCTTTCACCGCCTGCCCATCAATCTCCTTTACGGCAGGGGTCAGCGCGATATCTTGTGAGGCAGAATGCGTACAGTTATCCAAACACCCTGTGATGCCGACATTAAACTTACGCGGAATATCAGTGAACTCCTTATTGCCGACAATGAGGTTCGTGAATTCTCTGACGACATGCGAAGCGTCAAACAGTTCATTGGGCGTCAATCCAGCGACGGGACACCCGATTACGCCGCGGATATTGTCGAAACCTGTTTGGAGTGAACTTAAACCGACCGCCTCGAGCCGATTCCAGATGTGCTGGACATTCTCAATCGCGAAGCCGCGGAGCTGTATCTGCTGACGCGTCGTGAGGTCCACAAATCCGGGGCCGTACGTTTCGGAGATTTCAGCGATGGCGCGGAACTGCTCGGCGTTGCTAAAACCGCCGGACATGCGGAGTCGCATCATAAATGCGCCAGGGGTCTGTTTCCGGTAGAAGACCCCCACCCATTTGAGCCGGTCGCGTTCATTCAATGGAATTGATTCCCAACCATCCCGAATGTAGTTCGGAATGTCGTTGATGACTTCAAGCCCGTTTTTTTCTCGCTTGAGGATTTCAGCAGCGTTGACCTTGGACTTCCGTTTTCTGGCACCCGCTGTTGGGACTGAACGGACCTTTTGGCGTTCAAGAATAGTTTTCTTCTTTGATTCGTTCACTTTTGAACCTCCTTGGTATGGCTGTTCTTCATCGATCATCAGTTTTTGGTTAATATCCTGTGGCAGTCGCTTTTTGGATTCCCACCACCCATAGTCTCTGACCGATAACTGACAACTCACAACCGATAACATATAAAAAAGGCATCTATCAGCGAGTATAAACTCAGCCAGATAGACGCCTGTGTCTGGTCCCAAACCACCATTGGTTGGGGGTGTCGTTATTATCTATATCGCCTGTCCGTAGGGGCGAGGTGACCTCGTCCCTACGGAATCAAAATAAGCAATTTTAATGTGCACGCCTTGTTCACCCTTGAACGCGTGCAGTCTCAGTGAAAAACGGATATCCCTACTATAATTTATTTGTCAATACTTCAGCAACCGACAGAATGTCCTGTGAGACTTCTGCAAGCCGTTTTCGGCGATTCATCGCCATCTTTCGCAAAATTTGATACGCCTGCGCTTCGTTACAGCCGCGTTGCTGGGCAACAAGTTCCTTTGCGCGTTCAATGATTTTGCGTTCAGCGAGGTTGATCTTTGTCTTTTCAAGTTCTTCTTGCAATGCCCGGAATTCATAAAATCGGGCGATGGCTGCCGCAATGATCGTTTTAACTCTGGCACCGGTGAGTTTCCCGACTGCATACGCCGACACCCCCGCGCGTGTCGCCGCCTGAATTGTTTCCGACCGTTCATCGCGTGAAAACATGACCGTTGGACACGGATAGTCTGCATGCAGTGCCGCAACCCAATCGAGTATTGCGTGCCCCGGAAAATCGACACCGATCAGTATGATGTCCGGCTTTATGCGCGCGACTTGATCCGCCAAACCTTCCTGTAGACGTAGTGGCACAGCGACGTTGTACCGACTCGCTTCCAGAATTTGGACTAGCGAAGTTGCACGCTCTGGGTTGTTATCAATGATTAAAACACTCGGTGTTGAGGTGCTTGCTCCCATCTGCGACCCTTCCGAAGTTAATGCCTTGTAAATGTGCTGAAATGACGAGGCATGTTAACCTTACATATCAGCATTAGCAAGAACCTTGCCAAAAGTCCGAATTATTGATTTCCGTAGGGCTTGTAAGGTTTCTGGAAAATGAAAGCTGCAGGGAACGTCCGCGGGGTGCGTATTTTTGCCTATTTTTTTAGCAGAATTTACGCGCCTTTTCCTATTTTTTGGGCAATACGGAAAAAAGAAGATTGGAAAGTAGGAAGAAGAGAAGACCGGAAATGGTATTACAACACTTTTCACGCGTTCACGCATCGGACACTATAGATAGAAACTTGATTAGTCCTTCCGTCCAACTTAACAGGATAATCAGATTTCCGATAGGTGAAGCCGTTGGCATTGAGCAGTTTGAAAAATCCGATAGCGTTTTTTCGATTCGGCTCGGAAAAGAGGGCGATCCCGTTTGGCATCAGATACTCCTGAAGTAACGTCAGGATCGGTTGCCAGTGGTGTTCTTCATAGATGACATCCGCGGCGAGAATACAGTGGAATTTGCGGTTGAAGCAGGGCGTATTCCAATCCATCTGAACGAAATCAGCACTCTCTTCGATGCCGTTTTGCTCCGCGTTGTGTTGCGCGAAGCGGAGCGCATCCCGTTCTGCGTCCGTGAAAACGACCCTCGCGCCCATACGACAGGCGACAATGCCTGTGAGTCCAAACCCGCACCCGATCTCAAGGGTCTGTGCCGCTTTGAGTTGTGTGCCAAGTGTCTCTACATAGCGAGCAAGACCGATAGCAGATTCCCAGAGATAGGTCCAGTAAGGGAGATAGAGTTTGCCCTCGCCGTCCTCTCGACTGAGCCGATCCAGAAACCAATCCGGTTCTTCTATAAGTGTGAGTTGTACGCGACCGGTCTTTAACTTAACGATGCTACTTGTGAGCGGGTAGTCTTGTAATTGGGTTTCCATTTTCTGTATCATATCCCAAAATCAGGCGGTATTCACTGATACTAACGTATCTCCAAGTTCCTCCACCGCATTAATAGCATCCTCAAGTTTGAAGTGCCATCGCTTATTCAGACCACAAAATTAGCAAAGTTAAGACAAGTTTTGTCGTTGAAATGCGATAGGTGTCAAATACGCTAACGCTGAATGCGGGCGTTTCTGG
>VXZK01000087.1 GCA_009845545.1 Candidatus Poribacteria bacterium
ATATTTACTTTGGAAACCCTAATAAATCTTTTTTTTGGGAGAAAGGGGCAATTATCCGGAAACATACTAACGTCGTACCCAAATTCCACGTTAATTTGTTCTGCTGAAATTGTGATGCCCCGCGCGGGCTTTTTTTAATGCCAAAAGCCCTTATCGCCAGAAGCTCTTATAGACTGTATTCCGGAGGGATGATGAAATGCCTACAATTAACCAGTTAATCAAAAAACCGCGTAAGAAGTCTCGGAAAAAAACGAAATCGCCGGTGCTTGAGGAATGTCCCCAGCGGCGCGGTATTTGTCTACAGGTGAAAACGATAACGCCGAAAAAACCGAACTCGGCGTTGCGGAAAGTCGCCCGCGTGCGTTTCACTACCGGCTACGAAGCGACCTGTTACATTCCAGGGATTGATCACAATCTGCAAGAACACTCGGTCGTTTTGGTGCGCGGTGGGAGAGTGAAAGATCTCTCTAACGTACGCTACCACATCGTCCGTGGACAGTTGGATACCGCTGGTGTCGAAAATCGCCGCCAGGGCCGTTCAAAATACGGTGCCCGGAAACCCGACTAAACAACGGAGGAATATGAGATGCCGAGACGTGGAAATATCAGCAAACGCGATGTCAACCCTGACGCAACTTATAACAGTAAACTCGTATCAAAGTTTATTAATAGTCTCATGTTGGATGGCAAGAAAAGCACTGCCCAATCCATCTTATATGAGAGTTTTAAGATTATAGAAGAGCGAACAAATGAAGATGGTTTCGCCGTGTTCCGTCAAGCGATCAATAACGTCAAACCGGTACTCGAAATTCGACCCAGACGTGTCGGCAGCCAAACTTACCAGGTCCCGGTTGATGTAAAAGCGGAACGCAAACAACGCTTGGCATTCAGTTGGATTATCCAATCTGCTCGCACCCGCGGCGAAAGACGGATGGCAGAACGCCTCGCAGGTGAAATACTTGAAGCGTCCCAGAACGAAGGCGGCGCAATTCGTAGGAAACAGGATCAGCATCGAATGGCAGAAGCCAATCGCGCTTTCGCACATTACCGATGGTAAAAAGGGTCGCTCGGCTTAGCACCGAAATGTAAAGTATAAAAGGAGTCACTCAACCGTGGCGGATACAAAAAACAGCACCCCACAACGTTTAGAACTGCCCCACATGCGGAATATCGGCATCATGGCACACATTGATGCCGGCAAAACTACCGTAACCGAACGGATTCTGTATTATACCGGTAGAGTCTATCGCATCGGTGACGTAGACGACGGCACCACCGCTATGGACTGGATGGTGCAAGAGCAGGAACGCGGTATTACCATTACTGCGGCTGCAACAACCTGTCACTGGAAAAAACACCATATTAATATCATTGATACACCGGGGCATATTGATTTTACCGTTGAAGTTGAACGTTCACTTCGCGTACTTGATGGCGCAGTCGCAGTTTTCTGTGCAGTCGGCGGCGTTGAACCTCAATCTGAAACCGTTTGGAGACAAGCAGACAAATACGACATACCTCGAATCGCATTCGTCAACAAAATGGATCGAACCGGGGCTGACTTCTTCCGCACTGTTGAGATGATGGAAGAACGCCTCGGCGCACCAGCAATCCCTGTCCAGCTGCCTATCGGTTCAGCAGAACAATTCACAGGTATTGTTGACCTCATCTCCATGAAAGGTCAGATTTGGAATGTCGGGACAGATGCCGGTAGCGACGGCACTGTTATTCAAGAGACGGACATCCCCAAAGAAATGGTGGAGATGGCAAACGAATATCGCGATCGCATGTTAGAGGCTATCGCCGATTGTGATGAAGAACTCCTGCTCAAATACTTAGACAGTGTCGAAATTTCACCTGAAGAAATTAAAATAGGGCTCCGGAACGCTGTAACCGCTGGAAAAGTTGTCCCTGTCCTCTGTGGAACTGCTCTCAAAAATAAAGGGGTACAACCGCTCTTAGACGCAATCGTCTCCTACTTGCCCGCACCGACCGACGTGCCACCCATAGTAGGCTTTGATCCTAAAACTGAGGAAAATAAAACCCGTCGTCCGAGTGAGAAAGAACCGTTCTGTGCATTGGCATTCAAAATCATGACAGATCCGCACGTCGGTAAACTGACCTATCTACGGGTCTACTCCGGTGTCCTCAAGAAAGGTGATACCGTCTATAACAGTAAAACCAGAAAACATGAACGGATTGGACGTTTGATGCAGATGCATGCCAACAAACGCGAAGAACTGCAAGTTGTGTATGCAGGCGACATTGCCGCAGCAATCGGCTTAAAGGACCTCTCAACAGGCGATACACTTTGTGATCCGAAGGCACATATCACCTTAGAAACTATGGTGTTCCCGCTTCCAGTAATGGCCATCGCAATCGAACCCCGCACACAGTCTGACATTGACAAACTCAACCTCGCCCTCTCTAAACTCGCTGAAGAAGACCCAACCTTTAAAGTCCATCAAGATCAAGATACCGGACAGACCCTGCTCTCAGGTATGGGCGAACTTCATCTCGAAATTATTGTTGATAGACTCGTCCGTGAGTTTAACGTCTCGGCGAATGTAGGGAACCCGGAAGTTGCTTATCGTGAAACAATTCGCAAAGCGGTCAAGTCTGAGGGCAGATTTGTACGTCAATCCGGTGGTAGAGGACAATTCGGTCATGTCGTCATTGAAGTTGAACCCCTTGAAAAAGGTACCGGTTTTGAATTCATTGACGGAACTAAAGGTGGTGTTATTCCACAGGAATACATCCCCGCCGTCCAGAAAGGCATTGAAAATGCCATGAATACCGGTGTCCTCGCTGGCTATCCTGTTGTTGATGTCTCCGTAAAACTCATTGATGGTTCACACCACGCAGTAGATTCGTCAGAAATGGCGTTCTCTATCGCCGGGTCAATGGCCTTTAAAGAGGCATTGAAGCGTGCGACACCAACACTGCTGGAGCCAATTATGGACGTTGAGGTTATCGCCCCAGATGAATACCTCGGCAAAGTTATAGGCGATTTAAATGCACGTCGGGCACAGATACGCGAGACGGAACTGCAATCGAAATCCCGTATCCAAGTTATCAAGGTTGATGTCCCCCTCTCAGAAATGTTTGGGTACGTCAAAACCCTCAGATCTCTCACACAAGGTAGAGCTAACTACTCTATGGAATTCGCACACTACAACGAAGTTCCCACAAGTGTGATGGAGGACTTAGTTTCATCAACGAATCGTAATTCGTAATTGTTAAATAGTTGTGAAGTGTCCGAACTGTGGGAGTGTTCTCACTTCCCATAAGCGGACATAAGATTTAATTAAACGGTGTTAACGCGCAACAAAGCGTTTGGACACCCCATAGAAACGGGAATGCGTAGCTTTGTAGAACTGCGCTGACAACACCCGCAACAATAAACTTTTAGTGGAGCTCGGATAAAAATGGCTAAGCAAACGTTTGAAAGAACTAAGCCACACGTTAATATTGGGACAATCGGGCACGTTGACCACGGTAAAACCACGCTCACAGCAGCCATTACCATGGTACTCTCTAAACTTGCCGACACAGATTACGTCCAGACGTACGAGGATATTGACAAGGCACCTGAAGAAAAAGAGCGTGGCATTACGATTAACACAGCACACGTTGAATACGAAACCGAAAATCGACACTACGCACACGTCGATTGCCCAGGACACGCCGACTATATCAAGAATATGATTACCGGTGCAGCACAGATGGACGGAGCAATTCTTGTCGTTTCTGCCGCCGATGGGCCCATGCCGCAGACGCGCGAGCACGTACTCCTCGCACGGCAGGTGAACGTACCTTCGCTCGTCGTATTCCTCAATAAAGCAGACATGGTCGATGACGAAGAACTGCTTGAACTCGTTGACCTCGAAGTCCGGGAATTGCTCAGCGATTACGACTTCCCCGGCGACGATATTCCCATCGTCACAGGTTCTGCGCTTGAAGCTATGGAAGCCGATGGAGACCCCTCAAGCGATGCGTGTAAATCAATTCTGGAACTGATGGAGGCTGTTGATAGCTACATTCCAGAACCCGTCCGTGATACCGAGAAACCTTTCCTGATGTCGATTGAAGATACTTTCACCATCAGTGGACGCGGCACCGTTGCTACCGGACGTGTTGAACGCGGTGTCATTGAAGTCGGAAACCCGGTCGAAATCGTTGGACTCCGCGAAACACAAGAGACTGTTATTACAGGGGTCGAGATGTTTCACAAAAGTCTTGACGAAGGTCGGGCTGGCGACAACCTCGGTGCTTTGCTACGTGGTGTTGAGCGTGAGGCAATTGAACGCGGACAGGTTTTAGCCATCCCCGGCACTGTTACACCGCATACTAAATTTGAAGCCGAAGCCTACATCCTCACAAAAGATGAAGGCGGACGCTGGAACCCATTCTTTAGCGGATACAGACCCCAGTTCTATTTCAGAACAACCGACGTAACCGGAAAGATGGACCTTCCTGAAGGCATCGAAATGATTATGCCCGGCGATAATGCCCAGATTACCGTTGAATTGTCCAAGCCGATCGCAATGGAAGAACAACTTCGATTCGCAATTCGTGAAGGTGGACAGACGATCGGGGCAGGGGTCGTCTCTAAAATTCTTGAATAAGAAGTGATTTGGCGGAGTTTAAACTCCGCCTTTTTAAGGACATCAATACAGAGGACCGCCGACATCAACGCTAAGATGTGAGTCGACGACACGCCTCTGGTTTGGTGAAGGCGATACGAAAAGATGGACAATCAAAAAATTCGCATCCGGCTTAAGGCATTTGACTATCGGTTGTTAGACCTGTCGTCAAAGCAGATAGCAGATACGGCAAAGCGCACTGGTGCAGCTGTCTCCGGTCCGATTCCATTGCCGACGAAAAAGCATATCTATACCGTCCAACGTTCAACGTTTACAGACAAAAAGTCGCGTGAACAATTTGAGATGCGGATTCATAAACGTCTGCTGGATATCTTAGAGACGACACCTAAAACTGTTGATGCTTTGATGCGGTTAGACCTGCCAGCAGGCGTTGATGTCAAAATCACGCTACTATAGTCGGAGAAATGATTGTTCTCCACTCCGACGGTTTGGAAAGCACTCCTGAATAACGGACGCATTTCCAAATCCTAAAGGAGGAGAGCGAAAGAAAATGGTTAATGGAATTATCGGCCGCAAAGTCGGCATGACACAAATCTTTGAAGATTCTGGAACAGCGGTGCCTGTTACTGTTATCCAAGCAGGCCCTTGTCCAATTGTTCAACTCAAAACACAAGAGAAGGACGGATATCAAGCCGTTCAGTTGGGTTTTGGGCAACAGAAAGAGAACCGCACAAATAGCCCAAAACGTGGACATTTAGCAAAAGCCGGTGTTGATTCGGCACGCGTGCTTCGCGAATTTCGGGTACAGAGTCTTGAGGATGTGTCCATAGGAAACATTGTTGATGCAAGCGTCTTTTCAGAAGGTGAACTTGTTGACGTGACTGGCACCTCAAAAGGACGCGGTTTTACCGGGGTCGTGAAACGTTGGAAATTCGCCGGTGGGAAAAAAAGCCACGGCGGCGAGCAAGACCTCCGTCGCCCCGGCTCCATTGGAGCGAGCGCAACACCCTCTCGAGTTTTTAAAGGGAAACGGATGGCTGGACGCCACGGTGCCAAACGCCATACTGCCCAAAATCTTCCCGTGATCCAAGCCGATCCTGAGCGGAACTTGCTGGTGGTAAAAGGCGCTGTCCCGGGACCACCTAACGGTTTGCTTCTGATTAGAAAAGCATCTAAAGCACCCAGTGCATAGGTAGGCAATCGTAAACCAACGAGCGCCAAAAGAAAAAGAGCATACAAATATGTCAACTTTAGACGTACACAACAGATCCGGGGATGTCCTGCACGAAAAAGTATTAGCTGACGCATTCACTGATGCTGAGGTGAATGGACCTGTCATTCACCAGTGCGTCGTTGCTTACCTTGCCAATCAAAGGCAAGGCGATGCATCAACGAAGACCCGGAGTGAAGTGAAAGGTAGTGGGAAAAAACTCTACCGTCAAAAAGGAACTGGCAGAGCACGCGTCGGAGACGCTAAGGCACCGCATCGAGTCCACGGCGGGGTAGCGTTCGGACCAAAACCTCGGAACTATCGGCAGCACACCCCGAAACGCTTACGACGACTCGGATTACATAGCGCACTCGCAGACCGGTTCCAGAATCAGCAGTGCATTCTTGTTGAAGACTTCACGCTTGAACAACCGCGTACCAAAAACATCGTCAACATGTTAAAAGCACTGAACGCTGACGGAAAGGTACTGCTCATTCTTGATGAGCATAGCCCGAATATCCACCTCTCCGTGAGGAACATTCCGAAAGTTAACAGCTGCACATGGAATACGCTCAACGTCTATCAAGTCATGTGGCACGATACGTTGATAATCACCGAGAAAGCCGCTGAGAAACTCGAATCCAAGTTCCTAAACACCGGTTCAGATACCGAAGGACAAGACTCATGAAGGATGGATATCAGATTATACTGCAACCGCTGATTACAGAGAAAAGCACAATTCTCCGCGAAGATAATAAGTACGCCTTTATTGTTGATCGCAAGGCGACAAAACCACAGATTCGCCGGGCTGCTGAAGAATTGTTTGACATCCAAGGGGACATCCTTAAAGTCCGAACAATGCACGTTCGGGGTAAGCCGAAAGGGAAAATGTTGCGTTATCAACGCGGGCGGAAACCGCATTGGAAAAAAGCAATTATTACGCTCAGAGAAGGGGTAACTATCCAAGCGTTTGAAACTATATAGTCATCAGTTGTCAGTTGTCAGTTAAGCATTTGATTCACTAACATCTTTTTCACACGGTTGTTGCTAAAATCGGCAACCCCCTGGACAAAGAGAGAATCAACGCTCAAGAACCAGACGAAAAACTTATAACTTATAACTTACAACTATTAAAAAAGGAATTCAGAGTGCCTAAAACGTATTCACCTATCACCCCCAGTCGCCGGTTTATGACTGGGTACACCTTTGAAGAGATTACGCGGAGCAAACCGGAAAAATCACTCGTCAAAGGGAGCAAGCAGAAAGCCGGTCGGAATTCCAGCGGACGTTTGACAGTCAGACGTCGCGGCGGTGGACACAAACGTCGATACCGGGTCATTGACTTCAAACGTGATAAGTTTGGCATCCCGGCTAAAGTTGCCGCAATTGAATATGATCCAAATCGTTCCGCGCATATCGCACTCCTCAACTATGTTGATGGGGAAAAACGCTATATTCTTGCACCCGTTGGGGTTCAAGTAGGCGACATGCTCACTTCAGGCGAAGACGCAGAAATTCGGGTTGGAAACGCTTTGCCGCTTGAAAGAATCCCACTCGGTTCCTCCATTCATAATATAGAGATGAAACCGGGAAAAGGCGGACAACTCGTACGTAGTGCCGGCGGTGCTGCCCAATTGGTTGACAGAGAGGGAAAATACGCACGTATCCGACTTCCATCCGGTGAGATTCGGCTCATCCCGGTGCGAGCGATGGCTACACTCGGTCAGGTTGGCAATGTGAGCAAGATCGTTATCGGTAAAGCCGGACGTTCACGATGGCTCGGAAAACGTCCGAAAGTCAGAGGCGTCGCGATGAACCCAATTGACCACCCACACGGGGGCGGTGAAGGGAAAAGTTCCGGCGGACGGCATCCAGTCACGCCGTGGGGCGTTCCAACCAAAGGGTATAAAACCCGAAATCCGAAGAAGAAATCGAGCCGCTATATTGTCGGAAGACGCAAATAGCCCTTTTCATGCATGCCGCGTTCGCTTCGCGAGCGAATAATGTTTAAAAGGTAAAGGAGATACATAATGGCGCGTTCTATTAAAAAGGGACCCTATATAGACCCGAAACTCGCTAAGAAGGTAGCCGCTATGGAGCGCTCCGGCACTAAACGTGTAATCCGCACGTGGTCCCGGCGTTCAACCATTACACCTGAGTTAGTCGGACACACCTTGGCAATTTACAACGGGAAAAAGTTTTTTCCGGTCTATATCACCGAGAACATGGTAGGACATAAACTTGGCGAATTCTCACCGACCCGGACTTTCCGTTCTCACGCTGGCGGTGGGGCAAGAAGATAATTTTTGCGATAATCTTCATCGCAAATTGATAGTGTATTCATCTCTTTTTCGGGAAGATATGTTCACTGCTTCATCAATGATGGCGATGAACCAGAAACTCGCTTTTATTGGAGACACTGATGGAAGCCAGATCTAAAATTAGGAATGCATCGATCGCACCGCGGAAAGCCCGTTTGGTCGCCGATCTCGTCCGTAATCAATATGTTGAAGATGCGTTAAGTCAACTACGCTTTACGCATAAAGCCGCTTCTCCTATCATCTACAAACTGATTCAGTCAGCAGCCGCGAATGCGCAATATCAAGATCCAAGTATTGATATTGAAGGCTTATATGTCAAAGAAATTCGCGTGGATGAAGGGATTACGCGGAAATGGATACGTCCCCGGGCACGCGGTATGGCAAACAGAATTCTAAAACGTAGTAGCCATATCACTGTTGTCGTTGACGAGGAGAGTACCGAAGATGCTGAATAACAGCGCACACGCTTATAAAGCACTACGAAACGCCTCGGACTCCACGTCACAAGCGGGAAAATCTGATAGGAGGTTTGCGTGGGACAAAAGACTCACCCGCGTGGATTACGCTTAGGAATCATTGAGACGTGGGATTCAAAGTGGTACAGCGAACGGGATTACGCCAAGTGGCTCCATGAAGATTTTAAAATTCAGAAGTTCGTCAAAGAGCAACTGGCGCGTGCCGGAATTTCGCGCGTTGAAGTCGAACGCGTCGCTGACCGGTGTAGCATCAACATCCATACAGCGCGCCCAGGCATCGTCATCGGGCGTCGCGGTGCTGAAGCTGAGAAACTACAAGCATTAATCGAGAAAGAGGTCGGCTGCCCCGTCCGAATTAATGTCTCGGAAATTAGAGTCGCTGAACTCGACGCGCAACTTGTATCGGAAGCTGTTGCTACGCAAATAGAACGCCGAGCCGGTTTTAAACACGCAATGCGGCGCAGCATCTCCAGCTCAATGCAAGCAGGGGCTTTAGGCGTTAAAATTATGGTCAGCGGGAGATTAGACGGCAAAGAAATCGCACGCGCCGAATCCAGTATTGAGGGACGCGTCCCACTTCACACCCTTAGAGCCGATGTTGACTACGGGTTTACCGAAGCAAATACAACATACGGTAAAATTGGAGTCAAAACTTGGATCTTCAAGGGCGAAATTATTGGTGTCCCAGACAAATTAAAGGGCGAAGCACCCGTCCGCCGTCAATCGGGACGGCGCGAAGATACTGGTTCGCAGCGGTCTGAGCGACGACGAGGCGACAGACGTTCTGGCCCGCAAGATGGACGATCCCGACAATCTGGAAGACAAGACAGAGGAAGAAACCGACGCAGACAGCGTCAGGGCAATCAGGGATCCAGGAACGAGTCATAACTCGACTCACTGATTTATCTTAAGGAGGCATCTAAGGTGTTAATGCCGAAACGCGTGATGCGCCGCTATGTGCATCGCGGAAAACGCCGAGGAAAACCGCTCCGGGGCTCGCAAATCAACTTCGGTGAATACGGTTTGCAAGCAATGGAAGCCGGCTGGATTACAAACAATCAGATTGAATCCGCACGTATCGCTATCACGCGCTATGTACGCCGCGGCGGAAAACTTTGGATCAAGGTCTTTCCGCACAAACCACTCAGTAAACAACCTGCTGAAACTCGCATGGGCAAGGGAAAGAAAGGCCCCCCCGAATACTGGGTCGCTGTCGCTAAACCCGGCAGAGTCCTTTTTGAATTAAGCGGCGTTTCGCTTGAAGATGCAAAAGGGGCGATGGCACGAGCCGCCCATAAACTGCCAATCAAAACTAAGTTCGTTGCACGGAATGTGTAATTTCGGCTACGACTCCGGCGTTGGAAAAAAATTATGCACGCATCAACGCAGCATCATCTTTTTCACAATATCCAAGGAGACACGCAAATATGAAAGCGGATGAACTACGCGGGAAAACAACCGAAGAATTGGAAGGTGAACTGCAGACGCTAAAGGAGAGCCTGTTTAACCAAAGATTTAGAAGTATCTTAGGACAACAAGAAGACACAACACGTATCGGCAAAATCCGCAAGGACATCGCACGTGTACAAACTCTTCTCAAGGAGCGCTCGCAGTAAACAATTTCAGGAACGTACATTTCAAAGTGCACACGCTAACAGGTTTTGGCTGGTTTGGAGGATAACCTTGAACGAGGAAAGAAGAAGACATCGTAAATTTCGGACAGGTCTTGTTACCAGTAATAGTATGGATAAAACTGTCGCGGTATCAATTGTTCGCCGCTATCAACACCCTCTTTACAAGAAGGTCGTCCGGAAAACGAAGAAGATTCTCGCTCATGATGAACAGAACAGTTGTAACGTCGGTGATGTGGTGCAGGTTGTTGAAACCCGACCACTGAGTCGTCAGAAACGGTGGCGGGTCCAAGCGGTCGTAAGCGCAATACAACCCGCAAACGATTAAGAAATGCCATCACCAGAACAATTGCCACTTCCCTACGCATGAGGTGAAGGACATAGCTGACGGTGTACGCATGGCACTTGGGAAGAAAGGGTTTTCATCCACACTCTGACGTTTCCAAAACACCGTTTTGAAAACGGTAGAGGAGGATACAAAAATGGTTCAATCATACTCTCGATTAAGCTGTGCTGATAATACTGGCGCAAGAAAATTAATGTGCATTAGTGTATTAGGAGGTACCCGCCGGCGCTACGCACGCGTAGGCGATGTGATTGTGGCAAGCATTAAAGAAGCAACACCTAATACACAGGTTAAAGCAGGCGAAGTCGTTCGCGCCGTTGTCGTCCGGACGACTAAAGAATATAGACGCCCAGACGGATCTTATATCAAATTTGACCAGAATGCTGCGGTTCTCGTCCATCCGCCGGATCGAGAAGGAAACCAACTGCCACGAGGTACCCGAATTTTCGGACCCGTCGCGCGAGAACTCAGAGAAAAGGGCTTCACCCGAATTATCTCACTTGCACCTGAGGTTATTTAGGAGGACAATTGTGGCACGACAAAAACTGCATATTAAAAAGAATGATACGGTCCTAGTCCTGAGCGGACAAGACCGCGGTAAGGAAGGTGTGGTTTTGGAGGTGTTCCCAAAAAAACAACGCGCAATCGTTGAAGGCGTTCATATCGTTAAACGCCACCTCCGACCAAACCAAATGGGACAAGGCGGTGTTGTCGAACGCGAAGGCACCATTCACGTTTCCAATCTCAAAAAGGTTGATGCATAAAAATACAACCTTGACACCGCAGACAGGAAGTGTTACCGAGACAATCTCACTACATAAGCGATTTATAGGATACAAGGCTCATGAGCCCATTCAAAGAATTTTATCAAACCGAAGTCATGCCCGCATTACAAAGCCATTTTAACTATGGAAATGTAATGCAGATTCCGAAACTCGACAAGATTACACTCAATATCGGGGTCGGCGAAGCACTTCAAAACCCCAAAGCATTAGAAGATGCCGTCGGAGAACTCACGCTTATCGCGGGACAACGCGCTATCATTACGCATGCCAAAAAATCCGTTTCTGCTTTTAAAGTCAGGGAAGGCATGGCTATTGGATGTAAAGTTACCCTCAGACAGCAGCGGATGTATGAGTTCTTTAACCGATTGGTCAACGTCGTCTTACCGCAAATCCGGGACTTTCGCGGTGTATCGCCAGACGCATTTGACGGCCGGGGCAATTACTCGCTCGGCCTCACCGAACAGCTAATCTTCCCGGAAATTGATTACGACAACGTTAACGATATCCGTGGGCTGAACGTAACTGTTGTTACCACTGCCCCGACAGATGAAGAAGGCCGCGAATTGCTAAGACTGCTCGGGATGCCGTTCCAGAAATAGATCGGTTCGGTAGCATAACGGGCCACCGCAAAATGGCTACACAGACTCCCTCGCAGCTTCGGACGCAGCTAACTTTCAACATCCGGACCCACTGAAAAACACAGCCCGGATAAACAAGAAAAGGAGCTCAAGGTTGGCAAGTAAAGCATGGATTGCCAAACAGAAAAGAACCCCGCGGTTCCAAACTCGGAAATACAGCCGCTGTAAAAGTTGCGGGAGAGCGCGGGGGTATCTGCGCAAGTTTGAATTGTGTCGTATCTGTTTTCGTCTTTTCGCCCGCGCCGGGAAAATCCCCGGTGTCCGGAAGGCGAGTTGGTAGAAAACTGAAACCCGTCTGCCTTAACGACAATCGCACGATGTGGACTGCAGCTTTTCAAAAACGAGAAAGAAGGAGAATCTTTCATGTCGATGACCGATCCGATTGCTGATATGCTAACACGTATCCGCAACGCCAATATGGCAGGACATGAACGCGTTGAAATCCCCTCTTCAAAGGTCAAAGCGGAAATCGCACGCATTTTAGCTGAAGAAGGTTTTGTCCGAAATTACCGCTTGCTTGAAGACGGAAAACAGGGGATTTTAAGAATCTATTTGAAATACGGAAATACCAAAAAAGAGAAGGTCATCACAAACCTTAGACGGATCAGCAAACCCGGAAGACGGATTTACGCCAAAGCTGATAGTCTACCGCGGGTTTACGGAGGACTTGGCGTCGCCATTTTATCTACTTCCAGTGGGCTGAAAACCACACCCCAGTGCCGTAAGGATAAAGTCGGCGGTGAAGTCTTATGTTACGTCTGGTAAGATTTTGAAGATGACTCTCAAGAAGTTGGGAGAAATAGAATGTCACGTATTGGACTACAACCGATTCCACTACCCGACAAAGTACAAGTGGCTTTAAATCAAAGCGACGTACAGGTCGAAGGGCCCAAAGGAAGTCTCAATTGGGTACTCCCCGACGGAATCGATGTGACGCTTCAGGAAAACGTCCTAACCGTCCAAAGAAAAAGTGAACTTAAACAACACAAAGCCTTGCACGGGTTGGCGCGCAGCCTCATCGCCAACATGGTTACGGGCGTGTCAGAGGGCTTTGAGAAAAAACTGCGAGTCGTGGGCACCGGCTACCGGGCCGAAGTTAACCGTGATAAAGATTTAGTGCTTGATGTCGGTTACTCACACTCTGTCACTTATACCCCGCCTGAGGGAATCACGCTGAGTGTTGAAGCCTCTGAAACAATAGATGGGCAGGCACACACACCTGTTCTTGTCAGTGGTATTGATAAACAACTCGTTGGACAGGTGGCAGCGACGATTCGTCAGATCCGGAAACCCGATACCTATAAACCTTGTAAAGGTATCCGCTACGATGGCGAACGCGTCCGAGATAAAGAAGGGAAAGCTGCAGCTGTCGCTTAATGCTGTTATCTACCGCGCGCGATAGGACAAAATTTAAACGCCTTATCAAATAGACGGCGCGCCTATGGTAATAAGGAGACATTTTGACACTGATAAAAAAGAAACGCATGGGCCATCTGCGCCGTCGGAAACGTGTCCGCCAAAAGGTGAGCGGGACAGGCGACAGACCGCGGTTGGCTGTTTTCAGAAGTTTGAAACATATCTATGCGCAGCTCATTAACGATGAACTTGGTGAAACGGTCGCCGAAGCCTCTACGTTGTCACCCGAACTCAAAGAGAACCTTTCAAACGGTGGAAACATAACGGCAGCGGAAAGTGTTGGCGCACTTATCGCCCAAAAAGCCAAGCAGCGGGAAATTGAGGTAGTCGTCTTTGATCGGGGCGGGCATCTCTACCATGGGCGCATAAAAGCCCTCGCAGAAGCAGCCAGGGCAGAGGGACTGAAGTTCTAAATGCCCCGCACACCGGTTCCTGGACACCTACACACACGGTAAACAGGATTCATACCGGATAGGAGACTTTTTTGCTGAAAGATAGAATTAACCCTGATGATTTTGAATTTGAGGAGCGCATGATTACAATTAACCGAGTGATGCGAGTCGGTAAAGGGCGGCGAACGCCGAGCTTTAACTCGCTCACGGTTGTTGGAAATCGTGATGGGATTGTCGGTATCGGCTTCGGGAGCGCAAGCGAAGTGGCTGGCGCGCTCCGCAAAAGTTTCGCTGATGCTCGCAAAAACCTAATTCGGGTACCCATCATCAACGGCACGCTTCCGCATGAAATTACCTGCGAATTCAAATCCGCAAAAGTTTTGTTGAAACCCGCAAGCCCCGGAACAGGTATTATCGCAGGGCACGCAACGCGCGCGATTCTCGAATTCGCGGGCGTACGAGACGCACTGACAAAATGCCTATCTTCTCGGAATGTGAAAAATATCGCTGAAGCCACTATACTGGGGCTAAAGAGCCTCAAAGATGTCAATGAAGTCGCACGACTACGAGAACTATCTGTTGAAGAACTACTCAAAAAACGCTAAAAATTGACAATCAGCGATCAGCTGTTCGCAGTTAGAAAGAAGCGATTGAACGTTCAAATACCTCTTAACTGACAACTGAAGGTTTCCGACAGTTTCCGATAGTCATAAACGAATGGAGTAATCCTCATGAAATTGAATGAACTTAAACCTGCCCCCGGCTCAAAACGCTCAAGGAAGCGAGTCGGTAGAGGGAACGCTTCAGGGTGGGGCAAAACCTGTGGACGCGGACACAAAGGACAAAAGTCCCGATCCGGTGGTTCAATTCCAGCATGGTTTGAAGGTGGGCAGATGCCGCTCGTGCGACGCTTACCGAAGCGTGGACCACGGCGAACCGGACACAAACGATTTGAATATGATGTTATCAATGTTGAAACCCTCAATCTTTTCGATGACGCAGCAGTTGTCAGTCCTAAATCCCTTCGCGAAGCAGGCTTAATCAAACGAAAGAATGCACTGATAAAGATACTCGGCGATGGCGAACTCGAAAAACAGTTGAAGGTTCAAGCGCACCGTTTCTCAAAATCAGCGATCGAAAAAATTGAATCTAAAGGCGGCACAGCCGAAGTACTCGGACTGCATGCTAATCCGGACAGCGCTGCTTGAGAGTCCGCAGGCGAGGAGGAAAAAAACTAAGTGATTAAGGCATTCCAAAACGCTTTTAAAATCCCCGAATTGCGGAAACGTCTTATTTTTACAGGGCTGCTCTTGATTGTTTACCGCTTGGGCGCCCACATTACACTGCCCGGGATCGACGACGTGGCTCTTGAAGCGTTTTTTAAACAACTCATGGAGCGTGGGGGTAATGTCATTGGGTTCATCGACCTGTTTTCCGGGGGCGCATTTAGTCAAATGACGATTTTCGCACTCGGTATACAGCCGTATATTAGTGCCTCGATCATTATGCAGCTCCTCGGTGTTATCGTGCCTTCTTTGGAGAAACTCTCCAAAGAACCTGATGGCAGAAAGAAAATGACGCAGTATACGCGATACGGAACTGTTATACTTTCTATCATCCAAGGGATAACGATTAGTATCGTCTTGCGGAATCCTGAGAACATTACCGGACAGGCTGGCGAAATCGTCAGAGACCCTAACTTATGGTGGCATTTTCTCGTCGTCTTGACACTCACAGCAGGCACCTCCTTCGTTATGTGGTTGGGTGAGCAAATCACCGAACGCGGCATTGGACAAGGTATCTCGTTAATCATTACTGTTGGGATTATCGCCGGACTGCCCGGCGGTGTCACTACCGTTTTAAACAGTTTAGTGACAAGACCCGAATTCGGAATCCTATCACTCGTGATCCTCATCGGACTCATTGTTATAGCCGTTATGGGGACAGTCTTCATCACTCTCTCTGTTAGAAAAATTCCGGTCCAATACGGGAGACAGATTCGCGGACGTCGGGTGATTGGCGGGCAATCAACGCATCTGCCACTCAGAGTTAACGCCGCTGGCATGATTCCTATCATCTTTGCTATTACACTTATTCAGTTCCCACCAACTGCCCTCGGGTTCCTGCCACGAGACTGGGAATGGGTAACAGGCGCACAAGCACTGATTGATACCGGGACACCTTTGTGGCTTACCTTTTACGCCTTGTTAATCATCGGCTTCACCTATTTTTACACAGCCGTGCAAATTAACCCTGTCCAAATGGCAGAGGATTTACAGAAATATGGCGGTTTTATACCAGGGATTCGTGCCGGAAAACAGACAGCCGATTATATCAATACGACGCTCACACGGATCACGCTGCCAGGTGCTGTTTTTCTCGCTGCTATCGCCGTGATCCCGATAATTATTACAGAGCGCCTCAACATCGGAGCAACCATGGTAGATGGGGCTTCTATTTTAATTGTGGTTGGTGTCGTATTAGATACAATGTCACAAATTGAATCCTATTTGACTGTCCGACACTATGAAGGATTCCTAAAAGATCGGAAACTCAAAGGCAGACGACGTTAAGTACTTTCGCCTGAAAGAGGATATTATGAAAGTCAGACCTTCTGTTAAAAAAATGTGCAACCAGTGTAAAATTATTAAGCGAAAAGGTGTGGTCCGAGTCATTTGTCCTTCAAACCCGAAGCACAAACAGCGACAGGGCTAACCCTTTATAGTAAAATCAGAAAATACATGCACACCCCCTGGTAGGTGCGGTTAGAAACCGCACCTACCGAGGTGTAAAGGAGATAACGCATGGCAAGGATCGCAGGGGTTGATTTGCCCCGAGACAAACGCATAGACATCGCACTGACAGCAATTTACGGCATCGGTCGCTACACCGCATCCCAAATTGTCACCGACCTCGATATTGAGCCCGGAAAAAAAGTTGACACGCTCGCTGAAAATGAGATTAGTCAACTCCGAGACAAAATTCAAGACTATAAAATTGAGGGCGACTTGCGGCGTGAAATCGATCAGAACATTAAACGACTGATGGATATCAACAGTTATCGCGGCTTACGGCATCGTCGACAATTGCCAGTCCGTGGGCAGCGCACCAATACAAATGCTCGCACCCGTAAGGGAAAAGCAAGAACGATCTCTGTCGGCAGAAAAGCCAAAGAGGCAGCACGCAAGAGCGGATAGCGAAAGAACCTTCAGCTATCGGTTATCAGAGGAATGGTTATCAGTTATCGGTTCGGTTTTTCTACGAAAACCTTTCAGTTCTCAGAAAGAGACTTCGGGATAATCCCAACCCTCTTGTAACTGACGATTGACAACCGACAACCGACAACCGCACATAAAAAAGGAGAACCGTTTTGCGTGGAAGAAGAAGAGAACGCAAGAATGTTCCTGAGGGGATAGCACATATCCAAGCTACCTTCAATAACACAATTATTACCATCACAGACTTAAACGGAAACACCGTTGCATGGGCGAACGCTGGAATGACTTTCACCGGTTCACGCAAGTCAACCCCTTTTGCTGCACAGCAAACAGCAGAAGCGTGCGCACGTCGAGCAATGGATCACGGCATGAAACGCGTGGAGGTTAGAGTCAAAGGACCCGGATCCGGACGAGAATCTTCTATACGGGCACTCGCCGCAGCCGGACTCGAAATTAGCTTGATGAAAGATGTGACTCCTATCCCACACAATGGATGTCGTCCCCCTAAGAGACGACGGGTTTGAGGTATTTGAGGAAAACGAATGAGCAGATATTTAGACGCAGTCTGTAAATTATGCCGGCGGGAAGGCGAAAAACTCTTTCTCAAAGGACGGCGATGCAACGGCCCCAAATGTGCTTTTGAACGCCGCAGCTATCCACCCGGAGAACACGGACAAACACCCCCTCGCCGAGGGCGAGACAACTTCCGGCGGCAGCTACGCGCCAAACAGAAAGTCAAACGAACCTACGGCGTTTTTGAGAAACAATTTCGGAACTATTATTTCAAAGCTGCCCGTCAATCAGGAATTGCAGGTGAGAATTTGATTAGTTTCCTTGAACGCCGATTAGATAATGTCGTTTACCGACTCGGGTTCGCGACTTCTCGAAATCAGGCACGGCAACTCGTGAAGCATAATCATTTCACTGTTAACGGCAAGCGTGTTAACATTCCTTCCTATATCGTGCAGATTGGCGATGTCATCACACCACGTGAACGAAGCCGAAACCTCGCTACCATTCAGGAAGCTCTTGAGTACGCACAGCAACGCGGCGCACCTGAATGGCTCGAAATCGATACTGATAAACCGGAAGGGCGTGTTCAGGGAGCACCCGTCGTAGAACAGATCGCCGTGGACCTTGAAACGCAACTCATCATTGAACTTTACTCCCGATAGGCACATCTCTATATTTCGTGCGTTATCGAATCGCGAGCGTTCCATAAATATGTAGACGACGCAATAGCGCGCCTGCACTCAAATGCTCGTCGAAATCAGGGGATGTCCAATAATGCGACTCCGACACAGAATTAAGGGACAAAGGGGCTACTTCGCAAACCACTGTCCCTCAGTTCATGTGCGTTTTAACACCCAGTTTAATCCTATAGGAGAAAATCGATGATAAGGTCCGAGCTAGAAATGCCCGAGCGGCTCAGAACTGACACAGAATCTTTACGGCCCGATTACGCAAAATATACCGCTGAACCTTTCGAGCGCGGATTTGGAACAACCCTCGGCAATTCACTCCGCCGAGTCCTCCTTTCCTCAATTAAAGGCGCAGCGATCACCGCTGTTCAAATCGAACAGGTCAAACACGAATACGCCACGATTCCCGGGGTACTGGAAGATGTGGTACAAATTATTCTTAACCTCAAAGAGGTTCGCCTAAACATCGCAACAGATGACCCGCTGCGGCTTACATTGAACGCTGAAGGCTCCGGCGAAGTCACAGCCGCTGACATCCTGCCCAACGCACTCGTGGAGATTATAAACCCTGATCAGCATATCGCAACGCTTGACGAATGTGAGGGGTTAGATATTGAAATCCACGCACAAACGGGTCGAGGATATTCTCTCGCAGAAGAACACAGAACCCCAGGACAGAACATTGGGATCATACCCGTCGACGCAAAATTTTCACCTGTCGAGAAAGTCAACTTCTGGGTAGAAGAAACGCGCGTCGGCGATATGACAAACTTTGATAAACTTAACCTTGAAGTCTGGACAGATGCAACCATCACAGCAAAGGAAGCTGTTACGCGCGCAGCAACGATTTTGCTACAACAACTCGAACTCTTTACAGAATTCGATGAAAACTACGTTGAACCGGAACCCGAGATTGACGAGGCAAAACTTAGGCGAAACCGATACCTCGCAAAACCTGTCTCCGAACTTGAACTCTCGGTACGAGCCAGCAACTGCCTCGAAACCGCAAACATTAAAACCATACGCGAACTCGTCACAAAAGAGGAAAAGGATATGTTGGAATACAAGAATTTCGGGCGAACTTCGCTCAACGAAATTAAAGAACAACTTGCCAACATGGGACTTGCCCTCGGAATGGACCCAGACGATATGGACGACGCAGACATCGGCGAAGAGGATATGGAACCTGCTTCCTTACAGTCATAACTCTTCACCACAACGTAGATATGGAGGAAGAAGATGCGTCATAGAAAACGCGGCCGAAAATTGGGACGAACGTCAAGCCACAGAAAGGCTCTTTTTCGCAACCAAGCCACCGCACTATTTGAACACGAACAAATAAGGACAACGATCCCTAAGTGCAAAGAACTCCGCCGAGTCGCTGAAAAATTAATCACACTCGCAAAACAGGGCGACCTGCCCGCACGGCGACAAGCCGCAAAAATGCTCTACGGGACAAACTTGCACTATAAACTCGCAAGAGGCGAGAACCCCACAGCACTTGACAAGCACGCTGTCCTACGCAAACTTTTTGATGACATCGCACCCCGCTACCAAGACCGGAACGGGGGATACACGCGTATCATCAGAGGCGAACTCCGAAAAGGCGATGGCACACAGATGGGCTACATCCAACTTGTTTGACGGTGTTCATTCGCACGTTATAGTAGAGCCCGTAATTACTTGCACACGTCGGGAACCGTAGGGGTTGGGTTACCCAACCCCTACGAGCGAGAAGTGTAAACTTATTTCTCGATTTTACTATAAATAAAAAACATGGGCGAAGTGGATAACTTCGCCCATGTCTGTTTTTATCGCTCTCAGCAGCGTAGGCATCAGGTCGCGCCCATACTGACAACTGAAAGGTTTTTTCGGAAGAAAAAATCCGACTGACTACTGACAACTATTAAAACCGATACGCAGCTGACATAAACACCCGGTGCGTCAAGTTTTCGGTCTTAACATCATTGCTTTCTTGTGCCCAACCACCGAGCACATACGTAACATCAAGTTTCAAGGAATCCTCGAAAATTTTACCGACACCTGCCGTCAAGAAATCATGCGTGTCTACCTCGGTATACCTGAACGGGATAGGGTCGCGAAGATAACCAAAGCGGATATGTGTCGCAATGATGGGTATCTGATATTCCGCACCGAGTCTCACCTGAAGCGTTGTAGCATAGTACTCTTCAAAATTATTCTTCGGAATGTCGTCCGCTGGTGCTGGATCATAGCGCGTTTGTGTCCAGTCCGTCAATTGAACATCCCCAGCCAAAATCAACTGTTTGTTGAATAATTTCACAGCAGCACCGACTCCTATTTCAAACGGACGCTCAATGTCATACGTTTGGGCACCACTTGTGGAATCCGTCGACTTTTCGCCATCATCAAATACATCTACCGTAGATTGATACCACACCTCGTCAACGCCTAAATCAACAGGCGCGACCAGGGTCAATCCAAGATTGATCGTATCTGTCAAATGCGCAAGCAGCCCTATCCTCCCCCCTACACCTGAATACTCCCGGTCAATTTCATCGTCGTATCTAAAACGCAACCACTCATTATCTACGTTTAGAGTGTCGGTAGCTTCCGTATCCAATTCATTTAGACTATTACCGTGCCAAAAATCCAACGAACCACCAACTAAAACCTGTTTTGTAACGTACACACTTGCACCAAAACTCCAAATTCCGATGCCGCCACTGTTGATATTCAGTTCATCAACAGCAAATCCACTGAAATCCGTACCAGAACCCGGATCAATGCCTTGAACCGCCGTCTGATAATCAAAATTTTGTGGACGGTTGTAACCGAAGCCGACTGCCAAGCCACCCTGTCTAGTCTCCAGTGGATAAACAAACCCAATGGAATTCAGACGCATCTGTGAGCGACTCGTTGTTGTTTTCACCGCATCGCCCGTAAAATAGGTATCAGCAATTGCTACGTTGTGCGACAGGCTGCTAAAAAACTCAAACTTCTGAATCTGTGCCATACCCGCCGGATTCCAGTAAAGCGCAGTGAAATCATCAGCGAGTCCCAAGGAGGCACCCCCCATCCCCATTGTTCGTGCCCCGACACCAAACGTTTTCCCAATCGCCATCTCTTCTACCTGCGCCATACTCACACTCGCAAAGAACACTATGGCGAATAAACAGATAAGACTCACATACATTGCACGTTTCATCGTTCCGATTCCTCCATTATTATTTTTTATTCCGATCTCTCGTCCGCAGCCGTTCGGATCTCGACCTTGGCGACGGCGAAGTTACGCCGCGTGAACTTCGCGAACGCCGATTTTCAAGCCGTCCATCGCCTTTCTTGTAAGCCCGCCGTGAAAGCGGTGTCCACCGACTTCCGCCACCGTGATACCGACGATAGACGTTCCTATACGGATAATAGCCCCTGTAATAGCGGTAATACGGCGCATGGTAACCATAATAATAGCTGTCCCTATAAAAAGGGCGATACGGATAATACCAAACCGGCGGATATGCGTAGGACGGATACGCGACGTAAGGGGACCAATAGGTGTCGTACCGATAAGGTTGGGGGTCCGTGGTACGATAACTGCGTTTCCGTCGCCCGTAATACCCTTCCGAATCTTCGTCATCCGCATCCGTTAATTCGGATGCTTCCGACTCGGCTTCATCAGCATGCTCCGGCTCCGTTTCTTTTTCTGTTAGACCTTCATGGTGTTTAGGGTGTACCCGACCAAAATCTGAAGACGCATGGTGACCGAGTTGTGTATAACACCCGGCAAATACCACCATTGCTAAAAGCAACAATAGCGCAAAAGATATTTGCAACCTCATCTCTCTATCTCCTTTGGATTTACCCGTCAGTGTTGACCATTATAACATATTATACGAAAGACCCACCAAAAAAGTTTACATCCCCTCACTTTTCACTATGTTCCGCCCCGGATCCGACGCGGCACCCGTGATAACTTCACAAACCTCTTGAATCCCGTCTCGGTTCCCAGTCCCGGTGGGTTCGGCCTTGCGGTGTCGCCTACCCCTTGATAAGCGCGGATAAAGGGGTGTTTCTTACGACCCGCATCCAACCAAACCGTATTTCTCCTAATAGGATTCTCGGTTTCTTCTTTAGCAGAACTCGTGTTTCGCAAACGCTGCCTCTGAAGGTTTTCGCAAAGTATCCGGTGCGGTTAGAAACCGCACCTACCGGCTCTGGGGACCGCTAAATTGACACCT